>CAVIES010000022.1:0-19435 GCA_963641675.1 Anaerovoracaceae bacterium
GGTAGGCGAGGCGGTCATTACCGAGCTCTACGCCGAGAACGAGAACCTGAGCGTCGGCGACACCATCACCTTTAGCCATGACGCCGATGACGATTCTGACGACGCGGACGGCATGAGCTACCTCACCTGCGACGCGGTGAAGGTCGTCGGCATCGCCCGCAACGCTACGACCTTCCTGAACGCCGATGGCGCCTACGGTACCTCCACCGACGGGCGTACCGTGAGCTGCATCCTCTTCGTGCCCGAGGAGACCTTCGACTTCTCGAGCCTGGACAACACCTACAACGTGGCGGAGCTCTCGTGCTCGGGCCTGGACGGCCTGAATGTCTACTCCGACGAGTACCGCGACCGCGTGGAAGAGATCTCCGACGCCGTGAAGGAGCTGGGCGCGAGCCGTGCCAAGGAGCGCAGCGAGGCCATCATCGCCAAGGCCCAGGCCAAGGTGGACGACGCCCGAGCTGAGATGGAGGAGGCACGCGCCAAGATCAGCGACGGCAACGACCAAGTCTCCGAGGCGCAGGACAACCTCGACGCGAGCATCCAGACCCTACGTGACTCGCAGGTGAGGCTCGAGACCACAAGCGAGCTCCTCACCTCGCAGGGCGCCACAACCGCCGAATCGCTCACCCAAACCGGCGAGCAGCTCGCAAGCCTTCGCGCGGAGTACAACGCTGCCTCGCAGCAACTTGCCCAGAAGCAAGCGGCCTACGCCAGCAACCTCGACGCGTACCTCACCGAGTACCAGAAGGTCGTGGCCGTGGACGCCTTCATCACGACGGCGGATGCGAGTTTCACGAATCTCCAGACCCAGAAGGCCGCGCTCGATGCGCAGAAGGCCGCAGGCGAGATTGACGACGCCACCTACACGGCCCAGCTCCAGACGGCCTGCGACGAGCACAATGCCACCATGAGCCAGGCCGTGAGCGATGTGGCTACCGGCTCGCCTGACTTCTACGAGGCCTACAAGGACCAGGTCGACTCCCTTGCCTTTGAGTACACGCCCGACAATCCCTTCTTCGACTACCTTGTTGAGCAGAGCATATCGGGCGTAGCTCAGCTAAAGACCGGCTTTGAGCCCACCAAGCAGAGTACGGCGCAGACCAAGGCAGTGCTCGAACAGTCATGCGCCGAGATGGAGAGCCTGAGCAAGGAACTCGACTCCTTTGGCTCCCAGCTCACGGCGGCCGAGCAGCAGTACCAGGCAAACTGGGACAGCTACAACGCCAGCATGGCGAGCAGCAAGGGTCAGGTGGCCTCCGGCCTTGCCGAGGTCAAGAGCGGGCAGGCGCAGATTGCCGAGGCCCAGACGCAGATCGACGAGAAGCGCACCGAGCTCCAGGAGGCCACCGACAAGCTGCAGGAGAGCGTGGACGCCCTCGAGCGGGCACAGGAGCGCGTCAACAGCACCTCCGAGATGGACTGGACGGTTCGCAGCGTGCGCTTCAACACCACTATGCGCGCCACTGAAAAGGCCGTCGTCACCCTCAAGAACCTGCGCTTCACCATGGCCTCGCTCTTTATCATCGTGGGCCTGCTCGTGTGCTACTCGGCCGTCTCGCGCATCATCCACGAGCAGGTGGTACTCGTGGGCACTAAGAAGGCCGTGGGCTTCCGCAACCGCGAGATCACCTTCAGCTACCTTGCCTATGCCGTCATGGCCGTCATCGTGGGCATCATCCTCGGCGGCATCCTCGGCGTGGTCCTGGTGGAGACGATCATGCTCGGCGCCATGAACTACACCGTGCTGCCAGACCCGGCTTGGGACTTCGACCTCAGGGATTGGGCGCTCATCTCGGGTATCGAGCTCGTGCTCATCCTGCTCTCCACCTATCTCGCCTGCAGGGGAGTGCTGAGGCGTGACGCCATCAACCTGCTTCAGGGCGAGGAGCCGCCCTCCGGCAGGCAGCGCTTCTACGAGCGCTGGCCCATCTGGAAGCGCCTTGGCCTCTTTACCCAGACCGTGGTCAACAACTGCGTGAACGACCGCCGTCGCGTGCTTGCCACCGTGATTGGCGTGGCGGGGTGTTGCTCGCTTCTTGTCTGCGCCTTCTACCTCAAGAGCAACATCGACCTTGCCATCGAGCACCAGACGAGCACCATCTTTAGCTACGACGCGGTCGTCTACTGCGAGCCGACGGCCGAAGGCGACGAGGCCGCCACGGGCTCTGTTGACGCCGAGCTCACCTCAGATGGCCTCACCCATGCCGCGGTGATGACGAAGACGATGGCGCTCGAGCAGCCGGACGGCAACTATGCCAATGCGAGCATCGTCGTGCCCGAGGACAACCAGAGCTTCTCTGAGCTCTACCACCTCATTACCCAGGGGTCGTTTGCGGGCACGGAGGCCTCGGTTGACGGCGCGTGGATCAACTACGGCTACGCCACCTACTATGACGCCAAGGTGGGCGACAAGATCAAGCTCATCAACGCGACGGGCCAGGAGTACGAGGTCCCCATCGCTGGCTTCTTCGAGTGCCACAGCACCTATGCGCCGGTGGTCATGAGTGCCACCTGCTACGAAAAGTACCTGGATGAGACGCCCTCATATAACGCCTACCTGGTAGACGCCGGCGACAAGACCGTGGACGAGCTTGAGAGCGAGCTCTCTGAGGGCACGAGCGACTTTACGAGCCTCACCGACGTCATGACTGACGTGAACACCATCACGAGGACCTCTGGCAAGCTCACCTTCGCGCTCATTGCTGTCTACGTGATCCTCGCGGGCATGCTTGCCGTCGTGGTGTTGCTGAACCTCAACGTCATGTTCATCAACGAGAAGAAGCGCGAGCTCATCGTGCTCATGATCAACGGCTACTCCACGCGCGACGCCAAGCGCTATATCTACCGCGACACCATCGTGATGACGGCCATCGGTATCGTCCTTGGCTCTGCCCTCGGCCTTTGGGCGGGCAACATGTCGGTCTACGGCGCCGAGGGCCCCTCGGTCTCCTTCTGTCACGAGTTCAGCTGGAGCGCCATTGGGATAAGCGCTGCCATCTGCGTCTTCTTTACGGCGGCTGTGACGCTCGTCGCCCTCAGGAAAATCGACAAGATGCAGCTGACGGATATCAACAAGCCGTAGGCTGGCTCTCCGACGCGTCTAACGAGGCCCGTCCCTGCCTGCGGGGCGGGCCTTCTGCGTTACGGACGCATAAGCGCCGGGGGAGCGAGGCGGCTTCTGAGGGCATGGGGTGATACCATCGAGCCATGCCTAGTTGGAACGTACATATCGCGCACGCGCAGCGACTCCTCACCGAGGGGCCGGCCGCCTCGTTTGGCATCCGCGACACGAACGCCTTCCTCTTCGGCAACCTTGTGCCAGACGTAAACATCGGCTACATGCTGCCCGGTCCCTCGGGCATACTGCCCTATGCGCTCACCCACTTTGCCGACCCCTGCGCCATCCCCATCCCGCGTGAGCAGGAGTTCTGGGACCTCTACGTTGAGCCCACTCTAGAGGTGCCGGCCAACGTGCCGCTGGGTGCCGCAGCCATTACGGTGAAGGAAGGCGAGGCCATCTCGCGCGCGGGTGGGAGCTTCATCACGCCCGCCACGCCTGAGGAGCACGCGGCGGTGGTTGCGCGTCTGCGTGAGCCCAGTTACCGCGCAAGCGACGTGGTTCTGGGCGCCTGGGCCCATCTCTGCTGCGACAACGCCTACAACACCGCCACGCACGCCTGGCTCAAGAAGTACAACGTGCCGGCGGGCGAGCAGACGCGCATCCGCAAGCAGGGTGACTTCGACAAGTTCGGCCGCACGCTGCCCATCACCCTCACGGGAACGGCGACGGACGCGGTGATTGCGCAAGCTGCGGAGTTCCCGCAGTACCCGCTGGCAGAGATTGATGTGCGCCGCTCGGTGGACGTGGCCAACGGCATCGTGGAGAGCAACCGAGCCAACCACATCGACGGTACACCCGACTACAGCCTCTTCACGGAGGAGTTCTTCACCGAGGTCTTCGAGTACGCAACGGAGAAGCTCGTAGAGCGCCTAACGGACTACGCGAAGCGTCTTTAGGCGGTTTTGCAGGTAGCTATCGGTTGCGTACCGAGCTGATGACGCAGCGGTTGGCGGGGAGCCACACGCTACCCCACTCGACGGGCGTGCCGTCGTCCAGGCGAACGAGCTGGTCGAGGTCGAGGACGGGGGAGCGCTCGCCACATTCCAGCCAGCGGCCGCGCTTCTTGCCGGCGGCACGGGCGCTGTAGGTCATCTCGGCGGTGCCCACGGAGTGGCCGCTCGTGCGCTCAACGGCGTCAAAGAGGCCCTCGCGCTCGAAGTCTACGTTCTCCAGGCCGGGGCAGGGCTCGAGGTTCACACGGCTCTCGATGAGCATGACGGGCTTGCCCTCAACGGAGCGCACGCGCATGAGGTAGAGGTAGGTGGAGCCCTCGGCGATGCCGAGGTTCTCGGCGCAGATGCGGCTCGCGCGCTCGATGCGCTTGTCGACCACCTTGGTGTCGAAGTTGATGCCCTGCTCGGTCATGGATTCGGCGAAGGAGTGGAGCTTGTTGCCCGAGGGGCGGGCCATAACGGGCTGGATCACGAAGGTGCCGCGGCCGCGCTGCTGCACGAGCAGGCCCTCCTCAACCAGCGAGCGGATGCCCTTCTGCACGGTGCCGCGCGAGAGATGCAGCATCGCCATGAGCTCGTGCTCAGAGGGGATGCGCTCGTCCACGCCCCATTCCTTGGAGTAGATCTTCTCGCGAACGTAGTCTGCCACCTGCACGTAGAGCAGTGAGGTGTCCTTCTTCTCGAAGTCCGACATACTCAAGCCTCTCTCAGATGCGCCCTGGGTAGGTCTAGCTGCGGATATGCAAAGTTGACCACTTGACTATTTATTGCGTAGTTTAACGCGGCTCATGTATCTCAATCAAATCAACAACCTGTAAATACATGGAGTGGTCAACTTCGTTTTGAGCATACGGCTCAGAAGCACAAAAAACGCCCCCAAGCTGCGAAAAGCTTGGGGGCGCGCTTTGAGCGTTTGAGAAGTTGACTACTTCTCGGGCACCTGGGCCACCAGCAGCATGTTGGTGGAGGTGGTGTAGTTGCCGTGGGACGGGCAGGTGTGCGGGTCACCAGCGGCGACGACGGCCATGTCGCCGGGCTCGATCAGGTTGTGGTCCATGGCGATGTCGAGAGCCGTGGTGATGGTCTGGTCGATGTCGCCACCGGCAGCGGCGTGAAGCGCGGTGACGCCCCAGTAGAAGCTGCACTTGCGGACGGTCTCCTCATAGGGGGACACGGCGTAGACGGGCAGCTTCGGGCGGAAGTTGGAGACGAGGCGAGCGCTGCGGCCGGAGTCGGTGGGGACGATGATGCACTTGGCACCCACGCGGTTGGCGGTGGTCACGGCAGCGAAGCCGATGGAGCCGTTGATGTCACGGACGCCGCCGCGCTTGTGGTAGTCGTGGCGCTCCTCGAGGTACTTCTCGGTCTCCTCGCAGATGGAAGCCATCATCTTCACGGCCTCGACCGGGTACTTGCCGGCAGCGGTCTCGCCGGAGAGCATGACGCAGTCGGTGCCGTCCATGACGGCGTTGGCGACGTCGTTGACCTCGGCGCGGGTCGGGCGCGGGTTGCGGATCATGGAGTCGAGCATCTGGGTGGCAGTGATGACCGGCTTATAGGCCTTGTTGCACTTGTGGATCATTTCCTTCTGGGCGTGCGGCACCTGCTCGGGCGGAATCTCGATGCCGAGGTCGCCACGGGCGACCATGCAGCCGCTGGAGTGCTCGAGGATCTCGTCGAAGTTCTCGATGCCGAGGGCGCACTCGATCTTGGGGTAGATGGAGACGTGGTCGCGGCCGTGCTCGTGGCAGATCTGGCGGATCTCCTCGACGCCCTTGCCGTCGCGGATGAAGGAGGCGGCGATGGCATCGATGCCGACCTCGCAGCCGAAGATGATGTCCTCGCGGTCGCGCTCGGTGACGGCGGGAAGCGAGATGTTGACGCCGGGGAGGTTGACGCCCTTGTGCTCGCCCAGGTCGCCGGAGTTGGCGAGCGTGCAGTACATGTCGGTGCCATCGACCTTGTCGACGATGAACTCGAGCAGGCCGTCGTCGATCAGGATGCGGTCGCCCTCGCCAACCTCGTTGGGGAGGTTCTTGAAGTCGAGGGAGAAGCGGTCGTGGTTGCCCACGACGCCGTCATCGGTGGTGATGATGGTGTGGTCGCCGGTCTCGAAGTGGACCTTCTCGCCGTTCTCGAGCACGCCGGTGCGGACCTCGGGGCCCTTGGTGTCGAGCATGATGGCCACGGGCATGCCGAGCTCCTTGGAGACCCTGCGCACGCGCTCGACGCCGGCACGGTGGTAGTCGTGCGAGCCGTGGGAGAAGTTGAAGCGGGCGACGTTCATGCCGGCCTTGATGAGCTCGCGAAGGACGTTCTCGTCCTCGGTGGCCGGGCCCATGGTGCAGACGATCTTGGTCTTCTTGGTGGTCATGCGATTCCTTTCGTGTGACGAGCGCTGGGCCCCATGTCCAAGCGTTCGGGGGCGGGTAGGGGGGTGGTCCCGCCTGCTCGGCCAGAGCGACTTTTTCGCCCGGCCTCCTTTATCTATCAAAAGCGCCGCCCAGCCGGACGGCGCCCTGGTACTAACAGACTACAGCAGCCTTGGGGAGTTCGTCACCGTTGGCGAACGCGGTTGCGTTGTCGAGGGTGGTCTGGGCGATGGAAGCCAGGGCCTCCTTGGTGAAGAACGCCTGGTGGCTCGTCATGACGACGTTCGGGAACGAGCAGAGCGTCGAGGTGACGGACTCGATGATGGTGTTGGAGCGGTTGCGGAAGACGTTGTCGCCCTCCTCCTCGTAGACGTCGAGGCCGGCCGCGCCGATCTTGCCGGAGCGGATGCCCTCGATGAGGGCCTTGGTGTCGACCAGGCCGCCGCGGGCGGTGTTGATGAAGATCACGCCGTCCTTCATCTTCTCGATGGACTCGGAGTTGATCATGTGACGGTTGGTGTCAAAGAGCGGGCAGTGCAGCGAGACGAGGTCGGAGCGGCGGAGCAGCTCGTCGAGCTCGACGTACTCCACGATGCCCTCGAGAGAGGGGTTGTGGTAGACGTCGTAGCCGAGGACCTTCATGCCAAAGCCGTTGCAGATGCGGGCGAAGGCGGCGCCGATCTTGCCGGTGCCCACGACGCCGGCGGTCTTGCCGTAGAGGTTCACGCCAAGCAGGCCCTGGAGGGAGAAGTCGTTCTCGCGGACGCGGGCGTAGCCCTTGTGGATGCGGCGGGCGGCGCAGAGGCCCAGGCCGATGGCCTGCTCTGCGATGGCCTCGGGCGAGTAGGCCGGGACGCGCATGACGGTGATGCCGAGGTCCTCGGCCACCGGCACGTTCACGGCGTCGTAGCCGGCGGAGCGCATGAGGACGAGCTTCACGTCAAAGCCGCGAAGGATCTCGAGCGCCATGGCGCTGGCATCGGAGTTGACGAAGGCGCAGACGGCGTCATAGCCACGGGCAAGGGATGCCGTGACGGGCGAGAGGTCCGCCTCAATGTAGTCAACCTTGATGTTGGGGTAGTTCTTGAGCTGGCTGTCGAAAGATTCGCGGTCGTAGTCACGGGCGTCGTAGAACAGGATCTTCACGCGCAGACTCCTCCTTGTAATCACGGGCCGGCGACTCCGGCCCTTCGCGCACCGGCACCCTGCCGGTAACTTATTTCCAAACTCCGTTCACAGATTGTAGAGCATGCGAGGGGCCTAAACCAGAATTTATGCATAAAGATTCTCTGCGAAACCGCAGGTAAAAACGGTTGCACTCCTAGGAGTGGCCATTTGGGTTGATTACTGTTTACAGAGCATTTGCACGGCCTTTACATGTGCTTGCGCGCGCGAGGGCAAAGATACGCTCACCGGATAGTTTTGCCATGACGTGCATTTCCTTGGCGATTTCGGATAATATGTTTCGACTTTTGAAAACGCGCAGCCATGGCAACCTTGATGAGCCCTTGCCCTTCCTGGGAATTATGATCGGGCATCAATCTGGCCGCGCTCGAAGAGAAATCCAGGAGGGCATTCGTGAAAGAGTATTTGCAAGCGTCCGCCGACGTGATTGCCGAGCAGGCAACCGACGAGGTCAACGGTCTTGCCGCGGCCGAGGCCGCCAAGCGCCTTGAGGCGCATGGCCCCAACAAGCTAAAGGAAGAAGAGAAGACCCCGATGTGGATCCGCTTCTTCCAGCAGATGGCCGACCCGATGGTCATCATGCTCATCGCCGCCGCCGTCATCTCCGCCGTCACCGGCGCCATCCAGGGCGAGATCGACTTCGCCGACGTCATCATCATCATGACGGTCGTCATCATCAACTCCGCGCTTGGCGTCATCCAGGAGGCCAAGAGCGAGGAGGCGCTCGCCGCCCTGCAGGAGATGAGCGCCGCCCAGAGCAAGGTCATGCGCGACGGCAAGCTCGTGATGCTGCACTCCTCCGAGCTCGTCCCCGGCGACGTCATCCTGCTCGAGGCCGGCGACTCCGTGCCCGCCGACTGCCGCGTGCTCGAGAGCGCCTCGATGAAGATCGAGGAGGCGGCCCTCACCGGTGAGTCCCTGCCGGTTGAGAAGCGCGCCGACGCCCTCGCCATCGCCGCCGGCGCCGACGACGTGCCGCTGGGCGACCGCAAGAACATGTGCTACATGGGCTCCACCGTGGTCTACGGCCGCGGCCGCGCCGTGGTCGTTGCCACCGGCATGGACACCGAGATGGGCAAGATCGCCGGCGCCCTCAACGACGCCAAGGAGGAACTGACGCCGCTGCAGGTGAAGCTCGACGAGCTCTCGCACATCCTCACCAAGATGGTCATCGTCATCTGCGTGGTCATCTTCGCGGTTGACGTCCTGCGCCACGGCTTCGGCAACATGGTGGAGGAGCCGGCGCTTCTGCTGAACACCTTCATGGTTGCCGTCTCGCTGGCAGTCGCCGCCATCCCCGAGGGCCTCGTGGCCGTCGTCACCATCGTGCTTTCCATCGGCGTCACCAAGATGGCCAAGCGCCAGGCCATCATCCGCAACCTCAGCGCCGTTGAGACGCTCGGCTGCACGCAGGTCATTTGCTCCGACAAGACCGGCACCCTCACCCAGAACAAGATGACGGTGGTTCAGCACGTGCTGGCCGCCCCCGAGGAGAAGCACGTGGCCGGCATGGCCCTCTGCTCTGACGCCAAGTGGGACGCCGGGGCCGGCGAGGCCGTGGGCGAGCCCACCGAGTGCGCCCTCGTGAACGACGCCGCCAAGGCCGGCATGACGAGCCTCGACGTCGAGCACCCGCGCGTGGGCGAGGCCCCGTTCGACTCTGGCCGCAAGATGATGACCGTCGTGGTCGAGACCCTCGACAACGAGTTCGAGCAGTACACCAAGGGCGCGCCCGACGTTGTCCTCGGCCTCTGCACCAGCGTCTACGAGAACGACAAGATCGTGCCCCTCACCGACGAGAAGCGCGCCGAGCTCCTCGCCCAGAACAAGGCCATGGCCGACCAGGCCCTGCGCGTGCTGGCGCTCTCCTGCCGCCACCACGTCGAGAAGCCGACCGACTGCTCCGCCGAGGCGCTTGAGCACGACCTCACCTTCTGCGGCCTCTCCGGCATGATCGACCCCGAGCGCCCCGAGGTGGCCCCCGCCATCGCCGAGGCCCACGACGCCGGCATCCGCACCGTCATGATCACCGGCGATCACATCGACACCGCCGTGGCCATCGCCAAGAACCTCGGCATCGTAGAGGATGCCTCCGAGGCCATCACCGGCGCCGAGCTCGACCGCATGAGCGAGGAGGAGCTCGACGAGAAGATCGAGAACTACTCCGTCTACGCCCGCGTGCAGCCCGAGCACAAGACCCGCATCGTCGAGGCCTGGAAGAGCCGCGACATGATCGTCGCCATGACCGGCGATGGCGTGAACGACGCGCCCTCCATCAAGCGCGCCAACATCGGCATCGGCATGGGCATCACCGGCACCGACGTCACCAAGAACGTGGCCGACATGGTGCTTGCCGACGACAACTTCGCCACCATCATCTCCGCCTGCGAAGAGGGTCGTAAGATCTACGACAACATCCGCAAGGTCATCCAGTTCCTGCTCTCGGCCAACCTCGCCGAGGTCTTCTCGGTGTTCGTGGCCACGCTCGTGGGCTTCACGCTGTTCCAGCCGGTGCAGCTGCTCTGGGTGAACCTCGTCACCGACTGCTTCCCCGCGCTCGCGCTCGGCATGGAGGAGGCCGAGGGCGACATCATGCAGCGCAAGCCCCGCAAGGCCACCGACGGCGTCTTCGCCGGCAACATGGGCCTCGACTGCATCATCCAGGGCATCATCATCACCGCGCTCGTGCTCGCCAGCTTCTTCGCCGGCGTGTACTTCGACATGGGCTACATCAACATCGCCGACATGATCGCCGGTTCCGCCGACGAGGAAGGCGTGATGATGGCCTTCATCACCCTCAACATGGTCGAGATCTTCCACTGCTTCAACATGCGCAGCCGTCGTGCGTCGCTCTTTAGCATGCCCAAGCAGAACTGGTGGCTCTGGGGCGCCTCTGTGCTTGCCCTCATCCTCACGCTCATTGTGGTTGAGATTGAGCCGCTTGCTATGATGTTCTTCGGCGTGCCGCCCCTGGAGACCGTGGGCATGCTCACGGCCCTTGGCATCGCCTTCCTGATCATCCCGCTGGTGGAGATTTACAAGGCCATCATGCGTGCCGTGGAGAAGGACGACTAGCACATGGCAAAGAGGTCCCAAAAGACCAAACCGAGCAAACAGTCGAGGCGTCGCTCCCACGGGGGCGGCGCCTCGCGCCCGTCTGAGGGAGACATCCTGGCGGGCCTTCCCAGCGTGGGCGAGCTTGAGAACGTGCCTGGCTTTTGCGACGTGCATGCCGCGCCGGCGCAGGTGGCTGCCTTCGAGACGGCCCGTGAGGCCGTGAGGGGCCGCCTGGGCGACGACGTGGCGGCCACGCTGGAGCTGGGCTGCGTGGTGCGCCTGGACCGCGGATTCCCGCTCGTGGCGTGCGAGGGCAAGACGCTGCGCGCCGAGCACTCGGTTGAGTTCGCCAAGGGCGCGAGTGCCGAGGCCGGCATCATGCCCACCGTGGGCGACTGGGTGGCCGTGGCGGCCGACCCCACGCACGACATGGGCGTGATCCACGAGGTGCTGCCCCGTCGCAACGCCTTCGCGCGCTGGCGCGGCGGCAAGCGCGGCGAGTTCCAGACGCTGGCGGCCAACCTCGACGGAGTGATCATCGTGGCCGCGCTGGGGGAGGGCGAGCTGCCCTGTGCCCGCATCGCGCGTTCGCTCGTGCTCGTGAGGGACTGCGGCGTGCGCCCGAGCGTGGTGCTCACCAAGGCCGACCGCAAGGCGAGCGAGGCCGATCTCGCCGCCGACGTGGAGCGCGTGCGCAGGCTTGCGGGCGAGGAGGCCGACGTGGTCGTGACCTCGAGCCTTGAGGGCGAGGGCCTGGACGCCGTGCGCGCGCTCGTGCCCGAGGGCCGCGTGGCGATGATCCTGGGCGAGAGCGGCGCCGGCAAGTCGACGCTTTTGAATGCCCTGCTCGGGGCCGATGCGCTTGCCACCAACGCCGTGCGCGAGCGCGACGACATGGGTCGCCACACCACGGTTGCCCGCATGATGGTGAAGATCCCGGGTGCGGGCGTCATCTGCGACGCACCGGGCCTCAGAAGCCTGCCCTTGGTGGGCCATGAGCGCGGCCTGGCGAAGGCCTTTCCCGAGATTTCTGAGCTGGCCGAGACCTGTCGCTTCCGCGACTGCACGCACGGCAGCGAGCCGGGCTGCGCCGTGCGCGAGGCCGAGGCCGCCGGCGAGCTCGACGAGGTGAGGCTCGAGGCCTACCTGGCGCTTGCCGCCGAGATGCGCGCCAGCGCCGCTAGCCTCGACCCGGATGTGGTCATCTAGGGCCGCGGCGCCTCCCGCCTTCCAAACTGACTCTACGTTATTTGCAGTCTTGGGCCCTTTTCGGGGCTAAGACTGCATTTTTCGTAGAGCAAATGGACGTTGGTGCGCTTTGGCGGCTCGTGTTGTGAGGTTGCGACGTCACAGAGGGGCGCGAAGTTTTCAACAAAGCTGCGTAGCTGCGGAAACGCTAGTTATCAACATGGAATTCGGTCACGTTCGTCATGGATGGGGCCAAAACGTGTTTGATTCGTGACAGCTTTTTGTCAGAACGAGCGAGTAGAAATTTATAAACCTGCCTGCCGCGCGCTTGACGCGCGTGAAGATTCCCCCACGCAACGCGACGGTGGGAGGAATCATGAAGCGAAGGGCGAGGCTTGCGACCAGTGCCGTCTTTGGCGCGCTGGCGCTTGTGCTTGCGGCGGCGGGCGCCGAGGCCGCACGTTCCGAGGTGCGTAGCGAGCGCGCCGAGGTGCTTGAGCGCTATGGCGGCGAGGTGACGCAGCTCGTCGTGGCTAAGGCGGAGCTTTCGGCCGGAGACGTGCTCTCTGAGAGCGACCTTGAGGTTCGCGAGTGGCTGGCAGACCTTGCGCCCGAGCGCGCCATCACGAGCCTTGACGACGTGGTGGGCGTGCGCCTTACCTCGGGCGTCTGCAAAGGCGAGCCACTGACCGAACTCGACCTTGCCACTGCTGAGGGCGCCATTGAGGTGCCGGAGGGCCGCGTGGCCATCTCCGTGAAGCTCGGCGATAAGTCTGGCGTGGCGTCTGACACGCCCGCCGGCTCGCGCGTGCTTGCCTATGAGGCCTCCGCCGAGGGCGTGGAGCTCATCTCCTCCGACGTGACCGTGCTTGGCGGCTCCGGCGCCTCTGCCTATGGCGCCACCGAGCGGCTCGTCACCCTTGCCGTGGACCCGTCCTGTGTAACCCGTGTGCTTGCCGCGGGCGCCGAGGGGAGCCTGAGGCTCGCCCTGCCCGCGGATGACGTTGAGGTGGAAGGGGGCGACGGGGCCACGGCCGCGCCCAGCTCCGTCGCCGCCGAAAGCGATGAGGAAGGCGGCGATGGCGATGTCGAGATGGGTGATTAGTTCCGGGGCCGACACGGCACTCAAGCTGGAGGAATATGCGAGGGCCTGCGACGCGCAGGCAAGCGTTACCCACGTGTGGGACTCCTGGGAGCTGAGGCAAAGGCTGCGCGGCGACATGGCCGGCGCCTATGCGCTGGTGGCGGAGGGCGCAAGCGGGCCCGACGCCGTGAACGCCGCCGCCGCGGTAGCGGCGGACGGACGTGCCGCCGACGTGGTCCTCGTGATGAGAGGGGCTTCCGGGTCCCTGCGCTCGCGTGCCAAGCGCGCCGGCGTGGGACACGTGCTCGACATGCAGGAACTCGAGGCCGCCTGCCGCGAGGCGCGCGAACGTGTGAGGACGGGCCTTTGCGCGAACGACGCTCGCGGCCAGGCGGCGGAAGGGCTGGCTGCGGCGGTGCGGCGCGGGGAGGCGCCAGCTACGAACGCAGGCGTCGCGTCATCGCTTGCCCGGTGCGAGAGCGCACCTGCTGTTACGCGCCGCGAGGGCGTGCCTGCTGCCGCGCGCCGCGAGGGCGGTCCCGCCGTTGCGCGCCGCGAGGGCGTGCCTGTGATCGCGTTCGTGTCCGGTCGCGGCGGCGTGGGCAAGTCCACACTCGTGGCGCTTGGCGCCCACATGGCGGCGGGCTGGGGCATGGACGTTGCCTGCCTCGACCTCGACCTCGCGTTCGGCAATCTCTCGGCGCTCTGCGGCGCCGAACGTGCGCTCGACCTTGCGCAGGCGGCGGAGGGCGAGCTGGATGACGTGCGCCTGGAGAGCCTGGGCGCCGCCGCGGCCGAGCACGTGCACGTGTGGGGCCCATGCCGTTCGCCCGAATACGCGGAGACCGTGCAGCCCGTCGCCGCAGACCTCGTGGCCGGGCTCACGCACTCCCATGACCTTGTTCTCATTGACACCTCCGCAAGCTGGGGAGACGCCACCGCGAGCGCGGCCCAGCTTGCCGACCGGTTGGTGATCGTCTCCGACGAGCGCCCGGGCGCCATTCCCGCGCTCGCCCGCTGCGGTGGCCTGGCGGTGCGCCTTGGCATCGCCCGCACCCGTATCGTGCGTCTCATGAACGGCTGCGACCCGCGCATGCGCGACGCCTCGTTCGTGGCGCGCGCGGCCGTAGGGCTCGAGTGTGCGCGCGAGGTGCGCGTACCCGACGGCGGCATAGAGGTGACCGAGCTCATGAGCACGGGCAAGGCCGCCGAGCTCGCGGCCCTTGAGAACCCCATGTGCACCGCGCTCGCCCATGGCCTGGCTGAGCTCTTGAAGGAACTTGGCAAGCTCCCTGAGCACGAGGCGGCCACCAGGGCGCTCGAGAATGCGCGCCGCGGCCACAAGCTCTTCGGACGCATGCGGGAGGCGAGCTAGCGATGAGCGTGCTCGAGAGGGTGCAGGAGTCGCAAGGCACCGCACCGGCGGAAGCCGCGGAGCCTGCGCGTGGGTCCACGCCCGAGATGCGCTCCGCGCTCAAGGCGGCGCTCGTGGAGCGCCTGGGCCTCACCGAGGTGGCGGGGCTCGTCTCTGGCGACGACGCGGCGCGTGCCCGCGAGGAGTTGGGCGTGGCCTGCGAGGCCGTGCTCAACTCCGGCGAGCTGCCCGAGCTTCTGGGCTGCGACAAGGACAAGCTCGTGCGCGAGGTCATCGACGAGATCGTGGGCCTGGGCCCGCTTCAGCCATTGCTCGATGACGACAGCATCACCGAGGTCATGGTAAACGGCTGCAAGTCGCTCTACTACGAGCGCGCGGGCAAGCTCGAGCCGGCGGAGCGCGTGTTCGACTCGCCCGAGCAGATCATGCTCGCCATCGACCGCATCCTCGCACCCTTGGGCAGGCGCCTGGACGACGCGAGCCCTATCGTGAACGCACGCCTTGCGAACGGCTATCGCGTGAACGCCGTGATCGCGCCCATTGCGGTGGAGGGCCCGGACATCACCATCCGCAAGTTCTCGGGCCGCATCAGAACACTCGAGAGCCTGGTGGGGCTGGGGAGCCTGCCCGCATGGTACGCGACGCTGCTTGGCTGGGCCGTGCGCCTGCGCCAGGACGTTGCAGTGGCGGGCGGCACGGGCTCGGGCAAGACGACGCTCCTAAACGCCCTCTCCGGCCAGATCCCGGCTAACGAGCGCATCGTGACCATCGAGGACTCCGCCGAGCTCAACTTTGACGAAGACCTGCATGTGGTGAGGCTCGAGTCGCGTGAGGCCTCCATTGAGGGCACGGGCGCGGTGACCATCCGCATGCTCGTGACGAACGCCCTGCGCATGAGGCCCGACCGCATCGTGGTGGGCGAGGTCCGCGGCGAGGAGTGCATCGACATGCTGCAGGCCATGAACTCCGGCCACGACGGCAGCCTGACGACGCTCCATGCCGGCACGGCGCAGGAGGCCGTCTCGCGCCTCGTGCTCATGGCGCGCTTTGGCATGGACCTGCCTGCTGCGCTCATAGAGGAACAGGTTGCAACGGCGCTCGACCTTATCGTGATGAGCCGCCGCATGCCGGACGGCTCTCGCGTGGTCTCCTCAACCTGCGAGGTGAGGCGTGCTGTAGATGGCTCTGTTGAGCTGCGCGAGCTTGTCTCGTTCGATGCGGCCGAGAGGCGCTGGCACCTTGAGCGCGAGCCCGAGTTCGTGAGCGTGGCCGTGCGCGAGGGCCTTCTGCAAGAGGAGGAGGTGCGCGCATGGTCTGGCTACGTTGCCTAGGCTGCGGGGCGGCCGCCCTGCTTGCTGCCTGGATGCTTGCGGGCGGCGGCAAGCCCGCCGCGCTTGGGCGTGCCCGCGCTTCGCGCGCTGCCGGCGACTTTGCCGCGCGGCTCGCGCGCGCGGGCGGTCGGGTTCCCGTGAGCCTGCTGCTTGGGTTCGAGAGCTGGCGTATGGCTGCGGACGAGCTGCTGCGCGCGGGCCGCTTCCCTCGGCTTGTCGCAAGTAGGGAGGCGGCGCTTGCGCTTCTGGCTTGCGTGCCCGTGCTTTGCGCTTTGGCATGCCTGCTCGTGGCGCGCTCTCCCATTGGCTTGGCCGTTGGGCTTCTGGCGGGTGCGGCCGGCGTCCCCGCCTGGGGTGCGGCGCAGGTACGCAAACGCGAGGAGGCGCTTGCCCGGCAGGTACCAGACACCTTCCGCTCGCTTGCGGGCGCCCTAGGCTCCGGCCGCACGCTCAGCCAGGCCATCTCCTACGTGGGCTCGCGGGGCTCAGGGCCACTTGCGCGCGAGTTCTCGCGCGCGTCGCTCGCGGTCTCCTGCGGGGTGCCGGCGACGGCTGCCGTGGAGGAGATTGCCGAGCGAACCCAAGCGCCCGGCGTGGCGCTCATGGTCTGCGCGCTCGTGGTCTCCGCCCGCACGGGTGCTCCCTTGCAAGGGCTCTTTGCGAGGTCGGCGCGCTTGGTGGAGGCACGCTTTGAGCTCGAGCGCGAGCTCAGGGCAAAGACGGCGCAGGTGCGTCTCTCCTCAAGGATCGTAAGCACGCTGCCTGTGTGCCTGGTGGCTGCGCTCGCCCTGCTCTCTCCCGACTTTAGGGAGGGGCTGGCTACGCCCGTTGGCGCTGGGTGCGTCTGCGTGGCCGCCGTGCTCGACTTCGTGGCGCTGCTCATCATCCGCAGGCTCATGAGGAGCGTGCTCTGATGTTCGCGCCGTTGGCGGGGCTTGCCCTGGCGGCAGGCACGTACGTGTTGCTCGGTGGCGAGGGGCGGAGACGTGCGGAGCGGCATCGCGGCGTGCGTGAGGGCGCGCTCGGCGAGTGGGCGCGCAGGCTCTCTGCGCATCCCGCCGTGCGGGCGGCGCGCGAGCGCGAGCGCCTCTCGCGGGCGTCGGTCGCCTGCGAACGCGAAATGCCGGAGCTTCTGGACATCCTGGCGCTGGGTCTTTCCGCGGGGCTCTCGTTTGATGCCTCGCTTGAGCTCTATTGCGAGCGTCGCGACGGCGCGCTCTCCCGCGAGGTTTGGGGAGCCATGAGCCTCTGGCGCATGGGCGTCATGAGCCGCGCCGAGGCGTTGGCAGATCTTGCGGGGCGCGTGGATTCGCCCTCGCTTGCGCGCTTCTGTGCCTCTGTCATCGAGGCGCTTTCGTTCGGCGCCCCGCTCGCGCAGACGCTCGAGCGCCAGGCGGACACGATCCGCGCCGAACAGCGCTCGCGCGTGGAGGAGCGCATCGAGCAGGTGCCGGTACGCATGCTCGTGCCCCTGGGGACGCTCGTGGTGCCGGCGATGCTGTTGGCGATATTGGGGCCGCTCCTCTCTGCGGCCTTGGCGATGTAGCTGGGCAAGCGCCCGGGAAGGAGAAAGAGATGGACAAGTTTGGACTGCTTGGTGGCCTGCGCTGCGCTCTTGGAGAGAATGCCAGGCGACTGCAGGGCCGCATGCTCGCGGCGGGTGGGCGCCTGCGTTGTGGTGCGCGAACCGCCCTCGCGGAGACGAGCGGTCAGGGAACCACCGAATACGCGATTCTCGTCGGAGTCCTCGTGCTGATGGCGATCGTCGCCGTGGTTGCCTTCCGCGGAAAGCTCCAGGAGCTCTGGACCGCGATCACCGATGGCATCAACTCGCTCTAGGTGGCCGCGTCGGTTTGCCCTCTGTGCCTTCGCGCTGCTTGCCTGCCTTCTGCTCGGCGGCTACCTGTGGCTGGGCCTCACCAAGGGAGGGGCCGGCGGAGCGCCCGCGAAGTCGCCGGCTGCCACTAGCCCTGACGTGAAACTAAGCCCAGAGGCAAAGGCCGAGATGGACAAGGCCATAGAGGGGCTTGACCTCTCCTCGCTCGAGGACGTGGTCGAGGCGGGCGGCGAGAACGAGGCCTCCACAGAGGAGCTCGCGCTCTGCGTGGAGGACGCTGCGGCGGAAGTCCTTGACCGCTACCTAAAGGAGGGCGACGTCGCTCTCGCGCGCGCCGGGTGGATCGACCTTCTCGGCAGGTGCTGGGGCTGCGTCGCCGTGGGGCCGGGCTGGGCCGACGTCTGCCTGGTGAGCGGCGACGACGATTCGTCAAAGGTGCAGACCCTGAGGATGGAGGCAGAGGAATGGGGGCGAGCATATGCGAGTTCGTAAGCGGCTGCGGCGCATGCGCCGCGGGCTTGGCGAGCTGCGTGCGCAGACGAGCGGCCAATCGAGCGTGGAATACGCGCTCGTGCTCGTGGCGCTGCTCGCCATGGTGCTCGCGCTCGGTGCCGTTTGGGCTACCGCGAGGGAAGGCGGGCTCATGCGCCTCGGTGAGCGCGCGGCCTCGCATGCGGTTGCAGGCTCGGGCGCGCTCGGCGGCATCCGCGACATCGTTCTCTTCTGAGACGCGCGGCCAGTCGAGCGTGGAGGCGGCGCTCTTTGTGCCGGTGTTCATGCTGCTCCTGGCCCTGCTCCTGCAGCCGGTGTTTCTGCTCTACACGCGCGCGTGCATGCAGCAGGCGGCCGCGGAGGGGGTGCGGCTGCTTGCCACACGCGAGGGCTCTGGCGCCGCGACCGACGACGCGTGCGTCGAGTACGTGAGGCGTCGGCTCGCTGCCGTGCCGGACGTGCCCGCGTTCCATACGGGCGACTGGGAGGTCGAGCTTACGGGCGACGCCTCGGGTGAGGCGAGCGTAAAGGTGGTGGGCCGCCTGCGGCCGCTCCCCCTCGTGGGGGTGCTCGCCTCTGCCTTTGGCGAGACGGACGGCGACTGCGTGGTTCTCACGGTTGAGGCGAGCGGCACCGCTCGCCCCTCATGGTTGGAGGGAGGCTACAGTGACTGGGTCAAGGTTTGGGAATAGCCCTCGTGCCGCCGTCCCGGGGGCGCGCCAGGTCGCGCATCGTGCCCGCCGTGGGTTGCGGCGCCGCAGGGCCGGCCATGCCGTTGCGCCTTCCCTTGCTTGTCGCGAGGCCCATTCGGCTGCCTGCGCTCTTGACGGCGGCGGAGATGCGGCCCCGCGCCATAGGGTGGAGCTCGGCATCGGCGCCTTCGTCACCGACGAGGGTGGCTACACTTCCGTTGCCACTGCCTGCGCGCTGCTCGTGAGCCTTGCGCTCACCTGTTCGCTCGTCTCGGTCGCTTGGGTGCAGAACCGCTCGGCAGACGTCCAGGCCACGGCCGACGCCGGGGCCCTGGCGGGCGCCAACGTTGTCGCGAGCTATTCCACCCTCGCCACCTCGCTCGACGCCTGTGTCCTTACGCTTGGCTTGGCAGGGCTCGTGACCCTTGCGGGAGGCCTCGTGGTCTCCGCGGTGCCCGGGCTCTCCGTGGCCGGCGCCGAGACGGTAAAGGCAGGCACCAACATCCTCGATGCCCGCACGAAGTTCGCGACGAGCGCCGCCAAGGGGCTCCGTGCTGTGGAGAAGACGCTTCCCTTGGCGATTGCCACGAGGTCCTTCTCGGTGGTGGAGGCAAACGACGGCGACGAGATCAACTACACGGGCTGCGCCATACCCTTCCCGCAGGAGTCTGAGAGCGACTTCTCTGCGCTTGAGACCGACGTCTCCGCCGACGAGATAGAAGAGGCGGCGGGCAAGCTCCAGGAGGCC
>CAVIES010000023.1:0-19274 GCA_963641675.1 Anaerovoracaceae bacterium
CGTCATCGGTGAGCAGCTCGCTCGTGGAGGCGAGGCTGGCGGTGATGCTCTGCGGCATCATGATGACGAAGGAGGAGATGCCGACAACGACGCAGGCGAGCGGGTTGTCGAAGCGCTTGTTGTTGGCCAGGCTGTAGCCGATGAGGCCAGCGAGGATAAGCGCGGAGACGTTCAGGGTGCCCAGCGTAATGGCAGAGCCCCAGGTCTGAACGTTGGTGAGGGCGTCATCCGCGAGGAAGAGCGGGAAGATGACGTTGTTCACCAGAACTGCGATGCCCGCCAGAATGTAGAGCGGGGTAATCGTTGCGAAGGCGTCGCGGAGCGAACGCAGGTGAACCTGGTTGCCCACCTTCGCGGAGACGGCGGCAAACTTATCTAGGAATGCCTGTCCCTTTCCATTGGCCATGATTTCTCCCATCTGTTGAAATTGGCCTACTCCTATTACTACGACTGGGTCCCCTTCCAGTTACCAGCCGGTCGTGCAACAAAGTTGGTTTGGCGGCTACTCGATGACGTGGGTCGTGGCGACCTTCTTGAGCCACTCTGCCGACTGCTTGGGGCGGCGGTTGTAGCCGTCCATGAGGTCGACCTCGACGAAGCCGTAGCGGTTCTTGAAGGCGTTGTTCCAAGACCAGTTGTCGATGAAGCCCCAGTAGTGGTAGCCGCGGCACTTGGCGCCGTCGTTGATGGCGCGGGCAAGGGCCTCGAGGTGGGCGCGGACGAAGTCGACGCGGTACGGGTCGATGACGCGGCCCTCGTCGTCGCGGTGCTTGTACTCGTCCATGATGCCGATGCCGTTCTCAGAGACGAACCACTCGAGCTCGGGGTAGTTCTTGGCGCAGTCCATGCCGAAGTCGTAGAGGCCCTCGGGGTAGATCTCCCAGCCGCGGCTCTCGTTCATGACGGCGTCGGGCCAGACGTACTCGTCGGCGAAGTGCGGCAGACCGTACTCGTCGACCTTGTTGGCCGGGGCCTGGACGCGCGTGGGGTGGTAGTAGTTGCAGCCGAGCCAGTCGACCACGCCCTGGGCGAGGATCTCTGCGTCGCCGGCGCGGACGGGAAGCTTGACGCCGCCCTCGGCGAGGGAATCGAGCACGTCCTGCGGCAGGGTGCCCTTGGTGATGAGGTCGAGCCACCAGCGGTTGTTGATGCCGCTGGTCATGCGGACGGCCTCGAGGTCCTCAGCAGAGGGGTTCTCCTTGGTGTAGGTCGGCGTGAAGCAGTTGATCATGCCGATCTTGGCGTCGGCGCGGATGACGCCGGCGGCCTGGGCGGCGCGGAAGTTCATGACGCCGAGGGAGTGCGCGAGCGAGATGTGGTACTGCACGGTGCGGGCACGGCCGAAGTCGTGGATGAACGGCCACCAGTAACCCTCCTGGTAGCGCTGCTCGGGCTCGACGATAGGCTCGTTGAAGGTGAACCAGTACTTGATCTCCTGGCCAAACTCGTGGAAGGCCACATCGACGTAGTGGGCATAGGCCTCGACGACCTCACGGCTCTCCCAGCCGCCGCGGCGGAAGAGGTGGGTGGGCATGTCGAAGTGGTAGAGGTTCACGAAGACCTCGAGGCCGGCCTCGGCGGAGGCGCGGAAGAGCTCGTGGTACCAAGCGGCGCCCTCGGGGTTGAGGTTGCCCTCAGCGTCGATCAGGCGGCTCCACTGGATGGAGGTGCGGTAGGTGGTGAGGCCGAGCTCCTTCATGAGGGCGAGGTCGCCCTTGTACTTGGCCATGAAGTCGTTGCCGGCGTAGGAGCCAACGCGGTTGTAGAAGGCGTCCTGGTCCTCCATGGACCACGTGTCCCAAAGGTTCTCGAGCTTGCCGCCCTTGTTCCACTGGCCCTCGGTCTGCGGGCCGGAGATGGCCGCGCCAAAGAAGAAGTCGTCGGGAAGCGTGAGCTTTTCCTCAGTCATCTAGTTGCTCCTTTGCCAATGCGTCTTACGCAGTAGTCGGCATACTGATAGTCAGAATTAGGTATGTCAGGTTTATTTTGCGTATAGAGATGCTTTTTTCAAGGGCAATTGCAGCCGCGCACGGCCGAGCGGTCTATTTTCTTAGGCGAACGGTATATGCTTCACGGAACGGAAGAAATTCTGATAATTGTGGAGATACCTGCAGTTAACTCCTGCAATAATTAGTTGAATTATCTCTATTTCTGGAGGCATCATGGCCATGAAGTACGAGGTCGTAGCCGATGACCTCAAGAAGAAGATTCAGAACGGCTCTTATAGCGCGGGCGACCAGCTCCCGCCCATCGACCGTCTCTGCGAGCTCTATGACGTGAGCAAGATCACCGTCAAGAAGGCCCTCGACGAGATCGAGGCCGCCGGCCTCATCTCCCGCCGCCGCGGCTCCGGCTCGTTCGTGAAGAACGTCACGTCCCTTCTGGGCGGCAAGCCCGGCCAGTTCGAGACGAGCGGACAGATGGCCGGCTTCAAGCACGAGCACGAGTCGCTCGGCCAAAAGGTCGAGAGCCAGGTGAAGGAGTTCAAGGTCGTGCAGGCGCCCGAAGAGATCGCCGCCATGCTCGACATCGAGCCCGACCAGTTCTGCTACCACATCATTCGCGTGCGCCTCGCCGAGGGCGAGCCCCGCACGGTGGAGTACACCTACATGCCCATCGACATCATCCCGAACCTGCGCGCAAAGACGCTCGAGGAGTCGATCTACGCCTACATCGAGGGCGACCTCAAGCTCAAGGTCTCCAGCGCCCACCGCATCGTGCGCGCCGTGCTGCCCACGAAAGACGAGATGGAGTGGCTGGACGTAAGCGCCAACTCCCCCATGCTCGAGGTGGAGCAGGTGGGTTACCTCGATGACGGCACCGCCTTCGAGTACTCCATCTCCCGCCACCCCAACGGTTACGAGTTCCGAAGCATCAGCGTGCGTTAGGCTCACTTGCTTACATATGACTAGACCCCGCTTGCTATTTGCAGGCGGGGTCTTTTCTTTTCGTTCGCGGGGCCGCCGGGACGGCATGCCCGCACGCAAACGTCCTCGCTGACCTGCATTAGAGGGTTTCGTACCACTCGCTGCTGCGGAATGTTTGCTTTGCGGGCATGCCGCCCCGGCGGCTAACGAGGCTGTGATTAGTCTTCGCGCATGTGGCTCGGGCCCAGTACGCCTTCATCGGCATCAAACGCATCAGCGCCGTCAAGGACGTTGGTCGCATCGTCCCCCGCAAGACCATCGGAGATGGTCTTGAGCTTTCGCTGCATCACGTTGGTGCGGGTGGTAATGATGCCCTCAACCGTGGCGCTTGCCCTGTCTATCTGCTTCTTAGCGCGCTCGAGCTCCTTTTGGTACACGGGGAGCTCGGCCTTTACCGCTTGGAGGACCTTGAGGACCTCGTCGGTTTGGCGCTGGAGGGCGAAGGTCTGGTAGCTCATCTGGAGGCTGCCCAGGATGGCAGACATCGTGGAGGGGCCGGCGACGCATACTTGCCAGTCGCGCTGGAGGCGCTCCACGAGGCCGGGCATGTTCACGACCTCGGCGTAGAGGCCCTCGAAGGGCAGGAACATGATGGCGAAGTTCGTGGTCTCGGGCACCGAGATGTACTTGGTGGAGATGTCCTTCGACTCGCTCTTGATGCGGTCCTCAAGCTGCTTGCGCAGGGCCTTCACCTGGTCGGGGTCGCCCGCCTCCAAGGCATCGCAGAGCTGGGAGTAGAGGTCTCCCGGGAACTTCGCGTCGATGGGCAGAAGGATCGGCTCGCCCTCCTCCACCGGGAGCTTCACGGCAAACTCCACGCGCTCGGAGCTGCCGGGCTTGGTTGCGACGTTCTCCTCGTACTGGGAGGGAGTGAGGATCTCGCGCAGGATGGCTCCGAGCTGCACCTCGCCCAGGATGCCGCGGGTCTTCACGTTGGAGAGGGTCTTCTTGAGGTCTCCCACGCCGGTGGCCAGGCTCTGCATGTCGCCAAGGCCCTTGTAGACGGCCTCGAGGTTGTCGTTGATCTGCTTGAACGAGACCGAGAGGCGGTCGTTGAGCGTCTTGGTGAGGCGCTCGTCCACCGTGGCGCGTATCTCGTCCAGCTGGCGCTGGTTGTCCTGGCGGATGAGCCCGAGCTGCTCGTTCATGGCCTTGGTGTTATTCGTGAGCTGGGCGTTCAGGGCGTTGGTGTTGCCCTGCAGCTGCTGGGTCATGGCCTGGGAGTCCTTGGCGAGCTGCTCGGTGACGTCGCGGCGCATGGAGTCCACGCGCACGCCCGCCTGCTCGACGTTCCTGCTCACGGCGTTGAGCGACGCTTGCGTGGCGGCCGTGGCCTGGAGCTGCTGGTCGCCAAGGCCGTTCAGGAGCCTCTCAAGGTTGTCGACCTTGCCCTCGAGCTCGCCCTTTGAGCCGCCGCCACGTGAGGCGAGGACGAGCCCCACCACGGCGACGACGACGGCAACGGCTGCGACGCAGATGGCAATCAACTCAGTCTGGCTCATCTCTATCCCTCTTCCGGCGCGGCGAACTCATAGCGAACCACCACGGGCTCGCCTGCCGCATCCTCTAGCTCTACGCACACGAAGGCGCAGGTGACGCTTCCAAAGCCCTGGCCCTGGAGCACGCTAGCGTAGAAGCGCGCCTGCATTTCGTGGCGCTCGCGGATCTGCGCGAAGGTGGCGCCATGGTCGCCCGTCTTGTAGTCCACGAGCAGGGCTTCCGGCCTCGCGCCCTCCCCTGCCACGGCCACGTCTGTGGCCAGAAGGTCGATGGCTCCCTCGAGCTCGTGGCCGAGCGGCGACTCAACCTCGCAGAAGAACGGGACCTCGGCGCGGAGCACCCTGTGGCTGAGCGCCTCGGCACGAATCTTTGAGCGCTCCCAGCGCGCGAGTGCGGCGGAAAGGCGCTTGCGGTCGCGAGGGCCCACGGCGTAGGCATCGGCCGCGAGGGCGATGCGCTCGTCGGTTGGCACGTGGCCGGTCTCCACCATATAGCGGGCAAGCTCGTGGAAGGCAGAGCCCAGGCTGGTGGCGCGGTCGGCGTCGTCGGTGTGCGGCGGCTCGCCGTCGTCCTCGGTCGAGGGCTTGGGCTCGGCCACGCGCTTGCGGCCGGCCTGGGGCTTCTCGCTCGCCGGCACCTCGCTCGCACGGGCGAGCTCTGCCTCGGCGGGCGGCAACGGAGCCGGCAGCGACATGACGTCATCAAGCTCGAGGGGTTCGGAGGCAGCACCGGACGGCACGTCGGCAGCAGCCACTTCGGCCTTAGCGGCAACGGCCACGGAATCCGCAAGCGCACCCTCGCCGTCGGCGGCCATCGCGCCACCCGCAGACGCAGCCAGCCCCCGTTCGCACGCGGCACGCAGGGCCTGCTCGCGCAGGATGGCATGTGCGGAGGAGTAGCTGAAGACGTCCTCACGCGGGCGCCAGTAGGAAAGCGGCACCGCCGTCTCGGCGTTGATGTCGAAGAGCTCGAAGCCCGCTTCCTCCCCGGAAGCACTCGCGGCAGCGGGGCACTCCCCCGCCTGTGCGGCGAAGTCCTCGGCGTCAGAGGCCGAGCCGGAGGCGCAGGCACGCGTCGCGGCGCACTCGGGCAGGGTGCTGCCGGAGTCCACCTCAACGTCGCCCTCCTCGCAGAGCGTGAGGTCGACGCAGCGCACGAGGCCCTCGGCCTTGCCGTCGTAGGCAAACTGGCCGGTGCCCGCGAGCGGGCGCTCGCCAAACACCTCGTTCGCGATCGTCGCCGTCATCTCGGGACTGAGGCTGCCGTCCTTCTTCTCGGTAGCGTTCAGGCAGAGGATCACGCATTCCTTGGCGCGGGTGAGCGCCACGTAGAGGAGGCGTCCGTCCTCGCGCTTCTCGTCCTCCTTGGCCTTGGCGTCCATGTAGATGCGCCAGTCGAGCGGCGTCCTACACTCCTCCGGGCAGGTGGGCGTATCCTCGCCGAGGTCTGGTAGGGCAAGCTTCGCCGGCCCAAGCGAGAGGAGCTCGCGCTCGCCGTCGCGCATGGAGAGCAGGTTGGGCGTGGCGTGGACGCGCTCGGAGCCCGTGCAGCCAACAACGGCCACGACGTCAAACTCGAGGCCCTTGGAGGCGTGCGCCGTCATGAGGCTCACGGCGTCCAACCCCTCGCCGGAAAGCGAGGCCGGGCCTTCCTTCACGTTCTCGAGCCAGCGGCTGAACTCGTCTGCCGCGAGGGCGGCGTCCATGCCCTCGGCCTCGGAGAGTTCGCGCACGTGGCGCACGGCCGCGAGCACGTTGGCCGCCACGGCGCGGCCCTGCACACCCTGGCGCTCCAGGCGTGCGAGCCAGCCAGACTCGCGGATGGCCATGAGGCAGACGTCTGCGATGCCAAACTTGCCCACGCGCTCCCAGGCGCGGCCCATCACGACGCGCGCCTTCATGAGGCGCTCTGAGGGCCGAGCATCGCCAAAGTCTGGCGCGTCCGGGCGAATGCCCGGGTAGATGCGGCGCTTGGCAGGGGCATCCAGAACGTCCTGCGGTTTGGTGGCAAGCAGGAGCAGATCGTCGGCATCAAGCTCGAACATACCGCCCTCGAGCACGGCGTAGAGGCCGGCCTTGGTGTCCGAGGGGTTGGCGAGGGCATGCAGCAGCGCCTCCACGCAGCGAACCTCAGGCGCCGAGGAGAAGGTGGAGCCTCCCACCACGACGCTCTCGAGCCCGCGCTCGCGAAGCGCGGCGATGTAGGCGTCGGCCTGGTTCAGGCTCCTCATGAGCACCGCCATGCGACGAGGCACCACGCCCGCGTCGCGGATGGCGGCAAGGCGGTCTGCGAGTTGGGCGGCGGCGATGGCCGTGCGCAGGTCCTTGGCAACGGACTTCTGCCCAAGCTTGTGGGAGCGAGTGAGCTCTACGACCACGCGCGGGCACTCGCTCTCCGGGAAGTCGCTCGTGCGCTCCGGCTTGGGGCGCAGGTCCATGAAGCGCGGCACTATCTCGGTCTGGCCACAGACGAGGGCCACAAAGCGCAGGATCGCGTCGTCGCTCCTGAAGTTGTAGTCGAGACGGACCGTGTTCTTTTCGCCCACCGTCTCGCCATGCTCCTCAAAGACGCTCACGTCGGCACCGCGGAAGCCGTAGATGGCCTGCTGGGAGTCGCCCACCGTGGTGAGGTGACAGGCGCCCTCACCAGAGAGGCCCTTGACCATGCTCACCTGCTGGGCGTTGGTGTCTTGGAACTCGTCCACCATTACGAGGCGGAATTTGTCGGCATACTCTGCCGCGATCTCTGGGTGCTCGCGGAAGGTCTTGGCGAGCTCCTGAAGCAGGTCGTCGTTGTCGAGCATGCAGCGCTTCTTCTTGGCCTCCTTGTAGAGCTCCTCCACGTGGGAGGCGAGGAGCATGAGCGGCTCCTGAAGGCTCTGGGCATTGGCCATGGCGCAGGTCGCGCGGGCGGCCACAAGCGTCGCCTTCGCCTCGGTCGAGAACTCCTTCACGGCCTTGGCGAGCCACTTCCTGCCGTCGGGACCTTTGAGGTTGTCGACGATCTCTCGGGCCGCGGCGGCCGTGCGCTGGCTCGGCGGAAGCTCGAAGAAGCCCTCGATGGTGGCGAGCTCGCCACGCAGGCGCTCGAGCTCGTCCTCGTACTTGGAATCACAGGCGCACAGCGACTCGTAAGCGAGCCTGAGGCTCTCCATGGCGCCGGAGACGTCCTCCTTGCCGGCCACGAACTCGAGCGACTCAAGGCCCCTAAGGGCGCTCACGGCCTTGGACGAGACCTGGTTCACGAGGCCGACGACACCATCGCGGCCGTTGCCGCCGCCAGAGCCGTACTCGGCAAAGAGCGCCTCGAGGCCCGGCTGGCCCTCAAAGTCTGAGAGTGCCTTCTCCACGGCCCAGTTGCGCAGGAGCTCCTGCTCTTGGCCGCTGATCATCTTAAAGTCCGGGTCGAGCCCGAGGTCGAGCGCGTGTGCGCGCAGGATGCGGCCGCACATGTGGTGGATGGTGCTCACCCAGGCGGTGTCGACCTTGAGCGCCTCCTCCACCATGCCCGCCTTGCGGAGCGCCCCGCGGATGCGGTCCTTGATCTCTCCGGCGGCCTTGTCGGTGAAGGTGATGATGAGCGCCTGGTCGAGGCTGTCGAGGAAGGGCCTGCCGTCCTCGCCCGATCCCGGGCAGAGCGCCCAGACCACGCGGCGCGTGAGGGTAAAGGTCTTGCCCGAGCCGGCGCCCGCCGCCACAAAGACGGGACGGTCGAGCGTGGTCACGATGCGGCGCTGCTCTGGCAGAAGGCCGTCCAGCAGCTCCGCGGCCTCAGGCGAAAGCTCGGCCATGTTCGTCTGGTCGCTCACTTCTGCCTCCTTTCGCAGCCGGTTACCGGGCACCAGTCGCAGGCGTGCGGCGTGGCGGGACGCGCCTCAACCTCGCCGGCGCGCATGCGGTCGATGACCGCGCTCATGGCCTCTTCCGTGCGGTCGAGCAGCTCGTCAAAGCTGCGGGCGCCGGGCACGGGCACGCAGAGGCGGTCGGCCTTCTTGGCGGCCTCGTCGCCGAGCACCGCCAGCGCGTCGTGTGGGCTGAGCGCGCCAGAGATGGCGTGGTTGCCCTTGGTGCCGAGATAGATTGCGCCCACGACCTCGATGCCGGTGCCCTGGAGGAGGTTACGGGCGATGGAGGCGTAGACGAGCGTCTGCACGCGACCGGGAAGCGCAAAGCCGGCCTCCCAGTCGGGGCCGTCCTTGCCCACGAGGGCGTATTCGTCAAAGAGGTTGCTCTTGTGCTTGTAGTCGATCACGATGGCGCGGCCCTCGGCATCTACGTCGATGCGGTCGATGGTGCCCACGAAGTCAGCACCGGCATAGGAGGCGGGAAGCCCCGACCTTCCGCCGAAGCGCCCCTCGAAGAGACGCGGCTCAAAGCCGTCGAGATGGCAGGACTCGTACTCGAGCGCACTCGCGAGGTCATTCTCGAGCTCGCCCAAGCGGCGCAGCTCGGAGGGCACGTGCGGGATGAGCGCCTGCTTGTTGCGGGAGCTCCCCTCAAGCCTCTGGTGCAGGAGATGCTCGGCAAATTCGGCGTGGAGCAGCTCGAGCGCGTGCTCGAGGTTCTCGGGCGTCACGCGCGAGCCGGGCACGCGGACGGACGGGTCGAACCAGAAGAGCGAGCCCTCGGGGTTCTCCTCTGAGCCCTCCGCGATGAGGCCGGCCTCCACGGCCGCCTCCATGAAGAGACGCCTGTGCGAGACCTCGAGCACGCGATGGGCAAAGGTGCCCATCTCCATGTTGGAGAAGCCGGCGTCCACGTTGTCGAGGCCAAGGCGGCGTAGCGTAAACCACTTGTAGGGGCACTCGAGGTAGGTCTCCACCTGGGAGGCGGAGAGCATGGGGCGTCCCTCGGGAAGCTCGGCCTGGCCGTCGCGCGGAACCATCACCAGGCGCCTGAGCGCCGGGTCGAGCTTGCCGGCCTCGGCACGGGGCGTAACCTTGCGGCCAGCCGGGCTCTCGCTCTCGGCGGAGAGATTCACCTCAACGGCACCCTCGTCGAGCTTGGAGGCAGCAAGAGGCTGGAGCACGGAGGCTTCCTTCCCGCCCTTCTCGTCCTTTACCACCGCGTAGCAGGAGATGACCTCGGTGAGCATGACGGCCGGGAAGGTCTCGTCGGCCTTCTCGTTGCGGGCGGGCCTCATGAGCGCCAGGTGCTGGCGCGGCACGCGAACGGCTGCCGCAAAGTCGGCGCGCGCCTTTGCGAGGGCGTCGGCCGGCTCGTCGGCGCCAAGGTGCTCGAGCAGGCGCTCGAGCGCGCCGTCGGATTCCGGGATGGGTGACGTGTTGCTGTCGAGCCCGAGGTAGACCAGGGCATCAGCCGAGCACGGAGGCATCTTCGCCGCAGCGGAGGGGCCCACGAGCTCAACCGAGCAGGCGGCGCCACCGGCGGCAAGGCGCGTGCGGACGTAGACGTTGATGTGGGGAAGGACGATCTCTGCGAGCTGAATGAGCTCGGAGAGCGTGGAGGCGCCCTCGCCAAGCGAGATGCCGGCGTCGCGCAGGGCGCGGCCGCACTCGGCAACGGCCCTCAGGGCGGCCTCGTCCATGTCTGTTCCGAGAAGCTCCTCGGCGGAAGGCGTGGGCGCGGCCTCCGCCTCCTCTCCCTCGGCGATGGGCTCGGGCTTCTCCTCGCCCACGCCCATGAGCCTGCCAGCGGCGGCCGCGAGGTGGCCCTGCAGAATCTCGCGCACGGCAGAGGCCACGCGCGGAGAGGTGGCACCAGAGTTCTGAAGCGTCTTGAGCACGTCGGCCGGCGTGAGGATGCGGTTGCCACGCCAGGCGATGTCACGGCGCCAGGCGCGCTCTGCGCCAACGCCGCAGGTGCTCAGCATGAGGAAGTCCACGAGGTCGCGCGGGGGCCACCAGCTCATGTCGGGAAGCTCCGCCGTCGGGTCCTCGGGCCATGAGGCGTCAAGCTCGGCAAGCTTGGCGACGGTCTTCGCAAGGCGCATGAAGCCGGCACCCATGCGCGTCTCGTCCGCGGAGCGGGAGACCTGGGCGCGGACGTCAATGCCGTGCGCGTGGAGCTTGGGCGCAAGGCCGCGCCAACTGGCCTCGACGTTGGGGCAGACCACGACCACATGGGAAGCACCGGCATCGGCCAGACGCAGAATCTCCTGGCAGGTGGCCTCGTCAACGGCCAAGGGGCCGGCGGGCTCTAGGAGCTCCACGGAACCCTCCGGCATCATGGGTTCGCCCATCTCGGGGCGATAGAGGCGCTCGACCAGCTGCGAGAGCTCCTCCGCGCGGGGCATGTCAATGCCAGCCTCGCCAGCGCGGGATACCTCCACGCCAGCGGCCCCGGCAGCTGCGGCAAGCGCCACGGCGGACGCCTCGGCAAGGCCGGACGCGGGGCCGCCGTCGGAGCGCACGTACACGTTCAGCTCGCAGGTCTCGGCAAGCGCCACGGCAAACTCACGCGCGGCGCGGTCCATCTCGCCATAGCCAACCATGAAGCAGGTGGGCAACGCCGAGCCCTGCTCGGCCATGAGGCCCGGCAGCAGGCTCTGCGCCTCGCAGGGCTCAACAAAGCCGCGCTCGGCAATAAAGCCGTGGTAGACATGCAAAAGGTCGAGGGCCGTCCCCTCGCCTACGGAAAGGTTCTGAAGCGTCTGGGCATCTGCCTCGGGCAGCCACGGGAGCGCCCTCTTGGCGACCTCGCAGAGAAGGTCGACGGTGCCCGTGCTCGTACCCATCGGCTCGTTGTCACCAGCGAGCACGAGGCGCGCCATGAGCACGCAGCGCTGCGCGTCGCTCATGAGCTTGCGGCCGTCTCCGTAAAGCGCCCAGCGAAGCTCCGCCCACGTGGCGGGAGTTGCGCAGTCCACGCCCATGGAGACGCCGGCTGCGGCAAGCTCACGCTGCGCCTCAAGCGAGGCGGCAAGGCTCGGCGCAAGCACGAGCGCATGGCCGGTAGCGCCCAGGGCGGAGCGAATGGCATCGATTGCCCCTGTGCCCAAAAGGTGTTCGTCAGCTGTGGTTATGAGTCGAAGCGACATGGCCCTCCGTCCCGCGAACAATCATTGGATATATCCTAGCGTGACTTCCGGACATTAAGCCGCGGGGCTAGGCAGAGGCGGCCTCGACAAGAAGCTCGCGGGCGTGCGTGAGCGAGATCTCGCTCGTGTCACCAGAGAGCATGCGGGCGATCTCGGCCACGCGAGCCTCGCCCTCAATCTCAGACAGCGTGGTCTCGGGCCTGCCGTCGGCACCGGCGGCCTTGGAAACGAGATAGTGCCTCTCGCCCATCACAGCCACCTGCGCGAGGTGGGTCACGACGATCACCTGGTGCGTCTTGGCAAGGTCTTTGAGCACCGCGGCGAGCGAGCGGGCCGTGGAGCCGCCAACGCCCGCGTCCACCTCGTCAAAGACGAGGGTGTCCACGCCATCGGCCTCACCCAGCACCACCTTTGCGGCGAGCATCACGCGGCTCACCTCGCCGCCGCTCGCGATGCGGCGCAAGGGGCGCGCCGTCAGGCCCTCGCCCGCCCGGTACATGAGCTCGATCTTGCTGGGGCCTGTCGGCGTCCATTGGGCGCGCGGCAGGCGCTCTGAGGCAACCTCAAGCGCGGCGCCGCCCATCTCAAGGCGGGCCATCTGGGCCGTCACGGCCTCGGCAAACTTGGGCGCGGCCTCGGCACGGGCAGCATCGAGCGCGTCGGCCGCCTTGGCAAGCGCGGCCTCGGCAGCCTCGACGGCACGGCGAGCGGCGCGCTCGCGCTCGCCGGAGTCGCCCGCGGCCTCAACCACCTCGCGCGCCCGCTCACGGCGCTCAAATACGTCGGCCATACCCGGGCCGTAGGTGCGCATGAGGCCTTGCAGGGCAGCCATGCGCTCCTGCATGCGGGCAAGCTCCGCCGGGTCCAGCTCAACGGAATCACGGTAGTCGCGAAGCTCGGCCGCAGCGTCTTCGATATCAATGAGCGAGCTATCGAGGGTGTCGGCCAGCTGCGAGAGCTTCTCGTCATAGCGAGCCGCCTCGCGAAGCATCGCCACGGCGCCAGAGAGCGCGTCGGTGGCGCCACCGTCTCCGGCAACGGCCTCGCGGGCACCCTCGCTCGCGCGGAGCAGCGTCTCGGCATGCTCAGCGCGCGGCAGAGCCTCCTCCAGCTCCTCCAGCTCGCCCTCCTTGGGGTCCACCTCGTCGATGCGACGCAGCTCAAAGGCCGCCTGCTCCAAGCGTTCGGAGCCCGTGCGCGCAAGCTCGCTCACGCGGGCGAGCTCGTCCGCCGCCTCACGGGCGGCAGCAAAGGCCTCGCCATAGGCGGCAAGGGCGGTGGCAACGCCCTTGCCCGCCCAGGCATCGAGCATCTGGGCATGGGTCGCCACGGAAAGAAGGCGCTGGTGCTCGTGCTGGCCGCAGAGGTCCACGGTGGAGCCCACCTGCTCTGCCAGCTCGCCCACGCTCGCCATGCGGCCGTCAATCTCCACGCGGCCGCGGCCACCCGCCTCCACGCGACGGCGCACCACGTGGCCGTCCACGTCGTCCGCGCCAAGGTAAACGCGGCCCTCGACGAGAAGGCGCGGGTCGCCCTCGCGCACGGCACTCGCGTCGGCGCGCTCTCCCACGAGCAGCTTGCAGGCGCTCAAGAGGGCGGTCTTGCCCGCGCCCGTCTCGCCCGTAAGCACGGTAAGGCCGGCGGCTGGGGCAAGCGTCGCCTCGCGGATGAGCGCAACGCTCTCTACGTGCAGCTCGTCAATCATGCAAAACCTCCTGGGAGCTGCGCTACTGCTTCTTTCGCATCTGGCCGTAGAACACGCGCGAGACGGAGTCGTAGAAGCCGCCGGCGTCGGAATCGAGCAGGATGACGTCTCCTGCGCCACGGCTCACCGTGCACTTGGAAGGCTCGCCGCCCTCCGGGCAGGTGATGAGCTGGCCGTCCACGAAGACGGTACTCTCGGCAGGGCGTTCATCAGAGAGCGAGATCTCCACCACGTCGGAAGACGAGGTGAGAAACGCGCGGGCGAGGATGGTGTGCGGCGCGATGGGCACGCAGACCATGCCGTTGAACTCGGGCGTGACGATGGGGCCGCCCGAGGAGAGCGCGTAGCCGGTGGAGCCGGTGGCCGTGGAGACCACGAAGCCGTCGCCGCGCAGGCGGTCGATGTGATTGCCCGAGACGTCGACGTCAAACTCGATCATGTCGCCGAGGCCGCTGCGCGTGAGCGCGAGCTCGTTTAGGGCAAAGTGGTGCGTCTCCCTCATGAGGCCGCTGCCGCAGTCGAACGTGACGCCCACGTCGAGCGTGGCGCGACGGCTCTGGTGCATCTCGCCCGCCAGCGCGCGCGAGACCGACTCAACGATGTTGTCGGAGCCGGCACCGGTAAGAAACCCGAGGTGGCCAAAGGAGAGGCCAAGGATGGGAATCTCGCGGTAGCCCACGATGGAGGCCGCGCGCAGGAGTGTGCCGTCGCCGCCGAGGGATACCACCAAGCATGCGCCCTCGGGGTCGCAGGTGCGGTTGGGTTCGCGCTTCTTGTCGTGCGCCCACTGCACCTCGACGCCCTCGTGGGAGAGCCAGACCTCGAGCGTGGCCGCCGCCTGCACGGCGTCGGCCCTCGAATAGTTAGGAACCAGCAGAACCTTCAAGGCCACTCCCCTCACGATTGCAAACAGAACAAGTGTACCACCCGCCAGCCCCTCCACGACGCCTCGGAGGCGCGCCCCGAATACGAAAAGGCCGCCTCGCGGCAAGCACTCGAGGTGCTACCGCGAGGCGGCCCAGGCAGGCGACTTATCGTGTGCGCAAGCCCGCTAAAAAGAGCCGTCCGCCGTATGGAACGACTTCTCGTCCTTGAACTCCACGTTGCACTTGGTGCACATGTAGATCTTCTCACCGAAGTCATAGCGATATATGAGCTTGTCGTAATGGCCGCAACCCCTGCAGCGGATAGTCGTGCCGGTGTAGTTGCACCACATATACCCGTAATACCCGTAGGCGCCGCCCTCTGCCTCGGCAAGCTTCTCGTCAGCGAGGTTCGCGTTCTTCTCGTCAGCCATCTCGCTCTCCCCTCTCAAGCCTTCCTCTTCTATGGGCATTGTTCCCCATTAGCCCACAGGCCAAGCAAGCCGCTAGGCATGAACCTTGCGGTAGTGGTTCCACGAATAGATGAGGACGGGGGCGTAGGCGAGGATGCCCACAAGCAGGTTCATGGCGCCAGTGCCCACGCTGTGGTCGATGACGAGCGTCTGTCCCATGAGGGCGCTGCCAGCCTGACCGATGACGGCAAAGGCCATGAAGTTGTTTACCCAGTGAATGGCAACGGCGGGCATGAGGTTACCAAAGGCGATGTCCACGAGGTAGAGGAAGAAGCCGGCGCAGAAGTAGTAGAGAAGTGCCATCACCAGCTGCAAGGGCTCGCTCTGTGAGGTGACTTCGGGGTTGAAGAAGTGCGCGGCCATAAAGGCAAGGCTGATGACCACGGCGGTAGCCATGCAGCGGCGCGTGGGGGAAATCTTGTTGCCGCAGGCCCAACGCATGGCAAGGCCGCGGAAGATGAGCTCCTCCCAGGTGGTCTGAGTCCAAGAGAGGGCAAGGCAGATCAGGAAACAGGCGAGGATGGAGCCGGCGCTTGCGCCGTTGAGCGAGAGGTTTGCCCCAAAGCCCGCGGACACGAACGTAACGACAAGCGCGCTCACGAGATAGATGGCGCAAATGACCCCCGTCTGGCGCCAGTCGATGACGCCCTCGTCGCCAACGAGGAAGGAGCGCAGCGAGACCCTGCAGATGCGAGGCAGGAAGAAGACAAACGACGCAAAGAGCGCAGTGAAGACGAGCAACGTGGAAAGCACGTCAGGGAGCCAGGCCCAATCGCCCTCGAGCTCAAGCGCCTTTACCGGCGCGCCAACAATCGAATAGACGACGGCGCCCACCAAAAAGTGGACGACCAGCAGGATGACCCACTGCTTAAGCGAAACCTCATCCAACGACTGCATCTGCCTCTGCTGCTTCTCGGCCATGAAATGCTCCTCAATATAGGCTGCCAGCAAACCTTAAGCATTCTAGCGCGCCAAATCCGTCATCACCCAGAAGCAAGTGCCGCAAGCGCCTGCCCCCACGCGTACGTAGCCCTGGTCGACGTGGCCAACAACCCAAAGGCACATGCGCCCGCCCCGTGTACGTAGCCCTGGTCGACGTGGCTTACGGTTCGTAGGCTCTGCAAAACAGAAAAAGGCCCCTAGGTGGCCCTGAAGCAAACATTCCGCAGCTCAGATCCGTCATCAGCCAGAAGCAAGGGGCACATGCGCCCGCCCCGTGTACGTAGCCCTGGTCGACGTGGCTCACGTCCATATGGTCCCTCAACACACGAAAGGCCCCCAGGGGCTCCTGAAGCAAACATTCCGCAGCAGCTAGTGCCAACAGCCCGCTTGTGCATGCGAGCGAGGACGTTTGCGAAGGAGTCCCTGGGGGCCGGACTCGCATAATCGAATAGCCTTACGAGTAGTCGGCCACGTCGATCCAGGTGCGGAGGAACTCCTCCTCCTTGGTGTCGCGGTGACGGGCAAGCTCGCTGGCGGCGACGATGCTGGTCCAGCGACGGACGACCTGGATGGGCATGTCGGCCATCTTGCAGAACAGCAGCAGGTACTTGTCGGCGAGGTCGAGGTCCTCGAGGGCGAAGAGCAGGTAGGTCATGGCGGCGTCAGCGGCAGGGCTGCCCTGGGTGGCGTGGGCCCAGTCGCAGACGTAGAGCAGGCCGTCGTCACCAACGATGACGTTGGTGGGGTTGAAGTCGCCGTGGCAGACCTTGTTCTCGATCTTCATGCCGTCGAGGCGCATGAGCAGCTCATAGCGCGTGGTGGCGTCGATCTCGGTGAGGCCGTTGATCATACGGGCGTACTTGTCGCGCTGGCGGCTGAGCAGCGGCGCGGTGTGGCCGTTGATCTCGAGCTGCAGGCGGACGAACTGCTCCAGGTACTGGTCGACGTTCTTCTTGTCGGCCTTCATGCGCTCGTCGAGCGTGGTGCCGGCGACCTTCTCGGTGGCAAGAGCCCAGCCCTCGGCGCTCTTGGAGACCTCGGCGATGCGCGGAACGCGGATGCCGGCCTCCTCGATGCGGGCGAGGTTAAGGGCCTCGTTGAAGACGTCGCTCTCGGGCTTGGAATTGTTGAACACCTTGACGATGCGGTCACCGGTGTCGTAGACGACCTTGTTGCCGCGGCGAGCGAGCTCGACCTTGTTCTCGGGTAGCTCCATGAGAAGCCTCCTTAGGTTCCTCCCTTAGTTGGGCCAAGTATAGGTCCAACGCGAATGGATTCACGGGGCGGCCTGGCGAGCGGCAGGCCCAGCCGGCCGCCCCGTTAGGATCTGCTAGTCCTCGTAGCTCGAGGCCTCACGGCCGTAGTAGGCGTCGAGGTAGAGCTCCTTGATCTCGCTCATGAGCGGGTAGCGCGGGTTGGCCGGCGTGCACTGGTCGTTGAACGCGTTCTCGGTCATCTCGTCAAGGGTGTCGAGGAAGTACTTCTCGTCCACGCCGTAGTCGGCAATGGTGGCCTTGACGCCCACGTGGGCCTTGAGCTCCTCGATCTTGGCGATGAACTTCTCGAAGACCTCGTCATCGTTCTTGCCGGTGACGCCGCAGTAGCGGGCAGCCTCGACGTAGCGCTGCTTGGCGTGCGGGTAGGCGTACTGAGAGAAGGTGCCCATCTTGGAGGGGACGTCGGCGGCGTTGTAGCGCATGACGCGGGTGAGGATGACGGCGTTGGCCAGGCCGTGCGGGATGTGGTGGTAGGCACCCAGCTTGTGGGCCATGGAGTGGTTGAGGCCGAGGAAGGCGTTGGCGAAGGCCATGCCGGCGAGGCAAGAGGCGTTGGCCATGCGCTCGCGGGCCTCGGGGTCGTCGGCGCCCTTGTCGTAGGCGCGCGGCAGGTACTCGAAGACGAGCTTCATGGCGCGAAGGGCCATGGAGTCGCTCCAGTCGCTGGCCATGATCGAGACGTAGGCCTCGAGGGCGTGCGTGAGCACGTCGACGCCGGAGGCGCTGGTGAGACCCTTGGGCTGGGAGTCCATGTTGTTGGCGTCAACGATGGCCATGTTCGGCAGCAGCGCGTAGTCGGCGAGCGGCCACTTGATGCCGGTCTCGGCGTCGGTGATGACGGAGAAGGGCGTGCACTCGGAGCCGGTGCCCGAGGAGGTCGGGATGGCGACGAAGTAGGCCTTGGAGCCCATCTCGGGGTAGGTGTAGACGCGCTTGCGGATGTCCATGAAGTCCATGGCCATGTTCTCGAAGTCGGCCTCGGGGTGCTCGTAGAGGACCCACATGATCTTGCCGGCGTCCATGGCCGAGCCGCCGCCGAAGGAGATGATGACGTCGGGCTCGAAGGAGGTCAGGATCTTGGCACCCTCACGCGCGCACTGCAGCGTGGGGTCGGGAGCGACGTCCCAGAAGCAGGCGTGGGCGATGCCCAGCTCGTCGAGCTTGTCCTCGATCGGCTTGATGTAGCCGTTCTTGTAGAGGAACTGGTCGGTAACGATGAAGGCGCGCTTCTTGCCCATGACCGTGCCCAGCTCGTCGAGGGCGACGGGCATGCAGCCGCGCTTGAAGTAGACCTTCTCGGGTGCACGGAACCAAAGCATGTTCTCACGCCTCTCTGCGACGGTCTTCAGGTTAAGCAGGTGCTTGGGGCCCACGTTCTCAGAGACGGAGTTGCCGCCCCAGGAGCCGCAGCCCAGCGTGAGGGACGGAGCCATCTTGAAGTTGTAGAGGTCGCCGATGCCGCCCTGGGAGGACGGGGTGTTGACGAGGATGCGGCAGGTCTTCATGGCCGCGGCGTGCTTGGCCATCTTCTCCTTCTCGGTGGTGGCGATGTAGAGGGAGGAGGTGTGGCCGTAGCCGCCGTCGGCAACGAGGCGCTCGGCCTTGGCGAGGGCCTCGTCGAAGGTCTTGGCCTTGTACATGCCCAGCACCGGGGAGAGCTTCTCGTGGGCCATCTCCTCGGACGGGTCGACGCTGGTGACCTCGCCGATCAGGATCTTGGTCTTCTCGGGGACCTCGACGCCGGCGATCTGGGCGATCTTGTAGGCGCTCTGGCCGACGATCTTGGCGTTGACGGAGCCGTTGATGATGACGGTCTCGCGGACCTTATCGAGCTCGGCGCCCTTGAGGAAGTAGCAGCCACGGGCCTTGAACTCGGCCTTCACGGCATCGTAGACGTCGGCGAGGACGGTCACGGACTGCTCGGAGGCGCAGATCATGCCGTTGTCGAAGGTCTTGGAGTGGATGATCGAGTTCACGGCGAGCTTGACGTCGGCCGTGGAGTCGATGATCACGGGCGTGTTGCCGGGGCCGACGCCAAGGGCGGGCTTGCCGGAGGAGTACGCGGCCTGGACCATGCCCGGGCCACCGGTGGCCAGGATGATGTCGGCGGAGCGCATGAGCTCGTTGGTGAGCTCGAGGGAGGGCGAGGCGATCCAGTCGATGATGCCCTCGGGGGCACCGGCGGCAACGGCGGCGTCGCGCACGATGCGGGCGGCCTCGATGGTGCACTGCTTGGCGCGCGGGTGCGGCGAGATGAGGATGGCGTTGCGGGTCTTCAGGCAGATGAGCGTCTTGAAGATGGCCGTGGACGTCGGGTTGGTGGTCGGGATGACGGCGGCGACGATGCCGATGGGCTCGGCGACCTTCTTGAAGCCGAAGGACTTGTCGTCCTCGAGGACGCCACAGGTCTTCATGTCCTTGTACTTGTTGTAGATGTACTCGGACGCGTAGTGGTTCTTGATGACCTTGTCCTCGACGATGCCCATGCCCGTCTCCTCGACGGCCATCTTGGCCAGCGGGATACGCTGCTTGTTGGCGGCCATAGCGGCCTCGTAGAAGATCTTGTCCACCTGCTCCTGGGTGAACTT
>CAVIES010000024.1:0-15187 GCA_963641675.1 Anaerovoracaceae bacterium
ATCTCGCATGACTGTCTCCTTAGAGGCAACGGAAGAAGAAGCCCAGAGCACCGGCCGCAATCGCGAGGATTCCGACGATGGTGCCGGCGTTCCGTTCGATCCACGACGCGCGGGGTGCGTGGTGGATTTCTTCGAAGATGCGAGGTGCGGGGTAGGCTTCGATGCCGAGTTCGCGGTATGACATGAGGTGCTCCTGTTGGTTACTGAAAAGCAATGTATTATTGCCTTTCGATGCAACTGCACTATAGCGCAAGCAACAAGAGATTGCAACGGGAAATTGCATATTGCCGCCAAGTGCAACTAAATGTTGACTTAGATCAAATAAAAAGCCGCCCATGGCGGGCGGCGTTGTTGGCGGCAAAAGCGGTGGGGCTATTGGAATATTCTGCCGTTCAGTGCGTAAACGACTCGGCCGATGATCTCGGCTCGATCCATATCTTCGCGCGGCACATTCTTTGGCGGATAAAGCGGGTTGTCGCTAATCAGGGAGTATGTCCCGTCCAGATTGAGCTCTATACGTTTCGCCATAACCTGATCGATGACGCGGATGCAATAAATACCGGCGCTCGTGATCCTTCGCTGATTTTGGTCTACCAAGAGAAGGGCGCGGCTCGCGATGGTAGGTTCCATGCTGTCTCCGGATGACGGAACGAATGTCAAGTTGCCTAGGCCGGTGACTCCGGGCAAGGAGCGCAAAAACCAATTGGCGATAGAGACAAAGCCGGCAATAAATTCCTCAAGCTGACTTCCTGCATTCGGATTGCAACCCACGTCCGCGTTGTATACGGGGATCTTTGTGAAGCCTTCAACAGGTTCGTCATCCGCGGTGGCCGGAAGAACAACTCCTTGCGGCAACGGGTCGCTAATCTCGCCTGTTAAGTAGGCGACAGAAACCCCAAAGTACTCGGACAGTTTTTTTAGGGTTTCCATCCTCATCGGTGCGCCGGATTGCCAGCGCTGCACGGCTTGGCGGGTTACCCCAAGAAACTCCGAGACGGTCTTTTGCGTGATGCCGCGATCCTTCATGATGGCGGCTAGCGGGGTGCTTTGAGTTGTCATGTCGAAACCTCCTATTGGCATTGTCAACAGACTGTTGCATATTAGCAAGGCAATGCCTTGTTGCTTTTCTGTTGCACGTGGTCTATGATTGTGCAATCAAGGAGTAACCATGACTCAGCAGAATTGCACTTTCAATCCCGCGCTCGTCGCGGTTGATGCGGTCGGTGGCCGAAAGGCTCTGGCTGAAAAACTGTCGCCGCCGTGTTCGCGCCAAGCGATTGAGCGGTGGATTAAGGACGGCGCCATTCCTCCGCGCCGCGTTCCGCAAGTAAGCGCCGTGACCGGCATCCCGAAGGGGACGCTGAGCCCGTTGTTCAAAGGACAGTGACATGAGTGTTGCGGCTGTCAAGTGGGCGATTGACCAGAAGGTCGGGGACGTGACTGCGAAGTCTGTCCTCGTAATTCTGGCTTGGCATCACAACCCGGAAAACGGGCTGTGCTGTCCGTCTATCCCTACGTTGCAAGCCGAGTGCGACATCAAGTCTGACAACACCGTCAAGTCTGCGCTGAAGCGCCTTGCGGCTTTGGGGCTGATCTCCTCTGAGCGCGACATTGTCAACGGCTCGATCAAGCGCACGCGCTACACGCTCTCAGGATTTGATCCCTCAGTAATTGAGGGAGGGGCAGTAAATGCGGGAGGGTCAGCAATTGAGGGAGGGGCAGTAATTGACCCTCCCCTCCCTCAGGATTTGACCCCCCCCTCCCGCAAGGATTGCCCCTCCCTCCCTCAAAATTTGCCCCCTAAAGAAAAGATAGAAAAAGTAGAAAGAGAAGAAACTACAGACATACGTCCAAAACTCTCCGACACGGCCGAAACGGTCGAGGACTTCGGACTCGAAGTCGAGACGCTGAAAAGCGAACCTCCGACGTTCGAGGAAAAGGGAGTTGACCGCACGCCAGTGAAGTTCATCGTTGACACATACAACGAAGTTCTTGGTGGGGTACTGGGGAAGGTTCTCAAAGTAACTCCCGCGCGTCAGCAGGCAATGCGCAATCGCTACCGCGACATTTACCGCGATTGCGAGTGCCTTAACGACGAGGAAGCTAAGGACAAGGTTCGCAAGTTTTTCGTTTGCATCAGCCGTTCCGACTTTCTCATGGGGCGCACGGGACGGCAAGGAAACCACGCTGCATGGATGCCTAACTTCGATTGGCTGATGCAACAAAAGAACTACACAAAGATTCTCGAAGGAGTTTATGACAATGGCAAACGTTAATTTTGACGGCCGCGAAGAGAACAGCAGCGGCCGCTACCTCGGAAAAGGCCCGATGCTTTGCCGTGCCGACGGCTGTCAGTGCTGGGCTCAAACCGGCACTCGCGGCGTGGGCAATGAGCCTGATGTTCCGGGACTGTGCCTCTACCACGGCGCAGTCGAGGACTCGCCAGAAGCGTGGCGCAAGATGACGGAACTGCTCCAGTCTGCGCCGGTGCGCGGGCTCCTCTACCTGTGCTCTCAGCTCGAGAAGCTCCCTATTGATCGCGATGAGCGAACAAAAATGGACGGCACGCTGCGGGACGCCAGTGAATGGCGCGGCCGCCGCTGGGTGGACTCTGACTACCTGACCGCGAAGACCAAGGAGTGGATCGAACAGTACTCCGCTTTCTTCCGCCTCGAGCCGGCTGTCAAGCAGCGCCAGATGGGGGTCGCAAAAAATGGCCAGGAGTTCTGGGAATGTAAAGCGCACGAGAACCCGAAATCTTACGGCATTCGCGTCCACAACGCGCTCATTGAGAAGCTCGTCGAGTGGTCCATGCCGAAGAATCGCCCTGCAGCAAAGAATGTGCCGGATCCCGCCATGCTCAAGGCGTTCTTTGAGCGGAACAAGAAAGTTTTTAAGGAGGCCGCGTGATTCGCTTCGGCTCCGTGTGCTCCGGCGTGGAAGCCGCGTCACTTGCTTTCGACCCGCTCGGGTGGAAGGCTGCTTGGTTCTCCGAAATCGAGCCCTTCCCCTGCGCCGTCCTTGCGCAGCGGTACCCCGACGTGCCGAATCTGGGCGACATGACAAAGCTCCCTGAGCTCATCCGCGCGGGCAAGGTAGAGCTCCCTGATGTTTTTTGCGGGGGCACGCCCTGCCAGGCGTTCAGCCTCGCGGGCTTGCGCCGCAGCCTCGATGACGCCCGCGGCAATCTTTCTCTTGTTTTCTGTGAAATTGCAAATGAACTGGACTCAGCTCGATCTGTTCAAGGATTGTCTCCCGTCATCGTCTTCTGGGAAAACGTCCCAGGAGTGCTCGACACAAAGGACAACGCCTTCGGATGCTTCTTGGCAGGCCTGTCTGGAGCAAGCGCTCCCCTATCGTCCGGTACAGGTCGATGGCCGAACGCCGGTCTTGTTGCCGGCGAAAAGCGCCGTGTCGCGTGGAGGGTCCTTGACGCTCAACATTTCGGAGTGCCCCAACGACGCCGTCGAGTCTACGTTGTCGCAAGTGCTCGAGTCGGGTTCGATCCCGCAAAAGTACTTTTTGAGCGCGAAGGCGTGCGCAGGAATTCTGAGACGCGCGGAATTCAGAAAGAAGGCGTTGCCGCCTTTGCTCAAGGAGGTTTTGGAGCGTACGTGCAGGGCAAGCGGCGGAACGCTAGGGGGGGGCAGCGAGACGTTAATCGCCGCATTGTCGGAACGCTCACAACCGACGGCGACAAGGGCACAACGTTGCAACAGATAGCTTCTGGCGTGTTCGTTTATGAGAAAAGTTTATGACCAAACCCACCATAGTGAACCCGCGAGTGCGACATATGCCCGACGCTCGTGGCTCGCATGGGCACAGGAGGAAACATGGTGCCGCTGACGATTGAACCTGAGCTGAGGGTGCGGCGGTTGACTGTGACGGAGTGCGAACGTTTGCAGGGGTTCCCCGACGACTACACAAAGATCAGTTGGAAAGGTAAGCCTGAGGATCTATGCCCAGATGGTCCCAGGTACAAAGCCATAGGGAATTCTTGGGCGGTGCCTGTGATTCGTTGGATCGGGCGTCGAATGATGGAGGAGATGAAATATGAATGAATTTTGGGAGTTGCTGATCTGGCGCGTGCTGATGCCGGTCGCAGCGATGCCCATCGCTGCTCTGGCGGTACGTATCGCGAGATTGATATGAGTGTTAAGGAGGATGAGGAATGAGTGCAACAAAGTATGTTCATCTGGAGGCGCGGGACGCTCAGGAGCTCGAGGCACTGCTCGCTAAGCTCGAGAAGATGTCCCCGAAGTACTACGCCAAGCACGGGCTTTCGCTCACGGCGCTCCGGCTTAAAAAGGAGCTCGCCAGAGTGAAGATAGTTCTGGCGCGCGAGGAAGACGAATGAAGGCAAGGCTCCGGTACGTCGGCTTGGTGGCTCTCTTGTGCCTCTATGTCGGTTTGACATTCGTTACAGCTACGGCTGTTGGGGAGTGGACCGCTATAGCTGTTGAGTGCATAACCAGCAGCGCTGACTTCGGCAGCGCGGTCGGCTTTGTGGCAGGACTTATCGCGTTTGGCCTGATCGCACTGGTGCCGTTTGCGTTGAGAGATGAGTTATGAGCAGCGAAGACAAGGAACAGAAAATCAAAGCAGCCTACTCCAAGGGCCGGGACGTTGGACATTCCGGCGAGGCGCCGTCGAGATACTTCGCAACATTCGCCAACAGCGAGGAGCGCAGCGCGTTTTTGGCCGGAGTATGCGCCGGACAGGTCGAGAAGAACAAGGAGCAGAAATGACGGAGATTGTCGTGACGCTACCCTGGCCGCCCCAGGAGCTCAAGCCCAACTGGCGCGGCCACTGGGCAGCGAAAGCTCGAAAAGTAAAGCGCTACCGAAAGGACGCGTGCTTGCTCACGAAGATGTCAACGCCGCAGCAGTTCTTCGGCTACAAGGGCAAAGCTGAGATCAAGTGCGAGTTCTGCGCGCCTGATCGGCGGGCGCGAGACGAGGACAACTTGGTAGCGACGATGAAGGCCGGCTTCGACGGCATAGCGGACTGGCTCGGCATCAATGACCGCAAGTTTCATCATCTTGAGCATGAGTACCGATTCTCTGGGCGGCAGCGCGAGGGCTACGTCCGAGTGCACATTTTCCTGAGGGACAGGGATGAAGATTAAGTATCACGGGCTCCTGCCGCATTGGGCGCAAGACATGCTGCGGGAAGCCGCTGCGGTCGAGGACACGCCCGACGCGCCTCGCGCCAAGGACTGCGCTATCGAGGCGGTTATGCACGAGCTGCGCTTGCGGCTGCCGAGTGCGTTTGTCGCGCACCAGAAGGAGGCACCATGTCATACATCGAAAGGAACGACTCCGGCCAGAAAGTCGGGCAGTCGCACCATTGGATGAAGTGGACTGATGCCGAGGTGCGTTGGGTGCTCGAGCTGCGCGCCGATGGCATGAGTTACAAGGCTATCAGCAAAAAGCTCGAGATGCCGAAGTCCACTGTGGCCTATATCTGCCGCGGGGACATGAGATCACAGACTAACTTGTGGAGGGCGGGATGACCGAAGAGAAGAAAGCGCTCACCAAGGGGGCTAAAAAGGCCGCTAGCGCACGAAAGAAGGGGGTGCCTAACTCAGAGGGCACCCAGTTCAAAACAGGTGCTAAACAGGTGGAAATAGCCCGCAAAGGAGGCATTGCCTCCGGCGAAGCGAAGCGCGAGAAAAAGATCATCACTGAGATAGTGCTGCGCAAGCTCGCGGAGAAGCTCGAGGGGTCCGACTGCACCGCGGGGGAAGCCGTCGTGGACTCGATTATCGCGCAGGCCATGGCGGGGGATGTGAAGGCCTTTGTCGCCCTTGCTGACCGCGCCGAGGGCAGGCCTACGCAGCAGATCAACGTCGCCGGGGATGTATCTGTCTCGAGCGCGCTGCTCGCCGCTCGCGGGAGGGTTGGCAAGTGACGGACGAGAACATCAACGTCGAGCTTGCCCAGTTTATGGCGCAGTTCTACGATGATCCTTTGGGCTTTGTCATCGCAGCCTACCCGTGGGACTCGAATCCCGCGCTGCAGATGGTGGAGCTAGTGGAGCCGTGGAAGTCCCGCTTCCCGCACTGCAAGTATGGCCCAGACAGGTGGGCTTGTGAGCTCCTGGACGAAGTCGGGCGACAGGTTCGCGAGAACGCCTTCGACGGTCGGCACGCTGTGAAGCCTATCCGCATAGCCGTCAGCAGCGGGCACGGCATTGGCAAAAGTGCCTTGTCTTCATGGCTGATCGACTGGATTATGAGCACGCGCCCTTTCGCCAAGGGCACGGTGACGGCCACAACGAATGGACAGCTTGCTACCAGAACATGGGCGCAAGTCAAGACTTGGACCAAGAAGAGCATCACTGCAGACTGGTTCGACATCAAGGACGGCCGCAGCTCGATGGTTATCGAATCCAAGGAGGACAAGTCAGAGTGGTTTGTCTCGGCGCAGTCCTGCCGCAAGGAGAACAGTGAAGCCTTCGCTGGTCAGCATGCCGCAAACTCGACCTCCTTCTACTTATTCGACGAAGGCTCGGGCATCGACGAGACCATTTTCGAAGTGGCTGAGGGCGGTCTAACCGACGGTGAGCCGATGTTCTTTGTTTTTGGTAATCCTACGCGAAACAGTGGCGCCTTCTACGACATCTTCCACAAATACCGTGATCTTTGGACTACCTACAAGATTGACAGCCGTGAAGCTCAGATCACTAACAAGAAAGCAATCGAGGGGTGGATAGCGCAGTACGGCTTCGACTCGGACTTCGTGCGCGTTCGTGTTCGCGGCGAGTTCCCGAACAGCTCCGACATGCAGTTCATCCCGGAGGATATCGTGGAGCGCGCCATGCGCAACGAGTCCCAGGAGTTCCATCCGGGCGAGCATCCCTTCGCTGTTATCGGCGTGGACCTCGCCATGTACGGCAGCGACTCTACGGCCTTCTGTGTGCGTGTGGGGCGGGAGGTTATCCACATGGAGAGTTTCGTGAAGTCGAGCGTCATGAAGACTTGCTCGCGCCTGGGGGAACTGGTGAATGAACTCTACGCAAAGTACGACTTCGAGAAGGTCTACATCTTCATGGATGCCGGCGGACTTGGCAAGCCATTTGTGGACCTGCTCAACTCGAATAAGTTCAACGTCAACGGCGTGGACTTCGGCGGCGGCGCCGACCGGCCGGAGGTCTATCGCAACAAGCGCGTGGAGATGTGGGACCGCATGAGGACGTGGCTGCAGGACCCGAATGTGGTGCTGCCGGACGACGATGACCTCAAGTATGACCTTACAGCGCCGGAGTATCAGCACGGCATTGTTGACCACAAGCTCGAGCTCGAGTCGAAAGAGGACATGAAAAAGCGCGGACTGTCTTCGCCCGACAAGGCGGACGCCTTGGCGCTTACCTTCGCAAGCATCATCCTGGAGCCGTCCAAGGCCATGCTGCGCAACGACGGAATCGGCAACCGCGCCGCAAGAGACAGCCGCCGCAACGTCATGCCCTACCGCGCGCGCCGCTAGGGGGTGCGGTAGTTGAGCTCGCTTGCCGCGATCATGCCGGCAAAGGAGTTCCAATGGACATCAGAGACTGCACGCCTGATGAGGTGTTCAACGCCCCAGGCTATGCCGATTGCTTCGCAGAGTACACCGCCGAGTGCGCTAATCACGCAATCGGCGAGACTCGGCCCGACGTCGAGCGTTACCGCCAGATGCATGAGCTAGGCATGCTCGCCTGTGGCGGCGCCTTCGACGGCGACACGCTTGTGGGAGTTGTCTGGTTGATGATTACGCCGGTCGGGCACTATGGCGGGCAAAAGATCGCCTCTACAGAGAGCTTGTTTCTGCGTAAAGCGTATCGCGAGGGGCTTGCGGGCATTCATCTCATCAAGTGGGCGAAGGCTCGCGCGCGTGAGCTCGGGTGCCCTGTGCTCTACATCAGCACGCCCGCGGGCTCGCGCCTTGATGCCATTGGCGCGCACTTGTGGAAACGGACCAACGTTGTCTACTGCATGGAGACGAAATGAACCTGCCAGTTACCGCAGCGTCCGTGGAGTTCGCGCAGAGGGTTGAGACCCTGCTTCGCCAAGTGCCGCAGGTCTACCCGCGCATTGAGGTGAGCCTGCACGACGGGGTCTACGTCCGCACTGCCTTCGTGCCCGCGGGCGTGGTGCTCACTGGGTGTCTCACTAAGGTGCCGACCACGCTTCTGGTCTTCGGGGACTGCAAGGTGACCTGCCCTGATGGCGTGATGATGGTGAAGGGCTTCGAGCAGTTCGAGACTCCCGCAGGGCGCAAAACGGTGTTCCGCACGTTCACGGACACCAAGCTCGTCATGATTTTCAAAACCAACGCAACCACGCCGGAGGAGGCGCGCCGCGCCATGACCGACGACATCCTTTTAGGAGAAAACGAATGAGTGGAGGAACCGCCGCGGCTTGGGCCGCTGCCGCCGCCGTTGCCGCAGCTACCGTGACCAGTGCCTACAACAGCCACAAGGAACGCCAAGTGGCTAAGAAGAACGCCGAGAAGCAGGAGGAGGCCGCCAAGAAGCAGCTCGCCGCCGAGGACGAAGCGCAGAACCGCGCGAACCGCAAGAGCGCGGACATCGAAGGGCTACTCAGCGCAGACGATACGTCCGGCGCTTTGGGCAGCGGCTCGACTAGCATCACCGGCGGCAGCGGCGCAGCCGTCGATCCTAACTTGCTCGGCAAGGCTGGCACGCTCGGGAGCTGAGTATGCGCGCAAAGGCATCTGAGCTTCGCCTGAAGCTCGCGCAGCTGAAGAGCACGCGCACGCCGCTCGAGCCGTTGTACCGCAAACTGCAGCGCTACATCCTGCCAGAGACAGGGCACTTTGAGAATACGCACGCGCTCGACGACAGCGAGACGGGCTACGAATACATCAACGACGCAACCGCTACGGACGCTATCGACGTGCTTGGCGCGGGCATGCTGGGCGGCATGACATCGCCTGCTCGCCCGTGGTTTCGCTTGACAACTCGTTCGCCGGAGCTCGATGAGAACGTTGCTGTGAAGCGGTGGCTCTCTGAGCTGCAGACAGAGATGCAGATGGTCTTCGCGAAGTCGAACGTTTACCAGGCGCTCAACAACGCGTACCTCGAGCTTGCCTGCTACGGCACGGCATGCCTTGTGGCGCTGCCGTCCGACCGGCACGTCATCCACCTGCATGAGATGACTTGCGGCGAGTACTGGATCGAAGAGGACAGCGAAGGGCGCGTGGACACGGTCTACCGCCAGATCATCATGACCGCCAAGCAGATGGTGGAAGTCTTCGGCGAGGATGCCGTGAGTGACGCTATCAAGCGGCAGGCCAAAGATCCGGCAAAGTGCTTCCAGGAGCACATTGTCATCCACGCCATTGAGCCGCGTCCGGACTATGACCGCACGAAGAAGGACAAGTACTCGATGCCCTACCGCGGGGTCTACTTCGAGGAAACACCTGGTAGCTATGGTGACGGACCTGTGGCGGGTATGGAGGGCGAAGCCAATACTGACCGAGACCGTGTGCTTTTGGAGGAGGGCTTCAAGTCCTTTCCTTGTCTGGTGCCGCGGTGGAGCATGAGCAAGCGCACGCCCTATGGGCGCTCGCCTGGCATGAAGGCGCTTGGCGTTGTCATGGCGCTGCAGGAAGAGACTGTCATCAAAGAGCGCGGCACGGACTACACCGTGAACCCGCCGCTGTTGGTGCCATCCACGTACGAAGACAAGCCGCTTGACTTCGGGCCAGGCGGCATCAGCTACTGTGACCTCAGTGCGGCGCAGCAGGTGAAGACCGCATGGGACGTCCGCCTTGATCTCAATGCCGTGAAGGTTGACATCGATGATAAGCGCACCTCGATCAACAACTACTTCTACAAAGACTTGTTCCTCATGCTCGCGCAGACCGCGCGCTACGGCCGCACGGCCTATGAGGTGGAGAAGCTCGACAAGGAGAAGATGCTGATCATGGGGCCGGTGCTCGAGCGCCTGCACCTGGAACTCCTCGACCCGCTTATTGCGGCAACGCTGCAGTGCATGGACCGCTTCGGCTTGATCCCTGACATGCCCGACGAGATCAAGTCCCTCGACTCGGTCTTAGGCGAACGAGAGTACATCGAGGGCGGAACAGATCCCGAAACGGGCGAGAAGCGGTCCGCCTCCGACTACATCAACATCGAATACGTCTCGATCCTCGCGCAGGCGCAGCGCGCCGCGGGCGTTGACGCAATGTCCACCTACGTGCAGTCCCTCGCGGGGGCGGCGCAGGCATGGCCGAACGTTATTGACATGCTCGACGAGGACAAGTGGGCGCGCAAGCTCGCTGATCAGCTGGGCGTTGACCCTGAACTGGTGCCGTCCTCCGAGGAAGTGCAAGAGAAGCGGGACGCTCGTGCGCAACAGCAGCAGGCGTCGCAACAGCTGCAGGCCGCTGAGCAGATGGCGAATATTGCGAAAAACATCCCGTCCGCATCCTCTGCGCAGACCATGCAGCAGATGAGCGGCTATGCCGGAATGTAGGGGGGGTGCGGTAGTTGAACGAACAAAGGGCAATCATGCGTGACATGAGCACAGACAAGAAGCGCGAAGAGGCCAAGCGCAAGCAGGAGCTGCAAGCCCTGCAGGAAAAGGCTGACTGGGACTGGCTCCTCGCTGATGAGCGGGGACGCCGCATTCTCTATCGCACGCTCGGCTTCTGCGGCATCCACCGCAGCGTCTTCGAGCCTAATGCCATGAAGCTGTCCTTCCTCGAAGGGCAGCGCAATGTTGGTTTGTATCTGTGGGACAAGGTGGCGCGCTATGTGCCGAACCGAGTTGCGCAGATGATTGAAATGAGGGATAGCGATGCCTGACGAAATCGCAACGGCTCAAACGACAAACGACGCCGCTGCCGCGCCCGCTGATACGGGAGCGGCTACTGCTGCAACTTCTGCCGGGGGCGAAGCCTCCGCGGGAGAGACTAATCCTCAGCCCGCCGCTGAAGGCGGAGCACCGAATCCTGACGACGACAGCGGACTCCTGTCTGCTGATGGCGAAGAGGGTGGAGAGCCCGAGGATGGTGACAAGGACGGCGAGCCCGAAAAGCCTGCCGTCCTTGGCGCCCCCGAGGGCGGCTATCAGTTCGAAGGCTTCGACCCCGCGAACGCGGGCGTTGCTGCTTTCTCTGAGGCCGCCAAGAGCCTTGACCTGTCGCAAGACAGCGCCAAGCAGCTCATGGACACCACGATGGCCGGGATGAAGGAGGAGCTCCAACGACAGCGACAGGCGCTTAAGCAGCAAGCCTTGTCGAGCAAGGAACTGGGCTTTTCGGACGCAAAGGTGGCGAATCAGGCCAACGGCGCGTACGGGAAGTACTTCGGAGGCGCGGAGAACGCGAACCTTCGAGCGAAGCTCCGAGCCTTCAACCTCGACGTAGACCCGGACTTCCTCCGGGCGATGAAGCGCATTGGCGCTGACATCAGCGAGGGCGGCTTCGTCCAAGGCAAGAAGGGCGCCCGTGCGGCAGACAACTACCGCGCGCTGTTCCCGAACACGAAAATGAACGAATAGGAGAAAACCTATGTCTTACGGAACCGGGACTCTGCTTGACCTGAGCAAGCTCTCCAACGACGTCCCTACCAAGGTGACTGACACGATCATCCAGTGCCAGCCGTTGCTCGATCAGATGCTCTTTGCGCCCTGCAACAACGGCGACAACAACAGCACCATGCTGATCACCGACTACCCCGAAGGCCAGACGCGTTCGTACAACGAAGGCGTGCTGCCCGAAAAGGCCGGCGGTGCAACGGTGCAGGACTCCACCTGCATGCTCGCGACATACAGCCAGATCGATACCAAGATCCTCGCGCGCAACAAGAACTCCGCCGAATGGCGCTTCAATCAGGAAAAGGCCTTCCAGCGCGGTATCGCGCACAAGGCCGCGCGCATGATGTTCAACGCCTCGCTGCGCGAAGACCCGAAGAGCTTCAACGGCCTCCGCGCCCGCTACAACAAGTCCACCGGCGACATGGCCGACGTTGTGATGGATGCCGGCGGCACGGCTGACGCCACGAAGGGCTTGCAGGACATCTTCATTGTCAACTGGGACACGAGCTACATCCACGCGATCTACCCCGAAGAAGGGCTTGCGGGCTTGAAGCGCACGGACCGTGGTGAGCAGGAATGCTACGACAAGAAGGGGCACCGCTTCCGCGGCGTGGTGACCGACTACGAATGGGACCTGGGCCTTGCCATTGAAGACCGCCGCCAGTGCTTCCGCATTGCCAACATCGACATCGAAAAGATCAACGCCTCCATCACGGGCGGCCTTGACCTCGTTGACATGCTGATCGACGCCGTCGAATCCTTCCCGGAACAGCTGGGCTCTCATGCCGCTATCTACATGAGCGGCAAGATGCGCGGCATGCTGCGCAAGCAGATCCGCCATACGCCCAACGTGAACCTTGAATGGGGCACGGTGCAGGGACGCGAATGCGTGACCTGGGACGGCATCCCCGTCCACAAGCTGCCGGACTCCATCTTTGGCACGTACGCCAAGCCCATCTAAGGAGAAAGCAAATGATCTTTGATGCTGATCTCATGTTCTCCGACGCGCAGGCCGTGACCGCGACCGCTGTGTCGGACACCGTCATCGACTGCGGCCAGGCACTCCTGACCACGGGCTTGAACCGCAAGGGCGAGCTCTTCGCTGTGGCTGTCGCTGTTGGCGACTACACGGGCACAGGCACGATCACGGTCGAACTGCAGGATTGCGATACGGACAGCGGCACCTTCCGTACGGTGGCGACCTCCGCCCCGGTGACAGGTGACGACTTCGTGAGCATCGTTGTGCCGATGCCCTTGTCGCACAAGCGCTACCTCAAGCTCAACTACAAGGTTGATGGCACGGTGTCCGGCGGCAAGATCACGGCTGGCATCTCCAAGAGCGCTGACCTGCCGCAGATCATCCCGACCGAAGACTACACGTTCTAAGTCGAGCTACTGCTGACAATCACCACGGGGGCTTCGCGCCCCCGTTTTCGTAAGGAGCCGTCATGGCAACTGACATTGACATCTGCAACGAGGCGCTGGCGCTCCTGGGCGAGCGCGCGGACGTTACGAGCATCAGTCCCGCAGAGGGCGGACGCTTTGCCGAACGCTGCGCCCGCGACTATCCGATTGCCCGAAATCTCGTGCTCGAAGCTTATCCGTGGAGTTTCGCCACGCGCCGCGCAGCGCTTGCTGTGCTGCTGGAGGACTACTGCGGGTGGCGCTTTGGCTATGCGCGTCCAGGCGACGCCCTGTGCATCACCGCTGTGATCGAAGAGGATGACCGCTACTTCGATGCGCCGAAGGAGTTTATTTGCGAGACCGAATCGACGCGGGGGCAGCAGATGATCCTGACTAACCTTGAGGACGCCTGGTGCCGCTATACCGTCCGAGTGACGAATACGCCGCTCCTGCCAGAGCTTGTCTGTCAGGCAATCACGTACAAGCTTGCCGGTCTACTCGCCGGGAACATCCTGAAGGGAACACCTGGGCAAAGCGTCGCCAAGGCCATGGAGGAGCGCTACAACACTGCGCTCGCTCTGGCGAAGGACTATGACATGAGGCAGCGCCGCCGTGACACAGACTTGCGCAGCACGTGGACGAAGACTCGAGGGTGGAGAAACTAATGACCGTCGTAACTCAGAAATCCTTCTCGGGCGGCGTAATGGGGCCGATGATGCTCGGCCGCTCCGATGACACAAAGTACCAGGCGGGGCTCAAGACTTGCCGCAACTTCATCGTGCTGCCTCAGGGCGCAGTGCAAAACCGCGCGGGTTTTGCGTACGTGCGCGAGACGAAATATCCCGACAAGGCCGTGCGCCTCATCCCGTTCACGTTCAGCCGCGATCAGACGATGATCCTCGAGTTCGGGCATAAGTATGTGCGCTTCCATACTCAAGGTGCAACGCTTATGAACGGCTCCGCGCCTTATGAGATCGCGAGCCAGTATGACGCCGATGACGTGATGGAGCTGCACTACATACAGTCCGCGGACGTGATAACTATCGTTCATCACAACTACCCTCCTACGGAGCTTAAGCGCTACAGCGTGCTCGACTGGCGGTTTGAGAAAATCAACTTTAACCCCACTCTTGAGGCTCCACAGAACGTCAAGGCCTATAAAGCCTCCACGGCGGAGGATGAAATCAACGCAGATAAGTACACCTTCAAGTACTGCGTGACGGCGCTCAACTACGACCGCACGATTCAATCCGAAAAGTCCGCGGTCGTCTCGTGTGTAGCGAACATCTACAACACGGGCACGACTGTCAAAATCACGTGGGATGCGGTGGATGGCGCGAGTTTCTACCGCGTCTATCGCAACGAAGGCGGCGTCTATGCGTATCTGGGCGAGACTGATGAGCTTTCGATTATTGATGACAACATCGACCCTGACGCGGATTACACGCCGCCACGGCGAGATGAGCTCTTTATGTCGAGCAAGGGCATCGCAAGCGTGACGGTGACGAGTAGTGGTTCTGGTTATCCGAATGTTTCGGGGGTTGCGTACAACCCCGCCGGAACGAGCTTGCCGTCTCGGAGTGACTATGTTGCGAAGGTTGACAAGATTTGGGGTATATCGAATTCGGACAAGCTTGGGCTGACCTACTCGAGTTCTGATAAGAATGAGTTGGAATTCACCGTATTTTCTAAAAACGGCGTAGCACTTTCGCAGAACATGACCTATCCATCGTATGCCGATTTGGTCAAAGTTGCCGTTGACTCAATGCTGTTTGCGGACTTGGCAGGCAAAGGTAGCGGTGGAACCTTTACCGTGACGCTGTCATATAAAAAGACTAACGGCTTGATGTCAGATCCTAACAATCCGGACGAGACGCTCTATTGCGGCGGGCTGGTAGGCACGCTCACTGGCATAAAAATTTTGGACGGAGGCCAAAATTATCGCGACCCGGCTATATGCGTTTTCCAAAGTAAGGCGCAGGGTATCTTTGGGCATGGCAAGATCTATCGAACCGACTTTAAGTTAGGCACCAAGGATAACGTTGTTAGCGCCTACGTAACTGACCCCACGGGCCGCGGGGCGCAGCTGCAGGCAACGGTGAAGGACGGCAAAATCATTAGCATCAAAGTTGTGCAGGGCGGGCACGACTACACGGATCCGAAGGTAGTGATTTCGGCGGCGAAGGGCAGCGGAGCGGCGGCGACCGCGAAGGTCTCGACGGTGACGGACTACCC
>CAVIES010000024.1:15858-18876 GCA_963641675.1 Anaerovoracaceae bacterium
TTGTGCGCTTTGTGGAGCGCATGGCGGAGCGCGACAACGTGGGCGACGAGGACGCCTTCTTTGTGGACTGCGGCAGCACATACAAGGGCGAACCGACCAAGACGATCTCTGGGCTCAACTGGCTCGAGGGCGAGACCGTGAGCATCCTCGCGGACGGCGCAGAGATGCCGCAGCAGGTGGTGAAGGACGGCAAGATCAGCCTCGTTGCTGAGGCGAGCATAGTGCAGGTGGGGCTGCCGATCGACGCGGAGATCCAGACGTTGCCGGTGACGGTGCCGCTGAAGGATGGCTCGGACGGAGGTTCACTCACGAAGAACGTGAACAAAGTCTTCATGCGCGTCTATCGCTCGAGCGGCATCTTCATCGGCCCAGAGGACGGGGATTTTGTCGAGTTCCGACAGCGCACAGAGGAGCTACCGGGTTCGCCTCCGAGTCCGGTGACAGGCGGCATCGATGTTGACCTGCAGCCGCACTGGACGGACTCGGGTTCTGTGATCCTTGAGCAGCGAAGCCCACTGCCGCTCACGGTGCTCTCCATCGCCACGGACATGGAGCTCGGCGGGTAGGTGCGGTAGTCAGCCCTCGCGGTGTGGTTTCATCACGGCCAACACTACGAGGGCTTTTTCATGGCCGCAGCAACTACACAAAACCAAGGCCTGTCGAGCTATCAAACCGCAGGGCTTTGGGCTACCGCAATTCAGGCGGTCGGCAACATCTACACGAGCTATCAATCGTCACGCTCCGCCTCGGAGCTCGCGTCGATCCAGGAGCGAATCGCCGAGATCAACCGCAAGCGCGCGGTGATCCAGGCGCAGTCCGCCTTGGCGGCATCTAACCGCAACATGGCGAACATCACGCAGCAGTACGGGCAACTGAAGTCCAAGCAGAAGGTGGCGATGGCTGCCAACGGCACGGCTTTGGGCTATGGCTCGAACAAAGAGATCATCGCAACGACTGACCTCTACAAGCAGCAGGACCGCAACACCGCGTACGCGAACGGGCTCAATGCCGCCATGGGCTACATGAGCAAGGCCACAGCGCAGTACCAAGCGGGCGTGGCCGCGAGCGCTTCGAAGTCCAACAGCGGCATGGTGGCCGTTGACTCTCTGCTCTCGGGCGTCCAGAAGGTGGCGGGCTACTACGCGAACGCAAGCGCATCAAATGAGGGCGCGGCATCAGCAGATGCGGCGGGGGCTGTAGCGACGGACACGACCTACGCGAGCTCCGACTCCGGCGTGGGCGGCGGCGATCAGAACGCCCTGCAGTGGATTTACTAGGAAATTACTGGGAGACCAAATGGCAATCGTTCCTATGGCCGACGGCCCGAAGGTGCAGCCGACTGTGCCGGACGGCACGCCGATGGGCCTTGTGAGAACCGATGGCGACATCGCGCTCAAGAAGGCGGATGCCCAGCTGCGGCAGTCCAATAATGAGTTCGTGGACGCGTGCAACCGTGCGTACGAGACCATGTCCCGCGCTCGAGCGGACGCGGCATACAACGACATTCAAATCCAGGTGAACGACCTCATGAAGGGCGACAACGGCGCGCTGCGGCTGCAGGGCACGGAAGTCGTCGAGGCCGATCAACCTTTCGTGAAGCACTATGACGACGAAATCGGCAAGATCATTCAGAAGCGGATCGAAGGACTGGACGTCCACCAGAAGGCGCTCATCGGCGAGAAGCTCAAGGGCTATCGCGCTGACCGGCGCCTGGAGCTCCAGAACCACGCTATCAAGCAGGCGGAGGCTTATCAGCAGAGTGTCGCCAAGACGAAGGGCGAGATTGCCGCCGAGTCCATAGCGGTGGATCCTGGAAACATCAAAAACGTTGATGCCCAAGCGGAGGCGATTGAGGATGCCTATCGCACCATGCACCGCGGCGAGCCGGAGGACTCGATCAAAAAGGGCGCGGCGGATCTTGTGAGTTCGTCCATTGTGGACGGCATCAAGACGCTGCTCGCCAATGATCAGCCGGAGAACGCGCAGGCCGTGCTGCGGCACTACCGCGGCGGGAAGCTCACGGCCTATGACACGCTGAAGGTGCAGGCGCTGATTCGTGACGCGCTGCAGAAGAAGGCCGCGCAGGCGCAGGCCGCCGCAGCGGCAAACACCACGACAGCGTCCCTGCAGCCGCCGTCCCTCGCGCGCACAATGCTCGCACCCGCCACGGGCAAGGACTACGACGAGAACGAGTTCAAGACCGCGACAACCCTTGTGAGCGACGCAGGCAAGCCCGAGTGGGCGGCAGCGGCTTATGTTGTCGGCAGTGCCAAGGCAAAGGAACTTGTCGACGCCTGGGCGAAGGAAGTGCAGGACGCCAAGGAGCGCGGCGACAACGCGGCAGTGCAGAAGCTGCAGGCGCAGGACCCTTTCTCCGGCGTACTCACGGCCCCGCAGAAGACGGCGCTTGCTCGCTACGGCAACGAGGCGAGCCTGGTGAACTCCGGCGACAAGGAGGCCATTCGCCGGCAGGTCGAGGCCGCGAACCCGGGCGCGGATCCGAAGCTGCTCGACCGCGCAACGAACATCCTGTTTCAGCAGCGGCAGCACGCCATTCGCTACGAGCGCGAGCGCGCGAATCAGGCCGCGGCGTCTGTGTTCACTCAGCTCCATGGCGGTACGGACATCGACGACATTCCGGCGGCGCAGCTCGAAGGGCTCAGCGACGCGCAGAAAGCAGGTCTTGCCGAATACTCCCGCCGCCGCAGGCTCAACAGCTTCAGCACGGACAGCGCAGCCTACTACGACCTTGCCTACAACAACCAGAAGCTCAAGGAGATCTCTTGGGCGGATCTCTACGCCATGGCCGGGCGCTTCGAGCCGAAGGACTTCGATAGGCTCGCGAACCGCAAGGCGGAGTTTGAGAGCAGTGGAAGCATCTCCAACGACTCGCGGATGGTGACGTCCGCGGTGGAGGACTCGCTGAAGCGACTTGGCTACCGCAAGAGCGGAGCGGACGGAACGGCGCTCTTCAGCCGCATGGCCCGCGTGGTGAACGACGCCATCATGGAAAAGTAC
>CAVIES010000025.1:0-18771 GCA_963641675.1 Anaerovoracaceae bacterium
GCAGTTATAGGCCCAAATACCGGGCATAAGTGCAAATAACGTAGAGTCAGTTTGGAATTAGGGGATGGCATGCGGCCGGGGCGGCTGGGGCGGCTCAGACAGGCTGGCAGGCCCGGCTTGAGCATGGACAACGCGAAGTGGCCCAGGCACGGACGACGCGAAGCGGCCCAGGCATGGACAACGCGAAGTGGCCTGGGCATGAGAGACAAGAAGGGAGCCGCGGCTTGGCGTCGCGGCTCCCTTTCGCTTGCGTATGTTAAGGCGGCCCTAGACCTCGTCGGCCAGGTCGAAGCCTCGCTCGGTGAACATCTCCGCCACCTCTTCTGGCGTGGACTCCAAGGCGCAGGCGAGCTCCTCGAGGGAGCGACGCTGGGCCTCCTTGAGCACGCGGGAAAGGAAGGTTGAGGGCTTCTTGCCGGCGGCCTCAGCAGCAGCGATGCGACTGCGCATGGTCTTGACCACGCAGACCGAATCCGGCGCGCCCTGCTTGAGCAGGTTCTTGAAGTGGCTCTCTTCCAGGCCGGAATTGCGGTTGGTGAACGGGTCGAGCTCAATGGCGTCATAGCCCTCGATGATGGCAAGGGCCTCCTCGCGACTCACCGGGGTGTGGAGCTTGGCCTCCTGCGAAACCGGGTACAGCATGCGCGTGACGGCGCGGCCGCTGCCGGCCTCAAGAACGAACATCGGCGCAGGCGAGTCTTCGAATCCGACGACGGTGCAAAGGCCCTGACCGGGATGCATAACGCGCTCCCCAATAGAAAACATATCGACCTCCACATAGGCCCGCCAACCCCGACGGACAACCGACGACACGCCGGCTGCAATTAATAATACCACTGAATTCCCGTATAACCGCAGGTAAATTAACAAGAGTTTGAACTATCCCCCGCCATGGCGGGCGCGTTTTGCGCGTGTACGCTATACTCTCTCGTGCGCAAGCGCGCACCCATGCCCGAGTGGTGGAATGGCAGACACGGGGGTCTCAAAAACCCCTGGGGGAAACCTCGTGCGAGTTCGACCCTCGCCTCGGGCACCAGACATGACAAGCCCCGCCTGGCAAAGCGCCAAGCGGGGCTTTTTCGTTTCCCTGGTTTGCGGGCAGCCCGTAGGTCACACGGCCGTCACTGGCTAGCAATGCAGGTTGTAGGTTGCACGTTATCCCCTGGCTCGCGGAGCAGGCTGCCATCAGCACGGCAAGCGGCACCGGCGCAGCCTGTGGCGCCCCTAGGCCCCCTCGCCCACAAACGGGTTGTTCCTCTGGCTGAGGTAGGGGTTGTGGACGAGCTCTTCTGCCATGGTGGTGTCGTCGCCGTGGCCGCAGAGCACGAAGGTAGTGGCAGGGACCTCGCGGGCAAGGCGTGCCAGCGAGCGCATGAGCATCGTCATGTTGCCGCCCTCGAGGTCGGTGCGACCGGCGCTGCCGGCAAAGAGGGTGTCACCCACGAAGCAGAGGCCCTCGGCCAAGCCATGGCCGAGAAGCGCGACGCCACCCGGGGTGTGGCCGGGGGTGGCGATGACGCGGAAGCGCGCCTCGCCAAGCTCAAGTTCCTCGCCATCAGTGAGATAGCGCGCGGGTGCCGGGGCGTCGGCGTCATAGCTGATGCCCAGGGCATGGTTGCGCCTGGCGCGGCGTGCGAGGTCGTCGTCAGCCTCGGCGATGAGGTACTCGGCACCCGTCGCCTCCACCAGGGCGGCGACGCCTCCCACGTGGTCGGCATGGCCGTGCGTGGCCACGACGAGCTTGCAGCTAACGCCCAGCTCGCCCAAGGCAGCCGCAACCGCGGCGCCCTCGGCGCCCGGATCGACCACCATGGCCTCGCCGTCCACCACGACGGCATAGCAGTTGGTGTGGATGGGGCCCACCACGTAGCGACGCACCTCGAGGTTGGGCTCGCCGGGCTCGGGCGTGTTCGCAAGCACGGGTCCCATGTCGTAGAACTCGCCCATGGCTAGCGCCTCCCGCGGACAGAGCCGCCCTCGCCCGGCATGATGCGACGCGCGTCATAGACGCTCGGCACGCGGCCGACGGCACCCAGGAGGGTGTCGAGCAGGCTGGCGTCGCTGATTGCCACGAGGAAGCGCAGGCGCGCGACGCCTGCCGAGTTGGTGTTGGTGGCGGCAGAGAGGATGTTGCCGCCGGCCTCGCCCACCGCGATGGTGACGTCCTTCAGAAGGCCCATGCGATCGGTGGCCTCGACCATGATCTCTACCTGGAACTGGGTGGCGCCGGAGGTATCCCACTCGACCTCGATCATGCGCTCGGGGTTGGCCATGAGGCCCTTGACGTTGGGGCAGTTGGCGCGGTGGACCGAGACGCCGCGGCCGCGCGTGACGAAGCCGAGGATCTCGTCGCCGGCCACGGGGTTGCAGCAGTGCGCGAGATGCACGAGCAGGTCGGCGTCGCCCTTGGCGACCACGCCGCAGCCGTGGCGCTTGGCGCCCGCGCCCTGCTTGTTGCCGCGGCCGGACTGCTTGGGAGCCGTCATCGGCGCCTTGGCCTCGAAGAACTCCTCGCGGGCGGCGTTGGCCTCGGCGTTTGCCTTCTGCTGGGCTGCGAGCATCTCCTGAGGAGACCCCTCCTCCAGGATCGCCTCGACCTTGTTGGAGGCGCTCTTGGCGGTGAGCTTGCCATTGGCGATGGCGGCGAACATGTCGTCGGCTGTCTTGAAGCTCAGGCTCTCCGCCACGCGGGCGATGGCCTTGACCGAGCGCGGGGTGGAAATGCCGTAGCCGCGCTTGCGCAGCTCGCGAGCAAGCTCGTTGCGGCCGGCCTCGGCGTCGTCGGACTTGGTGTAGGCCGCGAAGTACTTGCGGATCTTGGAGCGAGCGGACGGCGTCTTGACGATGTTCATCCAGTCGCGGCTGGGCTTGGCGTTCTTGTTGGTGAGGATCTCCACGCGGTCACCGGTGGAGAGCGGCTTGGTGAGCGAGACCACGCTGCCGTTGACCTTGGCGCCCACGCAGTGGTTTCCCACCTCGGTGTGCACCTGGTAGGCGAAGTCGAGGGGCGTGGCGCCGGCGCGCAGGCTCATGACCTCGCCCTTGGGTGTGAAGACGAAGATCTCGTCCTCGTAGAGGTCGACGCGCAGGTCCTCGAGGAACTCGTGGGCGTCTTCCATCTCGCCCTCCACCGTCCAGTCGAGGCTGCGGCGGATCCAAGAGATCTGCTTGTCGATGCTCTTGTCGTCGGAGCTCATATCGCCCTTGGAGTTGCCGGCGCGCTTGTAGAGCCAGTGCGCGGCGATGCCGTACTCGGCCTGCTCGTGCATCTCGATGGAGCGGAGCTGGATCTCTATCGGGCGCGCCTCGGGCCCCACCACGGTGGTGTGGAGCGACTGGTAGCCGTTGGGCTTGGGCGTGGCGATGTAGTCCTTGAAGCGGCCGGGCAGCGGGTGCCAGAGCGTGTGCACCGCGCCGAGCGCGCTGTAGCAGTCGCCCACGTTCTTGAGGATGACGCGCAGGGCGATGAGGTCGTAGATGTCAGAGAACTCCTTGCCCTTGCGCTTCATCTTGAGGTAGATGCTCCACAGGTGCTTGGGGCGGCCCGTGATCTGGAAGCCTTCGAGGCCCACGCGCTTGAGCTCGTCGGTGAGGGTCTTGATGGCCTCGTCGGTGTCGCGCTCGCGCTGGTCGCGCGAGTCCTGCACCATGCGGGCGATGCGCTGGTACTCCTCGGGTTCGAGGTAGAAGAAGGCGAGGTCCTCGAGCTCCCACTTGACGCTGGAGATGCCGAGGCGGTCGGCCAGGGGCGCGTAGACGTCCATGGTCTCGTGCGCCTTGAAGATGCGGCGGTCGGGCGGAAGCGCGGCCAGCGTGCGCATGTTGTGCAGGCGGTCGGCCAGCTTGATGATGACGACGCGGATGTCCTTGGACATGGCGAGGAACATCTTGCGCAGGTTCAGCGCCTGCTTCTCGTCCATGGAGTCGACCTCGATGGAGGTGAGCTTGGTCACGCCGTCCACGAGCTCGGCCACCTGCTCGCCAAAGAGGCCCACGAGGTCGTCGAGGGTGGCCGGGGTGTCCTCCACCGTGTCGTGGAGAAGGGCGGCGCAGATGACGTCCTCGTCCATGTGCAGGTCGTGCGCGAGGATGAGCGCGACCTCCACGGGGTGGTTGATGTAGGGCTCGCCGCTTCGGCGCTTCTGGTCGCGGTGGAACTCGGCGGCGAAGCGGTAGGCCTGGTCGACCTTGGCCATCTGCTCGGGCGAGAGATAGCGCGAGCAGGTCTTTCTCAGCAGCGGGTAGTCGTCGGCGCCCACCTCGGGCGCACCGGCGGGCGGCACCGGAGCGCGGTGCTCTTGCTGCGAGGTCTTTGACTCTGCCATGGTTACTTCCCTTCCTCGCGCACCAAGGTCCCGAAGCCGGGGACGATGGGGCGGTTTATGCGAGAGATGAGCTCCGCCGGAGTGGCGGCGAGCACCCAGTCGCAGAAGCTGTGGAACTCCACGCCGGAACGCATGCCCTCAAGGTAGCGTATGGAGCTCTCCAGTTCCATACGCTCGGGCGACTCGGCCATGCGGATACGACGGCCCGTGCCAAAGCCCTCGAGCTCGAGGAAGCCCAGGTCACGGAAGATGGCGAGGCCGGCCGAGACCGAGCGTTCCTCCAGGCCTGTGGCGGGCGCCGTCTGCAGGCACGCCTCCAGAAGCTCGGCGTTGGTGTGGGCAATGGCGCCCTCCCCCGCCGACGCGGCGCGCTTTGAGAGCGAGCGCAGCGTCCGCCAGAGGCAGACGAGCTCGTCTCTGCCGGGCGCGTAGGAGGCGAGGATGCGCTCGTTCACGCGGGCATCGTGGGCGCCGAACATGAGATGGATGGTGGCGGGCAGGCCGTCGCGGCCGGCGCGGCCGCTCATCTGGTTGAACTCCACCGCGCCAAAGGGCATGTGGTAGAGCACGACGTGGCGGATGTCGGGCAGGTTCACGCCCTCGCCGAAGGCGCTCGTGGAGATGACGCAGGTAAGCTGCCCCGCGCGGAAGGCGTCCTCCACGCGGTGGCGCTCGGCGCGGGTGAGGCCGGCGTTGTAGAAGGCGATGCGCTGGGCAAGCTCGGGGTTTGCCTTGCGCAAGGCGCGGGCGAGCACGACGGACTGCTCGCGGGAGTTGACGTAGGCAACGACCTTCTCGCCGGTGCTGGCGATGGCCGTGAGGGCGGCGTCGCGGTCACGGAGCTCGCGCGAGTCGTCGAGCTGGAGGTTCTCGCGGCAGGCATCGTCGACGATGACGTCTTCGATGTCGGCGAGGCGGCAGATCTCGCGCGCGACGGGTTCGGCTGCCGTGGCGGTGACGGCCAGGACGGCAGGCCCGCCCAGCTCCTCGCGGATGCGCGGGAGGTCCTGGTAGGCCTCGCGGTCGCCGCCCTTGGAGGTGCCGGCGTGGTGCGCCTCGTCGATGACGACGAAGCCCACACGTCCGCCTTCGGCAAAGCGCCGGCTGTGGATGGCGAGGAACTCCGGCGTGGTGAGCACGACGTCCACGGTGCCCGCGGCAAGGCCGCCAAAGACCTCGGCGCGCACCTCTGGCGAGGACTCGCCGGTGAGCACGCGGGCGCAGAGGCCAAGCTTTGCAAGCTCGCCCTCGATGTGGAAGCTCTGGTCGGCCACGAGGGCGCGGAGCGGATAGACGAAGACGCTCGCGCGGCGCTCGGAAAGCGCCAAGCGCGCGGCATGGACATGGAAGATGAGCGACTTGCCGCGGCCGGTGGCCATGACGCAGAGGGCGCTCTTGCCGGCGGCGAGCGTCGCAAGCGCGCGCTCCTGTGCCGGCAGCAGGGCATTGTCGCCGATGAAGCGGTGCACGAGCTCGGCGGTGAGCTCGTCGCCGCCAAGGCCGGTGAGGCCCTCACGGCCGGACGCCTCGCCCGCACTCGGCACCTCGCGGGTGTCGGAGGCGAGGATCTGCGGCACGCGGGAGAAGATCTCTCCCACAATGCCCGGCTCCTCAACGCCCGGCGTGGCCGTGCGGTAGACGATGTCACGCACCATGAGCTTGGGCTTGGTGCGGCCCTGCCAGGTCTCGGCCACGGCCTCGAAGACCAGGTCGACGGCACCCTCGTAGTCGCAGGCGCGCTCGACCTCGGGCGCGCGGAACATGATGGCGGGCACGGAGCTCACGCCGTCAGTCGCGAGGAAGCGCAGGTGCTCGCCCGTGCGGCCCACGCGGCCGCGGGCGCGCATGACAACCCCGGTGGCCGCCAGCAGCGGCACCTTGTTGCCCTGGCCGAAGGGCTTGAGGACGTCCAGGCTCTGGATGGTCTCCACATCAAGCTCGTCCAAGCCCACCACGGCCGTGACCTCGCCGGTGTCGACGAACTGCTCGGCCGGGAGCTCCGCGAGCACGCTCTCGAGCTTCTCGCGGAAGGCGTCGATGTTCTCCTCGGCGATGGTGACGCCCACCGCGCCTGCGTGGCCGCCGAAGCGGACCAGCAGGTCGGCGCACTTCTCCACCGCCTCGAAGAGGTTAACCGAGCCCACCGAGCGGCCGGAGCCATGGGCCACGCCGTCAGAGATGGAGAAGAGGATCGCGGGCACGTGGTAGCGGTTGACCACGCGCGAGGCCACGATGCCCTTCACGCCCTCGTGCCAGCCCTCGCCGCCCACGACGATGGCGCGGCCGCCGTCGTAGGTCTCCTCCACCATGGCCATGGCGGAGTCGGCGAGCTCGCGCTCGATGTCGCGGCGGTTCTGGTTGATGGTCTCGAGCTCGGCGGCAAGGCGTGCGGCCTCCTCGGCGTCGCTAGAGATGAGCAGGTCGAAGGCCACGTCCACGTCGCCCATGCGGCCCGCGGCGTTGAGGCGCGGGATGAGCGAGAAGGGCAGCGAGTCGGCCTCGATCTGGGCGATATCGGCGCCCGCCACGGCGGCCAGGGCCACGATGCCCGGGCGCTCGGTGTGGCGCATGCGCGCGATGCCGTCGGCCACGAGGGCGCGGTTCTCGCGCGAGAGATTCATCATGTCGGAGATGGTGCCGAGCGTGGCGACGTCGGTGTAGGCGCGCCAGAGCTCGGGCACGCCAAAGCGGCGGCCAAGCTCGTGAACGAGCTTGAGCGCCACGCCCGCGCCGGCAAGGTCGCAGCTGGGGCAGGAGTGGTCGAGCTTGGGGTCGCAGACGGGCACGCCCTGGGGCACGAGGTCTGCAGGCTCGTGGTGGTCGGTCACCACGACGTCGATGCCGAGCCCGCGCACCATCTCCACCTCGGCAGCGGCGGCGATGCCGTTGTCCACCGTGATGATGAGGTTGGGGTGGCAGCCCTCCACCACGCGCTCCAGCGCCTCGGCGGAAAGGCCGTAGCCCTCGCCGAAGCGGCGCGGGATATAGGGGTGCACCTCGGCGCCGAGTTCGCGAAGGGCAAGCGTGAGCAGGCAGGTGGAGCTCATGCCGTCGACGTCGAAGTCGCCGAAGACGGCGATGACCTCGCCGGCGCGCACGGCGGCCTCGACGCGATCTGCCGCGGCCACGAGGCCAGGCAGCTCGGCGGGGTCGTACCAGTCGCGCTCAAGCGATGGGGAGAGGAACGCGCGGGCAGTCTCCGCGTCCCTTATGCCGCGCGCCACCATGACGCGGGCGGCAAGGGCGGTGACGCCGGTGGCCGAGCGTATCTCGTGCTCGGCTGCGACGTCGCCCGGAAGAACGTGCCAGCGGCCACTCTCGCGAAGGCCGCTCACGGCCTACTCCTCGTCCGTGGAGGCGTCGTCGGCGTCCTCGGCAGCGCCGGAGGCGACGGCCTTGGTGGCGTCGTTGGCGGTGATCACGCGGAGCGCGGGCGCCACGTAGAGCGGGATGGCGATGAGGATGGCGAAGGCGAAGGAGGCGATTGAAATCTCGATCTGGCGGACGGTGCCGGGCGCGAAGATAGCGATAACTACTGCGATGACGATAAGGCCGAAGGCGGCCTTGGCCTCGCGGACGAGCTCAACCTCGCAGGCAAGCTGCTGGGCCTTGCGCACCGAGGCGCCCTTGGCGCGCTCGTCGTGGTAGCGCTTGGCGCCCATGAATCCAACGATGATGGCGCAGACCTCGCCGATGGCAAGGCCGACGAGCTCCTGGCTGCCAAGGATCAGCAGGCCGAAGCGATAGAGGACGGTGAAGACGCCGAGCGTGTAGAGCACGACGAGGATGCCGGAGCCGAAGACGACGCCAGCCGGCGCGCCGACCATGAAGAAGGCAATGACGGCACCGATGAGGGCGAGGACGAGGAAGCCGACGGCGACGATCTTCTTGCCGAGGCCGCCGAAGGCGGAGTGGGACTCAACCGGCTCGCCGGCGGTGACGGTGGCGTTGAGCTCGCCGGTGGAGATGGCGGCGGCCAGCGAATAGGCCTCGTCCTCGGTGTAGCCGCCGGAGATGTTGATCTTGCCGTCCTCGAGCTTCTCGCTCACGGAGGGCGTGGAGAGGATGGTGCCGTCCATGACCACGGCAATCTCGCCGGAGGAATCGGCGAGCTCCTCAGAGACGGAGGCGAGAGACTCGGTGCCCTCGTCGTTCAGCTCGAGGGAGAGGGTGTAGTAGGTGTAGCCGTAGTAGCTGGTCGTGACGACGGAGGCCTTGGTGACCTGGTCGCCCGTGACGAAGGCCTCGTAGGTGCCGTCGGCAAGGGCGATGTCATCGGCGCTGTTCTCGATCTTCTGGAGAGCGTCGGCGTCGGAGATGGAGTCGACGCGCACGAGCTCGAACTTGCCGCCGCGCGTGAGGCCAGAGGCCACGGTAGCGGCGTCGTAGTCGAAGGGCACGGTGAGCTCGACGGTGTCGTCGCCGACCTCGGCGATGTCGAGGTCGAAGTTGTTGAGCTGGCTGGCGCGGCTCTCGAGCGTGGAGACGACGTCTGCGAGGGTGGTGCCGTCGGCGTAGTCGCTGACGCTAAGCTCGACGACGTTGCCGCCGCCGAGGAAGGTGCCGAGCGAGATGCCCCAGGCGGGCAGCAGCACGGCAACGAGGCAGAGGATGGCGAGGAGGCCGGCGGCCACGAGCGGCACGATGCGGCGGCGACGCTCCTGGGCGCGCTTGCTCAGCGGCTTCTTCTCTCGCTTGGCCTTCTCCTTCTTCTTGGCCTCGGGCTCGGTAGCCTCAGCCTCGGGCTCTACGGCCTCGGTGGCCTCGGTGTTCTCGGTATCGGTAGCGACCTCGTCGCGAACCTCGTCGGTGTCACGCTCCATGCGTCCCCCTCATGTGGCCAGGCATACCCCGGCCCGTCGTCGTTTTAACTCATTGATTGTACCTAAAACGGCAAGGGACGAAAAAGCCGTAACCCCGCCGACTCATGGAGACGACGAGGCTACGGGCTAGCTGAAACTTTCATGCAGGAGGGCGACGCTTGGCGGGCGCCCCCTAGAAGTCGTTGGAGGCGGGAGAATCCATCCAGTCGCGATAGAACTCGGCGTAGCGGCCCCGCTCGATGGCCTCGCGCACGCGCTCCATCAGGCGGAGCAAGTAGCGGATGTTGTGCTGCGAGAGCAGGATGCCGCCGAGCATCTCGTGCTGGCGCACCAGGTGGTGGATGTAGGCGCGGGTGAAGCCGCCGGCGCATGCCGGGCAGTCGCAGCCCTCGTCGAGCACGCCGTGGTCGTGCGCGAAGCGGGCGTTCTTGAGGTTGAGGCGCCCCTCGTTGGAAAACGCCGTGCCCACGCGGGCCGTTCGGGTGGGCAGCACGCAGTCGAACATATCGACGCCGGCCGCCACCGCACGCACGAGCGTGGTGGGGTTGCCCACGCCCATGAGATAGCGGGGTTTGTTCTTGGGCATGTACTCAGACACGAGCGGCTCGAGCGTCTCGAACATGGTCTCGTGGTCCTCGCCCACCGAGTAGCCGCCGATGCCATAGCCCGGAAACTCGCCGCACTCCTCGAGGTGGCGCAGGCTCCTCAGGCGCAGATCCAGGTGCATGCCGCCCTGGACGATGCCAAAGAGCGCCTGGTCGGGCCTGGTATGGGCGTTCCAGCAGCGCTCACCCCACATGCTCGAGAGCTCCACGGCCCTCTCCACGAAGGCGCGTGTGGCGGGGTAGCCCGGGCACTGGTCGAGCTGCATGCAGATGTCGCTGCCGAGCTTCTCGGCGATGGCCATGTTGTCCTCGGGCGTCCAGAAGACCCACGAGCCGTCGTAGTCCACAGCGCGGAACTTCACGCCCTCGTCGGTGAGCTTCATGTAGTCGCCGTGCGAGAAGACCTGAAAGCCGCCGGAGTCGGTGAGGATGGGGGCGTCCCAGCGCATGAACTCGTGCACGCCGCCCATCTCTGCCACGAGGTCGGCGCCGGGGCGCATGGCCAGGTGGTAGGTGTTGTTGAGGATGATCTTGGCGCCGAGGTCCTTGACCTGCTGCGGCATGAGGCCCTTGACCGTGGCCTTTGTGCCCACGGGCATGAAGATGGGCGTGGGGATGTCGCCGTGGGCGGTGTGGAAGACGCCACGGCGGGCGTGGGTGTTGGGGTCTTCGGCGAGGACGTCGAACTTGAAGAGGTTCTCGGGCAGCTCGCGGTCGTTGTACTCGGTCATGGGATCCTTTCTCGCCGCCTGCCGGCGGCCTCATGTGCGGTATGGATTGTCGCACACGCGAGGGCCTTAATGTCCGCGGCTTGCGGCACAATGGGAGCTACAGATTCCGAGGAGGGCGCAATGGACACCGAAACGAAGAACGCGCAGGAAGAGAAACCGCTGGAGGCCGTACAGGCGGAGCAGCCGGAGATTGCCGAGCCAGAGCAGCAGGTTGAGGCCGAACCGGCAGAGCTCGAGCAGGCAGAGCAGCCGGTTGAGGTCGAGGCTGAGCTCATCGAGGACGAGCTTGGCGAGCAGTCGCAGGCCGCCCAGACCGCCCAGCAGGTGATGGACGCCGCCCGCGGGGCCGCGCAGATGGGCGCCGCCTCCGTCACTGACGGCCTCAGCGCTGTGCGCGCGGTATCAGCCGCCAAGCGCGCCCACGCAAGCGCCCGTGACATGCTGGGCCAGCTCGAGGCAGAGGCCGCAGAGCTCGCCGGCGAGCTGGCGCACCGCCGCGAGGTGGAGGCCAACTTCGAGGACATCATCGAGCTCCAGAACAAGGAACTCGTGGAGGCCGACCAGGCGCTCTCCGAAGCAAGCGCCAAGAAGAGCGAGCTCGAGGCCGAGCACGAGAAGGCCGCCGTTGCCCTCACGCAATTGAAGGAAGCCAACGAGCGCAAGCTCTCCCCCGCCCGCGAAGACGCCACGGCCGCCCGCGACGCCATGGACAAGGCTGAACAGGCCGCCCGCGAGGCACGCCGAGCCCTCAAGCGCGCGCAGGCCCAGACCGACGACGCCCAGCGCTCGCAGGATTCGCGCGTGCAGGCCGCCCAGCGCGAGCTCGACGTCGCCACGCAGCGCCACCAGCGCGCGCAGGAAAAGCTCACCGAGCTTCGCCGCGACCCTTCGGCCGGCGCCAAGGACCTGACCGAGAAGAGCGGCGAGGTGGCCGCGGCGCTCGCCCAGGTCGAGAAGGCGAAGGCCGCCGCACAAAGGGCGAGCGCGGAGACTTCCCAGAGCCTCGAGGTCGCCCAGACCCACCTCTACACGCAGCGCAAGTCGCTCGAAGTCTTGGAAGGCGACCTCGCCTCCTCACAAGGCGTGGAGAAGGCAAAGCGCGAGGCCTACGAGAGCCTCAAGGCCCAGACCGACGCGGCCGAGAAGGAGGCCGCCGACGAGCTCGCCAAGATCGCCGCGAACGTAAAGGACGCCGAGGCCGAGGTCACGACCGCACGCGGACGCATCACCGCGGCCAACGCCCTCATCGAGGAGGCCAACGACATCCACGCCCACCCCGAGGCCACAGAAGCCCTTGCGGCCAAGGTGAGCGAGGCCGAGGCAAGCGTGGAGGCCCAGCGCGCCGAGGTGAGCAGCCTCGAGCGCGAGGAGACCGAGCTGCGCGAGAGCACCCAGAAGGCGAGGGCCACCTTCTACGCCATCATCGCCGCGGCGGCGCTCGTGGTCGTGCTTGTCATCTGCCTAGTGTCCTGCACCGGCTAGCGGGGCGAGCGGGCAGCCACCCCTCCCATAGACATGAAGAAGGCGCGGCCTCGCATCTGCGGTGCCGCGCCCTTTGTTGCGGATATGCCGTTTGAAACCGGCGCTACTCGATGAACATGGCGTCGCCGAAGCTCAGCATGCGGTAGCGCTGCTCGATGGCCTCGGTGTAGGCGCCCATGATCTGGTCGCGCGTGGCAAGTGCGCTCACGAGCATCATGAGCGTGGAGCGCGGGACGTGGAAGTTCGTGATGAGGGCGTCCACCACGTGGAAGGTGCTGCCCGGCATGAGGTAGAGCTGGGTGGTGGCGTTCTCTCGCGCCACGATGTCGCCAGCCGCCAGCGTGTCGGCGCCGTCGGCGCGGCCCTCGAAGCGACGGGCCACGACCGGGGTCTCGGCCACGGGCGCGGAGGCGTCGAAGGCACTCTCGAGCGAGCGGACGGCGGTGGTGCCCACGGCGATGACACGATGTCCCGCCGCCTTGGTGGCGTGCACGGCGTCAACGACGTCTGCACCCACGTGGTAGCGCTCGGTGTGCATCACGTGCTGGGTGGGGTCGTCCTCCTCCACCAGGCGGAAGGTGTCGATGCCCACCTCAAGCTCCACCGTGGCCCAGCCGATGCCACGCTCTTTGAGCTTCTCGATAAGCTCGGGCGTGAAGTGCAGACCCGCCGTGGGGGCCGCCGCGGAGTGCTCCTCCTGCATGGCGTAGACGGTCTGGTACTTCTCGGGGTCGCCCTCGTAGCTGGTGATATAGGGAGGCAGCGGCACGTGGCCGGCCGCGTGGATGGCGGCGTCGAGCGTGCGGGGCTCGCCCGTGGCGGGGTCATCCCCCTGGGGCTCGAAGCGCACGAGGCGCCCGCCCTTGGAGTCCTCGACGAAGTCGATGACCTCGCCCGTGAGGACCACCGGCGAGCTCTCTGGCGCGTGGAGGCCGCCGGCGCGGTACTCGATGAGGGCACCCGGCTTCAGGCGTTTGCCCGGGTTTACCAGGCACTCCCACACATGGCCCATGGAGTCGAGGTCCTCACGGCGCTTGAGCAGGAGGGTCTCGGCCACGCCGCCCGTCTTTGCCTTGTGCCCCACGAGGCGTGCCGGCATGACGCGGGTCTTGTTGGCCACGAGCAGGTCGCCCGGCTCAAGGTAGTCCACGATGTCATAGAAGTGGCGGTGCTCCACGGAGGCGCCGTCGGCGATCGGCTTGGCCTCGCCCGTCACGCCCTCGCCGCCGCCGCGGTGAAGCACCAGCAAACGGCAGGAGTCGCGCGGCTCGGCCGGGGCCTGTGCGATCAGCTCGTCTGGCAGCGGGTAGTCAAAGTCATCAGTGCGCATGGGCAAGGGTCCTCTCTAGCTAAATCTCAACCCTTTATTCTAGCGCCCGGCACAGCCCAAACGACGCCTACACCCCACCCCGCAACAACCACACGCAAACAAAAAAAGGGCCGCCCCCGGAGGAGCGGCCCATAACCGTTATGCAAGGTTATCGCGCTAGCGGCTACGGACGCTGGCCCATGCCACCCTCGAGGGTGACGGTCTCGCCGTTCATGTACTTGAAGTCGGGGCCGCAGAGCTGGACGACGACGCGGCCGATCTCCTTCTCGACGTCGCCGTAGTGGCCCGCCGGGGGCATGTGGACGTTGGCCTTGAAGGCCTCGGGGTAGGCAGCCTCGAAGTTCTCGAGCTGGGCGGTCCAGGCGAGCGGGCAGACGATGTTGACGTTCACGCCGTCCTTGCCCCACTCGTTGGCGGCGACGCGGGTCAGGCCGCGGATGCCCTCCTTGGCGGCGGCGTAGGAGCACTGACCGTAGTTGCCGAAGAGGCCGGCGCCAGAGGCGAAGTTCACGACGGAGCCCTTGGTCTCCTTCAGGTGCGGGTAGGCCTTCTGCATGTAGAGGAACGTGGCGTAGAGGCCGGAGTAGATGGCGAGGTTGAACTGGTCCATCGTGTGCTGCTCGATGGTGACGCCGGAGGCAGAGGCCTGGGCGTTGTTCACGACGGCGTCGATGCGGCCGAACTCCTCGATGGCCTTGTCGATGACGTTCTGGACGATGGCCTCGTTGTCCTGGCCAGCGGAGACATCGGCCTGGACGGGCAGGACCTTGATGCCGTACTCGGCCTCGAGGGAAGCCTTGGCGTCCTCAAGCTTCTGGACGTTGCGGCCGGTGATGACGAGGTTGGCGCCCTCCTTGGCGAAGGCGATGTCGATGCCGTAGCCGATGGAGCCGGCGGAACCGTCCTTGAGCGTGGCCTTGCCGCCGCCGGTGACGATAACAGTCTTGCCGTCAAACATACCCATTGGAGTACCTCCCGTTGTGTACTTTGCCGCAGGCGCTTGGGCTCCGCGGCCCTGTTGCTGGGTGCATGGCGCCCGCGCGAACGCCCCTGTTCGCTAGGCACCATGTGCAAGCATCCCACAAACAGGGGCACCCAAACTGCGGGGAGACGAGATTTCGGCCTACGGGGACCCGTCTCGCGGCGAGCGGCAAATCACGACGTCTAGCAGGCGTTTATTTAACTCGCTTGGAACGCGGGGCGGCACGAGAACAACGGGTGGCGCGCAACGGCAATGGGTGGCACCGCAGCAAGCGTCCGGCGGCCCACCCCAAAGAGGAGCCCTAGCCCCTGGCCGCGGCCTTGGCGCGCTTGCGCTCGTCGCGGCGCTCGTGGCGCTCCATGGTGGCCTCGGCGGCGGAGAAGCGGCAGCCGCAGTAGTTCTGACGATACATCCCGCGCTCGCGGCTCTCGCGCGTTGCCTCTGGGTAGAGCGGGCGCCAGTCGCGCACCACGGGCGTGAGTCCGTTGGCGGCCGCCAGCTTCTGGAGAAGCTCGGTGCAGGTCTCGAAGAGCTGGTAGGGAGAGACGGCGAGCGTGGTGGAGAGGTGTGTGAAGCCAAGCTCCGCGGCGGCCTTGGCGGCGGCGTCGAGCCGGATGGCATAGCAGGCGCGGCAGCGGGCCTCGCGGTCGAAGCCGTGCGGGGCCACAGAGCGCTCCCACTTCTCGCGAGCCTCGCCCAGTGTGTGGGTGGAGCTGATGCCAGAGCCGCTCCCCCGCTCGCAGCGGACGGTTGCCACGTGCGCGTCGGCCGCCCAGCTAAGAAGCGTGGCCAGGCGCAGGTCGTGCTCAGCCGCAGGCTGGATGTTGGGGTTGTCCCAGAGGATCACGGGCTCAAAGCCCTCGTCGCGAAGTGAGGCCACGGGCTCCAGAGAGCAGGGGCCGCAGCAGGCGTGAAGCGCCAGCGGAATGCGGCCGGTGGCAGCCGCGGCGGTAACTGCCTCGCAGGCTGGCATGAGCCCGCCGAGAGCGGAGAGCTCCTCCGTGCCAGACGCAGCGGCCTCGCGCGCGGGAGTTAGTTCGTAGAGAGAAGAAGCATCGCACGCGCAGGGTGTAGAGACATCGCACGCGCAGGGCGCGTCTGCCCCAGCCGCGACGTCCGCTCTAACGTCCTCCCCCGCGCCGCAATCGCAGGCGCCAGCGGGGCAGGCAGCCTCGTTCTCGCAACTATCTCCCATCAAGGCACCTCCCCATCGGCACGCGCGCAAGCAGCCAAAACAGGCTGCGTCGCGCACGTCCGCAGCCCAAATGTAACGCCGGCGTCAGAACATTCTTACCAACGTGTAAATCGGTCTTTGGAGAAACAACCCCGTAACCATCGGGCGCAATTATACGTGTCATGCGCGGCGTGCGGAGAGGTTTTACCCTTCCTCCCTTCCCTCTCCGCACGCCGCACGCAGCCAGCACCCGCCGGCTTTGCGCAGACGGATGCGCGACCCGGACGGTGATGCAATGAGCGACATTCCAAACACCCTCACAGAGGCGGCCCCCACCGGCCTTGAGCCCTTGATCGAGCGCCGCGCGCAGATAAACGAGGACATGGCCCGAAACGGCGTGCGCTTCGGCCTCTATAAGAACGGCACCTTCAAGGAGCAGATCTTCCCCTACGACCCGGTGCCTCGCATCATCGGCGCCGACGAGTTCGACAAGCTCTCGAAGGGGCTTGCCCAGCGCGTGCGTGCGCTCAACGCATTCCTTCGCGACATCTACTCCGACAAGCAGATCATCCGCGACAAGGTCATCCCCGAGGACTTCGTCTACTCGAGCTCGGGCTACCTCCCGCAGATCAACGAGGTGGAGCCCCCCGCGGGCATCTACGCCCACATCGCCGGCGAGGACCTCGTGCAGGACGCCGACGGCTCGTGGGTGGTGCTCGAGGACAACCTCCGCATCCCCTCCGGCGCCTCGTACCCGCTCATCGCCCGCAGCATCACGCGCCGCATCGCGCCCGACGTCTACGCCGCCAACCACGTGCGAGACAACCGCGACTACCCCGAGCTCCTGGCCGCCGCCATGGAGTACAGCAGTTGCGGCGGCATCCCTGTCATCCTCACGCCCGGCCGTTACAACGCCGCCTTCTTCGAGCACTCCTACCTCGCCGAGAAGACGGGCGCGGCGCTTGCCTACCCCTCAGACCTCGTGGTCGACGGCGACCAGCTCTTCTATGTGGATTACGCCGGCAAGCGTCACAAGGTGGGCGCGGTGTACCGCCGCATCTCAGACGAGTACCTCGACCCCTTCTGCTTCAACCCCGATTCCGTCATCGGTGTCCCCAACCTCATCAGCGCCTACCGCGCGGGCAACGTCGCCATCGTGAACGCGCCCGGCAACGGCGTGGCCGACGACAAGGGCATCTACTACTTCGTGCCGGCCATGGTGAGCTACTACCTGGGCGAGGAGCCCATCCTCAACAATGCCCCCACCTACCTGCCGATGTATCCGCGCGACATGAGCTATGTGATGGATCACCTCCACGAGCTCGTCATCAAGGACGTGGCGGAGGCCGGCGGCTACGGCGTCATCTTTGGCGACACCCTCACCAAAGAGGAGCTCAGCGACCTGCGCGCCCTCGTCAAGGCGGAGCCCAGGCGCTTCATCGCCCAAGAGGTCGTGCACTTCCGCGACGTCGCCAGCGTGGCCGACGACGGCTCGCCCTGCCGCCGCATGGCGGATCTGCGCGCCTTCGTGCTTACCGGCGAGTCCACCAAGGTCTGGTGCTCCGGCCTTACGCGTTACGCCCGCGAACCGGGCTCTATGGTTGTCAATTCTTCACAGGGAGGGGGCTTCAAGGACACATGGGTACTTACGAAGTAACGGGGGCCTCTCCCCTTCCCATCACCCGCGCCAAGGCCGAGCAGCTCTACTGGCTGGGCCGCTACTCAGAGCGCGTCTACACCACGCTCGGCAGGCTCGGCAAGACCTACGACGCCAACGTCGACCTCGAGACGGCGGACTTCTCCGAGTTCTGCCGCGCACTCGACCTCAGCTTTGACGAGGGGCTGGGCCTGGAGGAGCTCGTGGCCTCCATCCTCTACAACGCCGACGACCCCAACTCGGTCTGCGCGAGCATGCGCGCCGCCTTTGGCAACGCCATAGAGCTGCGCCCGGAGCTCGGCACCGAGACCGTGAGCTACGTGGAGCTCGCCCTCATCCACCTGCGCGCGAGCAAGGACGCTCTCTCGCGCCTGCCGCGCCACCGCGACGTGCGCGACAGCCTCCTTGCCTTCTGGGGCTCGATTGAAGATGGCATGGGGTCCATGGAGGCCAAGGCCATGATCTTCTTCGGCAAGTACGTGGAGAGGCTCGAGCTCTGGAGCCGCTTTGGCGAGCCCGCCGCCACGCTGGACAGGCCCCTTCGCAAGCTCATCTTCTACCTGGGCTACGTGCGCCACCCCGAGTGCCTCGGCATCGAGGGAGCCCTCTCTGCCCTGCTCGCGAACCTCACCGCGCGCGGTTACGGCGACGAGCTCACGGGTAGACTGGGAGACGTCCTGGAGATCGTGAGGAGGCGCGGGGGTAGCGCTGCGTGAGAAAGCTCAAGTTCGACTACGCCACAACGCTGGAGTTTAGCGAGCCGGTAAGCGACCACCGCTTCCAGCTCCGCTGTCTGCCGCCAAACCTCTCCCAGCAGCGCATCTGCGACCTCAGCTTTACGCTGGAGCCGGCCTGCGACCTTGCCTATGGCACCGACTCGTTCGCAAACCCGGTGGTTACCGGGCGCATCGCCGAGCCGCACACCAACTTTGCCTACCACGTGAGCGGCCTTGCCTTCGTGGACCAGGTGCACCACCAAAAGCAGGTCTACAAGCCGCTCTACCGCTACCAGAGCGCCTACACCAAGCAGGGCGAGGCGCTGGAGGCCTTCACCGCCGAGGTGGCCGCCGGCATCTCCAAGAACTCCTGGGCGGCAAGCCCCGTGGAGCGCGCCCGCTACGTGATGGGCGCCGTGCACGACCGCCTTGTGTACGAGCCGGGCGCCACCACCGTACGCACCGTGGCCGAGGAGGCGCTGGAGCTCGGCCGGGGCGTCTGCCAGGACTACGCGCAGATCGCCATCTCGGTCTGCCGCGGCATGGGCCTCATGGCCAAGTACGTCGCCGGCGTCTACGACGCCGAGGGCGCCACGCACGCGTGGTTCGAGGTGTACCAAGGTGGCTGCTGGCACCCCTTCGACCCCACGAACAACCGCGTGGTGGACGACGCCTACATCAAGATCAGCAACGGCCGCGACTACGGCGACTGCATGCTCTCCATCGGCGTCTTTAGCGGCGCGGCCAACCAGAACCAGACCATCCACGCCAAGGTGGAGTCCCTAGGCGCCAGCCAGCAGTAGGCAGGGCCAAACCGTTCCAGCGCCGCGCAAACGCACGCGCGCGCCACCCGCCCCGCATCCGTACCGCCCAGCCGCGCCGCACGCCCCGCATCCGTACCGCCCGGCCGCGCCGCACGCCCCGCATCCGCACCGCCCGGCCGCGC
>CAVIES010000026.1:0-18638 GCA_963641675.1 Anaerovoracaceae bacterium
TCTCGATGGAGCCGGCAGGCTACGTGGGCTACTGCGACGCGCATTACGGCGCCTCCAACAAGGCCTCTCTGCTCCAGGTCATCGGTGACATAGAGACCTCTCCCGCGGAGACGTATAGAGAGCGGATCTACGTGCTGGACAAGGAGACGGGCGAGGTCATCTCCACGGGCAATGTTGCCGAGGGCGTCACCGAGGAGCTAAACCGCCAGGTAAACGAGAAGCTCATCATCATAGACGGGCAGGCCTGCAAGGTCGTTGACTACGACCGCTACAAAGTGCTGGTTCGTGCCGACCTGACGAGCCTCTATGGCCAGTACCTGCTGGAATTTGGCGTGCTTGCGTTTGCCATGGTGCAGACCGCGCTCATTGCGCTTGTGTTGCTCGCTGCGGCGCACCGCTTCTCGGCCGCCGGCTCACGCGCGCGTCTGGTGGCGAGCATCGCGCTCATGCTCTTCGTGGTGGGCTCCTTCGCGGGCGAGACCCTCTACGTGGAGAACCGCCTCACCGACAACATCGTCGAGAACGAGAAGCAGACCCTCGTGGCCGACCTCAAGTACCTCTGCGAGAACCATGGCTCGTTCGAGGCGTTTGGCAAGGAAGACCTGCTTGAGGCGGGTAATAACATTGCGGAGGCAAGCGTCACGTTGGCCGGGGTCGGTGTGCCTGAGGACGCGGCGGCCGGCGCGCAGGCCGCCGCCGACGTGGCCACAACGGCTGCGCAGGCCGAGGCCAATGCTGCGGCACAGGGCGAGGGCTCCTCGGATGGGCAGGCGTCTGATGCCGAGCCCTCGGCCGAGTTCGTAGACAGTCTCACTATCACGCTCAATGAGGACGCCATCGCCAACCAAAAGCGCAGCTGCTACATCCAGGCCGCCCTGATGTTCCTGCTTGCGGCAATCCTTCTGCACGAGTACCACAAAGCGGCGCGCGTCAGGCTCGCTCTCGCTGCAAAGTCGCAGCTTGCAGAGCTCGCGCCCACCGATCGCCGCATGAGGAGCGTGCTGTTGCTCAACGGCATCTGCATGTCGGCCTTTAGCATCGTTAACGTGCTGCGCATTCGCCAGGTCGTGATGCTGCGCTGGGAGGACAACCCCGCGGGCTTCATCAGCGCCATCTTTACGGTGACCATGCTCGCCGGCGTGCTGGGGTCGTTCCTCTCGTCCACCGTGCTCAGGAAGTGCGGAAGCGTCAAGGGATACGCCATATTCGTGCTGCTTGTGGGCATCGTCGGTGCTATCGGCTGCGGTGCGTCTCAGAACCTTGTGGTCTTCGTCGTGGGCCTCATGCTCTTTAACCTCGCGCGCTCGCAAATGATGATGATCGGCGACTTCTACACCACGCTCATCGACGACGCCGCGCGCAAGGACTACTGCCAGGTTGAGTTTGCGAGTGGAGAGTCCATCGGCCAGGTGGTGGGAAACATCGCCGGCGGCGTCATCAGCACGGTGGTGAGCTATGGCTTCGTGCAAATCGTCTCCGGTGCGCTCATGGCACTTTCTGTGCTCGTTTGCCTGCGCTTTAGCGCGAGCGAGCTTGCGGTGCGCGGGGGCGATGACGCTCGCGCCGCCAAGAGCATAGGCAGCGTCGTCGGCCTTATGCGCCATGGCAGCGTGTTCGTCTACGTCGCCTGCATCCTGCTACCCGACTCGGTTGCCTACATGCTTGTTCAGTACAAGCTGCCGCTTGACGTCGCTGCGCTGGGCATGTCTACCGTGGTGCTTTCGTTTGCCAAGACGATGCAGAAGGTCGTGCGCGTCTATGCCAACCCGCTATACCACGTCATCGGTAGGCACCTGAGCCCGGCGGCCCATCTCGTGCTGTTCGTGGTCCTCGACGGCTTGGTTGTGCTTGCATACCTCCTGAGCAGCTCCATCGTTGGCCTTGTAGTCTGCGTCGCAGGTCTCGGGCTGGTGAACGGCATGGGCTACTACGCAACCACTAAGATGTTCAGGGAGATGCCGGCGCTGGCAAGCGTGCCGGAGGCCGACAGGATGGTGGGCCTCAACCTCGGTCGTCGCGCGGGCGACGCCGTGGCGCCTACCCTGCTCACGGCCTTCAGTCACGGCGTGACCCTCCCGCTCATGATCATGGCCGCGCCATTCATCTATCTCATAGACCTCAAGCGCGCCGACCGCTAGCCGCTACCTGCCGTGGGTGCTGGCGGCGGCTTGGCTTTTGCTGATGCGGTTGGCGAGGTCGGTGCGGAGCCTTCGGCGGCGCTCGGCCACCTCGCTCACTAGGGCGTCGAGCTCGGGGTGGCGCTTCTTTAAGAAGTCGGTGCGGTACTCGCGCATCTCGGCAAAGCCGAAGTAGGCGATCTGCCTGCGCGCAAGCGCAAGCGCCTCCGCGCGCTCACGGCCCTCCACGACGTCGCTCGCGTCAAAGCAGCAAAGGCCGTCGTTCACCCAGTAGCCGATGACCACGGTGCCCGTGCCCGTCTCCTTAAGCTGCTCGATGTACTCGCTCAGGAGCTCGAGCGCGGCGCGCACGTTGTCCTCGCTCGTGAGCTCTCCCAGCTCAAGCACGATGTCGGTGCTCCCGGTTCTGCCGCCCACGGCGTAGAGGTCGCGTCCGCCGGCGGTGACGAAGCTGCCGTCCAGGTAGTAGGAGCCGCCGGGGCGCCCGGCCTCGATGTCGTCGAGCACGGCGAGCACGAGCGCGCTCGGCACCACCACGCGCCCGTGCTGGCGAGCGGCCTTGGCGGCCTCGAACTCCTCGTGCGTCATCGCGGCGATCTGGCGCTTGCGGGCAAGCAGCGCCTCGATGTCCTTATGGAAGTCCTCGCGCGCGTCCTCGACAGAGGCGTAGCCAAGCTCGCGGGCGCGGCCCTCGAGCCTCTGTCGTATGCGTTCGCTTGCTCGCACGGGTGCGCGCTCCCTCTTACCTCTTGGCGTAGTTGTGGATGGCCTCGATGGTCTTGTCGATGTCTATCGGCTTGGTAATATACCCGTCCATCCCTGCCTTCTTGGCGAGGGCCTTGTCCTCCTCAAAGGCGTTCGCCGTCATGGCGATGATGGGGATGTTCGCGAGCTCGGGGTCCTCGAGCGCTCGGATGGCGCGGGTGGCCTCGTAGCCGTCCATGCGCGGCATCTGGATGTCCATGAGCACGAGGTCGTAGGTGCCGGCAGGGGACTGCCCCACCACCTTCACGGCTACGTCGCCGTCATCCACGACGTCAACCAGGATGCCGTACTCGGTAAGGATGGCCTCGGCAATCTCCTGGTTCATGACGTTGTCCTCAACCAGCAGCACCTTGGTGCCAGCCACGTCGTCGGCCGCGGTGGCCTCGGCCTCAGCCTCGCCCTCCTCGCCCACGGCGCGGAACGGCTCGGAGAGCACCTCGCGCAGTTCGCTCATGAAGATCGGCTTTGAGACGAACGCCGTCACGCCGGCGGCGCGGGCCTCGGCCTCGATGTCCACCCAGTCGTAGGCCGTGAGCACGATGATGGGCACGGACTCGTTGCCAATCTGGTGGCGGATCTGGCGCACCGTCTCGATGCCGTTCATGTCGGGCATCATCCAGTCGATGACGTAGACGCCGTACTCGTCGGCCTCCTGCACGGCCACCTTGGCGCGCAGCACCGCCTCCTTGCCAGAGAGCGTCCAGTCGCTGCGCAGGCCGATGGAGCGCAGCATGTTGCTCACGCTCACGGCGGTGTCGGAGTCGTCGTCGGCCACGAGCGCGCGGATGCCCTGCAGCTCGTCGATGCGTTCGTAGCGCACGGGGTTGCCGGCGATGCGGCAGTCGAGCGAGACCACGAACTCGGTGCCCACGTTGGGCGTGGACTTTACGCGGATCTCTCCGCCCATCATGTCGACGATGTTCTTGGTGATGGCCATGCCAAGGCCGGTGCCCGGGATGCCGCTCACCGTGGAGCTCTGCTCGCGCGTGAACGGCTCGAAGATGTGCTCCTGGAACTCCCTGCTCATGCCGATGCCCGTGTCCTTGATGCGGAACTCGTAGCGGGCAAACTCGCCCGACTTGCTGGGCTTTTCTATCACGCGCAGGCTTACCGAGCCGCCCGGCTCGGTGAACTTCACGGCGTTGCCGAGGATGTTGATGAGCACCTGCTGCAGACGCAGCTTGTCGCAGATGACGTCCTCGTGCACCACGTCCACCGTGTCGATGAAGAAGTCGAGCTGCTTGGCGCTTACGCTAGCCTGCGAGATGGAGCGGATGTCGTGCATGACCTCGGGCAGGCTCGTCTCCCTCTCGTTGATGTTGACCTTGCCGCTCTCGATGCGGCTCATGTCGAGCACGTCGTTGATGAGCGCAAGCAGGTGGCTGCTTGAGGTCGTGATCTTAGAGAGGTAGTCCCTGACCTGGGCGGTGTTGTCGATGTGCGAGGCCGCGAGCGCCGTGTAGCCGATGATGGCGTTCATGGGCGTGCGGATGTCGTGGCTCATGTTGTTGAGGAAGGTGGTCTTGGCGCGGTTGGCGTGCTCGGCCGAGGCAAGGGCGTCCTTTAGGAGCTCGTCCTGCTTGGCCTGCTCACGCACGATGTCGTCGACGTCGTAGTGGTAGCCGCGCATCTCGTAGCCGCCCTCGATCTGGATGGCGGTGCCGCCGCAGCGCACGTAGCGCTCGCCGAGCGTGGGGTGCACCCACAGGTAGGTGTTCTCGTCGCGGTTGCCGGCCTGCATCTTGGCGACGCTGTCGAGCACACCCTGCACGGCCTCGGGCTTAATGCGGCTGAACCACGCGTCATAGACCTCCTCGGGCGTCATGCTCGCGCCCTGCTCGGAGAGGCCCAACAGCTCGAACATGCGGCGGTCGGCGTACATGCGGCCGGACTCGCCCTCCACGAGGTCGATGCGCCAGGTGCCCATCTCGGCTGCCTCGATGATGGCATGCATGGTGGAGAGCTCGGCCGACTTCTCCTTGGCCTCCCTAGCGATGGCGCGCAGACTGCCCTCGCGCTCCTCGCGCTCGGTCATGAACTCGGTGATGTCGGTAATAAAGCCCTGGTAGAAGGTCTCGCCCTCAACCGTGAGCTTCATCGTGGCGTCGGTGACCCAGCGCCAGCCGCCGTCCTTGGCGGCCAGGCGGTAGACCTGGTCTTGCAGGCCGTCGCCCTCGCTTGCGTCGATGCGCTGCACGTAGTTGTCGGTGATGTCTTGGTCATCGGGGTGCACCAGGTTGATGAACTTGTTGTCGAACTTGGTGCGGAGCTCCTCCTCCGTCCAGCCGAGGATATCCAGGAAGCGCTGGCCGACGTAGAGGAAGGTGTAGTCGGCGTCCGCCGCGCAGCGGTGGTAGCCGCCGGGAAGGCTCGCGAGCATGGACTCGGTGAGCTCAGTCTTCTTCTCTAGCTCGTCGTGGCGGCGCATGAAGTCGGTCATGTCGGAGCAGACGCTCAGGATCGCGAGGCGCCCGTCTTCGGCGCGCACGAACTCGCCGCGGTCGACCGTCCAGAACCAGCTGCCGTCCTTGCGGGGCATGCGGTACTGCGTCTCGTAGGTCTGGCCCTCACGCCAGTCGCTGCCGAGGTCGGCCGTGACCTGGGCTATATCATCGGGGTGGATGGTGTTGGCCACCATGCCACCGATGCCCTGGGTGAGGTCCTCAAGGCTCTCGTAGCCGAGCATCTTCACCATGGCCTCGTTGGCGTAGAACAGCGGGAACCCGTCCTCGCAGTAGCCGCCGATGACGCCGGTGCCGGCGTTCTCGCCCGCAAGGCCGGAAATGACGGCGTTGACGTCAACACCGGTGATGTTCTCAGAGCTCATGCCCCACCTCCACAATCTTTCAAAATTTTACCGGCTCGCGCGGCGGATTCCTAGGCATCAATCGGCTGGGGGCGCGGGCGGGCGGTGAGAGCGCGGGACGCAACGGCGGGACGAAGCTGCGCCACCGCCACGCCCGCACCCGCGCCCCGCAAATGTGCCAAACCGGTTTCGGCCGCGCGCGAACTGAATCGGCCCCGCGCGGGCGGGAATATACTGGGGCGGTTGAAGTCTTCGATGGGGGAGGAACCATGACGGCAACTCGAAAGATCGGCATCATCGGCCTTGGACACGCGGGCGCGCACGTGGCGAACAGCCTGCTTCTGCAGGGCGTGGCCGACGAACTCTACCTCTGCGGCCGCACCGACCCCAAGGTGGTGGCCGAGGCTCAGGACCTGCACGACTCACTCAGCTTTGTGCCCTACAACACCCGCATTGTCAACGTCGAGGGTAACTACGACGCGCTTGCCGCCTGCGACATCATCGTGAACACCGCCGGCGACGTCTCGCTCGTGAGCAAGAACCGCGACGGCGAGCTCTTCAACACCACCGATTCTGCCCGCACCTTCTCCCAGACCATCATGGACGCCGGCTTCAACGGCGTGCTGGTGAATGTCTCCAACCCCAACGATGTTGTCTCCACCGCCATCTGGCACCTCACCGGCTACGATCCCAAGAAGATCATCGGCACCGGCTGCGGGCTGGATTCTGCCCGCCTGCGCTCAGAGATTTCCAAGGTCACGGGCGTGAGCCCCAAGTCCATCCATGCCCACATGATTGGCGAGCACGGCTTTGCCCAGGTGGCCGCGTGGAAGAGCGCCATGATCGGCGGCAAGACCATCGACGCGCTCGCCGCCGAGGATCCCGAGCGCTTCGGCTTTGACCAGGCCGAGGTGGAGGAGCGCGCCCGCAAGGGTGGCTACGTCACCTACGCCGGCAAGGGCTGCACCGAGTACGCCGTGGCCAACTGCACCGTGAGCATCTGCGCCGCCGTGCTGCACAACGAGCACGCCGTGATGAGCGCGAGCGCCCTCATGTGCGGCCAGTACGGCGAGGAGGGCGTCTACAGCTCGCTGCCGTGCCTCATCGGCGCCGACGGAATAGAGCAGATCTTCACGCCCGAGCTTTCCCCCGCCGAGGAGGAGGGCTTCCACAAGAGCTGCGACCACACGCGCGAGAGCATCTCCAGGCTCGGCTGGTGGTAGGCCGCGCGGCGGGCACGTAGCGTGCGGGTGCCGCTGGGCTTGCGCACTGGCTGCGTGACGGGCCATGGCGCGGACTTCGCAGCCCTTGCGAGAGCGTCCCAAGCTATGCGCGAATACGCTCAATCTTGCGCATTTCAGCGTCTGTTCAGCATTCTTTCAGCCTTCAAGTAAAAAGCCACGTAACCGGCCAGTTTCCGTTTCTGGGAACTGGCCGATTTCTTATTAAAACGGGTAGCAACAGACCTATACTTCAACCCTGAATGCGTCTATAGATTGCCAGGGGCAATTAGGAGATAAGTATGGAGTACGGAATGAAGCACATGAACACCCGCGACGGTGGGGCAGGCGCCCGTAACTCGCTGCTCGGCCGCGTGAGGCGCGCCGCAGCCGCCGGCATGGCCGCGCTCGCGGTTGCCGCCGGCGTCGCCGCCGTGGCGCCCACCACCGCCCAGGCCGCCGTCTCGAGCGACAAGCAGCAGGTCATCACCATCGACTCTGCCTCGCTCAACGGCAACGCCATTCGCGGCAAGACCGACACCAACTCCAATACCGCCATGGACAACTGGGCGTACTTCTATAGCAGCAGCCTCAAGTCGTCCGGCGCGTTCCCCGACAGCGGCAAGATCACCGCGTCCACCAGCAACATCACCTACCAGCTTGGCTGGACGGGCACCAACGCCTACGACGGCAACGACTGCGTGCGCCTGGTGAACGGCGACGCCACCAAGACGGTCGAGCTCTCCACCTACGGCGCCTACGAGCAGGTCTACGTGCTCGCCACCGCCGGCGGCACCAACGGCACCTACGCCGACTTCCAGGTGACCCTCACCTACACCGACGGCACCACCGCCACCACCGAGTACAAGCTCTACGACTGGTACGACACCGCCACCGTAAAGAACGTGGAGAAGATCGGCAGCTACTGCCGTAAGGTCATCACCAGCTCCGGTAGCAACGCTTACGAGGGCTCCACCAACGGCGCCCCGTACCTGCATTCCGCCGCCATCGACGCCGACAAGACCAAGCTTCTGAAGTCCATCACCTTCAAGATGAACGGCAAGAGCGGCTCCGGCTCCAACGAGGGCATCTACTCCACCATCTACGCCGTCACGGGCGTCGTCGACAAGTCCGCCCCGGCAACTCCCGTGGCCACGCCTGCCACCAACGTCTCCAGCTCCGCCTTCACCGCCAACTGGAACTCCGTCAGCGGCGCCACGAGCTACGTCATTGACGTCGCCACCGATGAGAGCTTCTCCAACATCGTGAGCTCCTACAACAACCAGAACGTGGGCAACGTCACCAGCACCAACGTCACGGTTCCCAACATCGGCAACCAGACCTACTACTATCGCGTACGTGCCGTGAACGCGAACGGCCAGTCGCTCTCCTCCAACGTCATCACGGTCTCCGTCCCCGCCTCGCTCAAGGTGCAGAAGGTCGTGAACGCGGCTTCTGGCGTGGAGCTTCCCACCAAGTACTACCTCAAGGACGGCACCGAGGTCAGCGGCTTCTCGTTCAAGTTCACCCTCCCCACGAGCACCTCTGGCTACACGGCGCAGGTCTATAACGCCGACGGCACCACCGCCGGCGACACCTTCCGCGTCACCAACGGCTACATCCAGACCATCAAGCCCGGCCAGTACATCCTGGTCTATGGCCTCTCCGCTGGCGACAACGTGACGGTTGAGGAACTCACCCAGGACGAGACCCGCGCGCCCTACGGCTTCAACCTCACGAGCCGCACCAAGGGTTCCACAGAGCAGCAGGGCACCGGCAACACCATCAGCGCCACCATCGTGGCCCAGGCAGGCGGCGTGGCCGAGCAGAACCAGCTCACCTTCACCAACACCTATCAGCCCACCTCCTACACCATCGCGGACGGCAGCTTCACCGCGAGGAAGACGTACGTGAACGGCACGTGGGACGATAACACCGCCTTCACCATCCGCATCAAGGCCGCGGCTGGCACCCCCATGCCTGCCGGCGCCACCACCGACTCGGACGGCTACCTCGTCATCACCGAGGACTTCACCAAGAAGAACAAGGACAGCCTCCTCACCTGCGGCGAGATCACCTACACCACGCCTGGCACCTATGTGTACATGCTGAACGAGGCCATCCCCGACACGCGCGCGGCGGGTGTTACCTACTCCGGCGCCGAGTACCGCGCCACCATCACCGTCTCCGATGACGGCAAGGGCTCGCTCTACGTCTCCGACGTCAAGTTCATCAAGAACCTGAACGACGACGGCACGAGCGCCGGCGGCAAGGCCGTCTCGCCCGAGACGCACGATGGCCGCCAGGTCTATGTGGGCGACTTCACGAACCGCTACGACAACGCCCAGGCCAGCGTCATTGCCGAGGTGGGCAAGAACTACACCAACAACGCCACGGGCGAGTCCCTCGCTGTGGGCCAGTTCAGCTTCAAGATGGAGGCCGCGGGTACGCTTGCGAGCGAGACTACAGAGTTCAGCGTCGCCGGCATCACGGCGGATTCCTCCATCCCGATGCCGGAGAGCGTCGACGGCACCTCTGTCACCGTGCAGAACCTCGCCAACGGCGTGGCCACCTTCCCGGCCATCACCTATACGTACGCCGCCGGCAACTACGATGCCGCCTACGTCTATAAGATCACCGAGGTGAACGACGGCACCGCTGGCGTTACCTACGACAACTCCGAGTACTACATGGTGGTGCGCTGCCACAAGCAGAACAGCGGCATCACCGTCACGCGCGAGTACTACAAGGCCGATGGCACCCAGCTCGGCGCCCGTCCCGACTTCGTAAACACCTATGACGTGGAGCCCGTGACCGCCACTGACTCTGAGACGGGCGACCCGCTGCTCGTCTCTGGCAGCAAGCTCGTTGAGAACCGCAGCTGGAACGAGGGCGAGAGCTACACGTTCGACATCACGCCGGATGACGCCACCGCCGCCGCCATTACCGCGGGCACCGTGACCAACGTCGCCCGCACGGCAACCGCCACCAGCGACAACGACGGCGCGTTCACCGCGAGCCCTGCGGGCGACGCCGCCGCCATGACGTTCACCAAGCCCGGCACCTACACGTTCAAGGTCACCGAGCGCTCCAACAACGACACCGCTACGAGCGGCATCAACTACGACACCCACACCGGCACGGTGGTCTACACCGTCACCGACACGCACGTGGCTGCTACCAGCGGCAAGAGCCAGCTTGCGGTCTCCGTCGCCTACAACGACATGACCTTCACCAACACGTACACGGCGACGGGCACCTACGCCGGCGTCAAGGTGACCAACACCCTCACTGGCCGCGCCATTGACGAGACCAACGTGGATAAGTTCACCTTTAGCGTCACGGGCGTCACCCTCGATGGCAACAGCCCGTCCATCGCCGTGCCCACTTCCGTGAACGTGCCCTATGGCGCCTCTGGCGAGAAGACTGTCATTACCTCCGGCGACACCAACGCGAGCCTCTTCGCCGCCAGCACCGACCAGTCCATGATCGGCAAGAAGCAGGCCTTCCTCATCAAGCAGACGAGCGAGGCGGCCGATGGCTACAGCTTCGACACCACCAACGCCGGCTCCGCCCTCGTGGTGGTGGAGGTTAGGGCCAAGGAGAACATGCCCTCCGACCTCTACACCGTCACGACCATCTATAAGGGTGCGGGCGTCGACGCGCTGAACCTCGGCGCGCTCACGAGCGATGACCTCGCGAGCCTCACGGCCGTCCAGACCATCGACTCTTCCGTCACGAGCGACCAGCCCGAGGTGGACTTCACCAGCACCTATGGCGCCTCGCTGGATTACGGCGCGCAGTCCAACCTGCAGATCCACACCACCCTCAAGTACGCCGACGGTTCCGCCGTCACCGACCGCACGCACAGCTTCGAGCTCATCGTGAAGCCGGTCGCCACCGATACCGTCACCGCCGAGGAAGCCGGCAAGCACCTCACCAGCTCGCCTTCCGGCAAGGTCATCCAAACCGGCGCGCTCCTGCCTGCCACGGGCGAGGGCAACACCTACACCCACAACCTGGCCGACTTCAAGTTCGGTGTGTTTACGCAGGATGACGCCGGCAAGACCTTCGCCTTCGACACGAGCGAGGTCGTGGAGACCGTGGGCGTCGACGGCTACACGTTCGACACCAACACCTACCGCACCTTCATTGCCGTGAGCGACAACGGCGACGGCACCCTTACCGCCACCACCCGCGTGTTCAAGATGAACGGCGACGAGGTCGGCGACGAGGTGGGCTCCGCCTACACCTGCTCCACCAACGAGAAGGCCGAGAACCCGACGACCTCTACCTCCTTCACCAACACCTACAAGGCCTACCCGCCCGCGAGCTACACCCCGCAGGTGAAGAAGGCCGTTGTCGGCAAGGCCGCCAGCGAGAGCGAGGTCTTTGAGTTCACCATGGTGCCCGAGACCTCTGATGAGGGCGCTACCGCCACCGAGCAGGCCATCGCCGACGGCTTTATCACCGACGAGAACGGCACCGCCATCTCCACCACGCTCACGGCCAAGACCTCCGGCGCCATCGCCGACGGCGGTGAGCAGGTGGTGAGCTTTGACAAGATCGTGTTCCACAAGGTGGGCACCTACGTCTTCAACGTCACCGAGAAGGTGCCGAACAGCGAGTCCGTCACCGCTGACGAGAATGCCGAGAGCGTCGAGGGCTGGAACTACGACACCCACACCTACACGCTCACCATCACCGTGCGCGACTCCGGCGGTCAGCTGACGGCCAGCGCCGCGGGTTCCTCCGACCAGGGCGGCAGCGTCTTCTCCAACACCTACCAGTCCACCACCACGCTCGGCCGCGAGGGTGGCCTCGACGTGAGGAAGACCCTCACCGGCCGCACCCAGCGCGAGGGTGAGTTCACCTTCAAGGCCGAGGGCACCGACGACGCCTCCAAGGCAAAGATCAACGCCATCAAGGCCGAGGGTGAGGCCCAGGACGGCACCTTCACCGTCACCAACGACGCCCCCACCGCCGACGGCAAGTCCGTGACCGACATCATCGAGGGCCTCTCGTTCAGCAACGACGACAAGAACGACAACGGCACCTTCAACACCTTTACCTATAAGGTGAGCGAGGTCGCGGGCAGCTCCAAGGGCATGACGTATGACACCAACTACTACCTGGTTGCCATCACGCCCTACATGGACAGCGCCAACGCCATGAGGCTCAAGGTCAGCGTGCAGAAGTACGACAAGGGTGGCGCCAAGCAGGGCGACGCCGTTGAGTACGACAGCGCCAACGGCCAGGGCGCCATCATGCTCGACTTCGCCAACACCTATAAGGCGAGCGGCTCTTGGGGCGGCTCCGGCGATGAGCACGCCGACGACCTCAACGCCAACGTGACCCTCACCGGCCGCGACCTTGAGGCCGGCGAGCTCGCCTTCACCATCAAGGCTCTCAAGACCGACTACTCCGGCTCCGTCACCGTGGGCTCTGGCACCAACGCCGCCGCCAACGACGGCGAGGCCGCCAAGATCACGCTCGAGAACACCCTCTCCTTCAACCTCGGCGAGGGCATGGGGCAGAACAAGCTCGACCTGCTCAAGGCCGTCGATCTTGGCTATGCCGAGAAGGTCATGAAGGAGGATGGCACCGCCACCTACACGCTCACCTTCCAGATGAGCGAGGACACCACCAAGATGCCCGCCGGCGTGCGCTCCGTCTCCGGCGATCCCACGCGCACCCTGCGCCTGGTGGTCACCGACGACGGCCAGGGCAACCTCACCGCGCAGGTTGAGTACCGCACGGGCGAGACCACCGGCTCGGTTGACTTCTACGACGTGTACGAGAAGGTCAAGACCGTGAGCCTCGCCAGCGACACCACCGGCACCGACCTCGACGGTCAGCCGCTTTCTGCCGGCAGCGAGTACACCTACAGCATCAAGTGGGTGAATAACGCAGTTGAGACCGACTCCGCCGGTAACCGCACGAGCGTTGCGGCCGACGTTGTCGTTAGCGACAACCTGCCTGCCAACGTCGAGTTCGTCTCTGCCGATAACGACGGCGTGTACGATTCCGTCTCCAACACCGTCGTCTGGGAGCTCAAGAACCAGGCAGCCCGCTCCTACGGCACCGTCAAGGTGACCGTCCGTGCCACAAGCACGAGCACGAGCGACGCGCTGGTGCTCTCCAACACCGCCTACGTGAGCGTTGCCGGCGGCTCCAGCTACAACTCCAACACCACCTCTAACCCGATCGCGCGCAAGACCTCCAGCGCCGGCCAGGGCACCACCTCGCAGGTGGGCGACGAGATCACCTACACCATCGAGTACGCCAACGCCACGGCCGATGCCGCCACGGTCACCATCACCGACGTGCTGCCCAACACGCTTGAGTTTGTTGAGGCCAGCAACGGCGGCTCCTACGCGAACGGCACCGTCACCTGGACGCTCAACAACGTCGCGGCCGGCGCCTCTGGCTCCGTCACCGTACACGCCCGCGTGCTCGCAAGCGCGGTGAACTCCACCATCTCCAACTCCGCCACGGTGCAGGTGGGCGACGGCACGCCCATCCAGACCACCACGGCCTCCAACCCGGTTTCTTCCGGCGCGCTCAAGATCTCTAAGACCGTGAAGGCCGAGGGCGGCGTCACCGCGCCGAGCGCCAGCTTCAAGTTCAAGATCACGCTCAAGGACAAGGACGGCAATGAGCTGCCCGCCAGCGAGCAGTACAGCGCAACCGGCAGCAAGGCCCTCACGGTCTTCAACGGCTGCGAGTTCACGCTTGCCAATGATGAGTACCTGCTCGTCTCCGGCCTGCCCGTGGGCTACCAGTACAGCGTCGAGGAGATCGACGTCCCCGAGCACTTCAACATCGAGGGTGACGAGACCAAGGCCGGCACCATCGCGGACAACACCACCGCAGAGGCGAGCTTCGTGAACGTCTACACGCCCGATGACGCCTCGCTCTCCGGCGCCGACTACCTCAAGGTGGCCAAGGTCCTCTCTGGTCGCGACTGGCAGGACGCCGATCGCTTCACCTTCTCCATCGAGGCGGCCAACGACGCTGCCAAGGGTCACGTGCCCGGCGGCGACGTCGTGCTCAGCAAGGGCGTGACCACCGGCAACTTCACCAACGTCAGCAACTACAGCGCGGTTGGCACGTACGAGTACTACGTCACCGAGAAGGCGGCCAGCGCCACCGATGCCGACAACCTCACCTCGTCCCAGGCGAAGTACCTGGTTTCCGTGGTCGTTGGCGACGTGGACTCCAAGCTCCAAGTCAAGAGCGTCGCCACCACCAAGGTGACCGACGATTCGGGTAACGTTGTGAACGAGGCCGTTGAGAGCCACGTCTGCACCTTCACCAACAGCTACGCCACGGCCCAGCCGCTCACGGTGAGCAACACCGTCACGGCCGAGGAGGGCTTCAGCCCCAGCGCAAACAAGGAGTTCACCTACACGGTTGAGCTCAAGTACGCCGACGGCACCAACGTCACCGGCGAGTTCGGTGGCCTCACCTTCGTGGACGGCAAGGCTACGTTCACGCTCAAGAACGGCGAGGAGAAGGTGCTCAGCGGCTTGCCCAACAACGCCACCTACTCCGTTACGCAGTCCGAGGAGAGCGCCTACGTCACCACGGTGAACGGCGAGAGCACCAACGTCGCCTCCGGTACCGCCACGGCAGACGCCGCCACGAGCGCCGCGTTCGGCAACTACTATGGCACCGCCAAGCAGGGCGAGACCGAGGGCAAGGTCAAGCCCACCGACCCGGTTGCCATCGGCTGCACCACCACCATCACCGGCCGCAGCTTTACCGCCAAGGACGCCTTCACCTACGTGCTGCAGAACGCGGATGGCTCGAGCACGCTGGAGAGCAGGGTCGCCGGCGTTACGGCTGGCACCAACTCCTGCTCCGTGGGCTTTAGCTCAATCTCCTACGACAAGCCGGGCACCTACACCTACAGGCTGAGGGACGCCATGGCCGACACGACCACGGACGGCGTCTACCACGATGCCAGCTTCCACACCCTGACGGTCACGGTGACCGACAACGGCGAGGGCAAGCTCGTCGCCAGCGCCGTCTATGACAAGACGGACGAGAGCGAGGGCACGACCGAGGCGCCGAACTTCACGCTCACCTACTCCGCCACCTCCGTCTCCGTCACGCCGAGCGGCTCGGTGGACGTCACTCCCAGCACCGGCAACGACTTCAAGGTTGAGGGCGGCCAGTTCAACTTCACCATCCACAACACCGAGAAGCCGAGCGGCTGCACTACCGAGTACTCCGACCAGACCGTGGCGAACGACGAAGAGGCCAAGTTCACCTTTGGCACCCTTGAGTTCCCGGTGGCCGGCACCTATAAGTTCACCGTGACAGAGAACACCACGGGCACCCAGCCCGCCGGCACCACGCCCGACGGCACGAGCTACGAGGTCGTCTACGTGGTGAAGGACAACGGCGACGGCAACCTCGTCATCGAGAGCACCACCATCACCGCCACCAAGGGCGGCGAGTCCTCCACCAAGGATTCCATCTCCTTCAACAAGACCTACGAGCCCACGAGCGCGGGCGCGAGCGTCTCTGGCTCCGTGACGCTGGAGAACACCGACCCCGGCACCACGCGCCAGATTGCCGATGGCGAGTTCTCCTACACCATCACGAACACGAGCAAGCCGGATGGCGTCGAGGCCCCGATGCCGACCACTAGCACCGTCTCCAACACGGGCACGGCATTCTCCTTCGGCGACATGACCTACGCCGCCGCCGGCACCTATGTGTACGAGGTGAAGCAGAACAAGGGCGAGGACTCCACCGTTACCTACGACGAGACGGTCTACACCGTCACCGTTATCGTTGAGGACAAGGGCGGCGAGCTCAGCGCCTCCACCTCCATCAAGGTGGGCGAGACCGAGAAGGAGTCCATCGCCTTCGGCAACAAGTTCACGCCTGCGGCCGTCAAGGGCAACGCCATCGCCGGCACCGACACCATGAGCGGCCGCGATTTTGACGAGAACGATGGCCTCACCGTCACCGTTAAGGATCCGAATGGCACCGAGTCCACGCTCGAGCTTGGCGAGGATGGCACCTTCTCTGGCAACGAGCCCACCTTTACCCAGACGGGCACCTACACCTACACCGTGTACCAGCCTACGGGCGAGCGCGGCGGCGTGACCTACGACAACTCGGTCTACACCGTCACCTATAAGGTCACGGAGGACAAGGACACCCACGAGCTCGTGGTTGATCGCGAGATCACCAAGACCAAGGGTGACGAGCAGGAGCCCGAGAAGGTAGACCAGATCACGTTCGAGAACACCTATGAGGCCTCTGGTACGCCCACGGTTGACCTGAGCTCCAAGGTCACGCTCGACGGCGGCAGCCTCGGCGAGGGCGACTTTACCATCGAGGTTCTCGACAAGGACGGCAACGTCGTGGCCACGGGCAAGAACAACGCCGATGGCACGGTGATCCTCAGCGGCATCGAGCTCCCTGCTGAGCCCGGCACCTACACCTACACCATCAAGCAGCAGACGAGCGACAAGGACGGCGTCACCACCGACGAGAAGACCTACACCGTCACCGTGGTGGTCACCGACAACCTCAACGGCGGCTATGACGTGACGTTTACCTACGACGGCCTGCCCGAGGGCGAGGTGCCCACGTTTGCCAACACCTACACGGCGCCTAAGGGCGATGACGGCGATGGCGGCGCCGATGGCAGCGGCCAGGGCGGCAAGGCCATGCCGCAGACCGGCGACGCCACCACGGGCGTTGCGGTTGCCGTGGCGGCCGGCGTGGCCCTCGTGGCTGCGGGTGCGGCCCAGCTCCGCAAGCGCCAGTAGGGGAGCGCCAAGGCTGCGAGAGCGGCCGGCATAAACTCGCAAAGGGCGGGTGGCCAACCAGGTCGCCCGCCCTTTTTGTTTGCATGGCGCGCTTACCAGCAAGCATTTGCCAAGAAAGTTGAATTCTTTACAAAAAACCTGCGACACTAACCCTCAAGTTGAGCTAGAGTCTTGAAAAGACATATGCCAAGTAAACACACCCATGGCCCTCTGGCCACACGAATCGCACCCCACTTGGTACTCCGCGACAGGTCCTAGCACCTGTTTTGGTCGCAAAGCAGCGATGCGTGTTGGCTGGTAGCCAGATCAAACGACCAAGCTGGGTATATCGCGGAGAGGACGTCCCAATGAGCATCTATTCCAAGAATGGCTCTAGCAGGACAAAGCAATCGCTTCTCAAGGGTCTTCTGAGCGCCGCGGCAGCGGTGCTCCTCGCTGCCACCGTGGCAGTGCCCACGGCCAACGCCGCGGTGACCACGGTTGACACCGACGATCCGACGAACACGACGATGAGCCTGTTCGACTACTGGATCACCTCCGAGAGCGACATCTCTACGGTGTGGGGGACCACGGGAATCAACAGCGGCCACCAGCTGCAGTTCAACTTGGGCAAAGGCACGGGCATCAACAAGTGGAGCGGCAGTTCCGCGATCACCTCATACGTATACCGCAACCTCGTTAACGGCTACCCGATGATCAAGGGCGGCACCTACACCGTGGACGGAACCACCGCCACGGTGACCGACGAGTCCCTCGCGTACCTCTTCAACTCCAACGACGCCACGAGCACGACGAATTCGGTTGCCGGCAAGAGGACCTATTCCGGCGTGAAGGGCCTGTTCCAGCTTCTTAACGGCTACTACGAGTACAACTGCGCGGACAACTTTGCCCTGCTTAACACCTCTACCAACACCTTCTCCGTTTACAGCCTGCCGGCTGTCTACAACGCTAATGGTTCGTCCGTGGGCCAGTTCTTCCCGCTGACCAAGAACCAGACCGCCTCGGATGTTTTCGATACGTCGAAGGGCACTGCCAAAACGAGCGTGACCGCCGACAGCAACTCCGTCGTCAACCACCACATCGGCGTGACGATGGAGACCTCCTTCGTGCAGCCCAAGGACGGCATGGTCTCCACCGGCGAGGCGATGAGCTATGAGTTCTCCGGCGACGACGACGTCTGGGTCTACATCGACGACGTCCTGGTGGGCGACCTGGGCGGCATCCACAGCAAGGCCACGCTGGACATCGACTTCTCCACGGGCAATGTGACCGTCAACAGCGGCACGGCGACGACCCTGAAGGCTCTCTTTGAGGAGGCCGCCGTCGAGGCCCTCGGTTCCGACGCGACCGATGACGAGATCGCGGCCGCCAAGGAGGCGGTCGACAAGAAGTTCGACGGCAGCACCTTCCTGGACAACTCCAAGCACACGCTCAAGTTCTTCTACCTCGAGCGCGGCGCCAGCGCCTCCAACATGTACCTTAAGTTCAACCTCCAGAGCACCCCGCAGTCTGAGGTCAGCAAGGTCGACCAGAACGGCAACGCCGTCGAGGGCGCCACCTTTGAGCTCTATAGCGCCGACGAGAACTGGAACCAGAACTACGACACCCCGTTGGCCAAGGGCACGACCGACGAGAACGGCAAGCTCACCCTCATCCGCGACGATGCAGACGATCCCTACGTCATCAACTTCGATACCCTGGCCGCCGATGACTACACCAGGTACATCCTCAAGGAAGTGAGCGTGCCCGCAGGCTACCGCTCTGGCCTGGCTGAGAGCAATGGCGTGATGTACCTGCAGTACGTTGAGGCTGAGGGCTCCACCTCCACGGGCGGCGTGCTCGTGCCCGCCAACAACACCGACTCCGGCATCAGTCGCCTGTGGACCGACGGCACGTTCGTGGGCACCAACGA
>CAVIES010000027.1:0-18625 GCA_963641675.1 Anaerovoracaceae bacterium
GGCATAGACGTTCACGCCGGAACTAATCGTGAGAGAGGCGGACCCATCCATCTGAATCGCGCCGTTGCCGCCGATGCTCTTAACGCTGCCGTCTCCCCCGTTTGAGATGAGGCTGACGTTTGCCGTCCCCCTGATGAGGAGGGTGTTGTCATCCCCGGAGTTCTTGAGCGTCTTGCCATTGAGGTCGAGCGTGAAGGTGTGGCTCTCAATCTCCACGCACTCGGTGGCATCCGCAAGAAGCGTGATGGTCTGGCCATCGGCCACGGCATTGACGGCGTCCTGAAGGGTCGCGTAGTTGGTCTCGCCAATGCTTGCGACGAACGTGGTTGCACCATCTGCGAAGGCAGCAACCGGCGCGAGCGCGAAGATCGTCGCGACTAGAGCGAGCATGACGGCGAGAAGCCTCTTCTTGGGTGCCAAGGCATGTCCTTCCAAAGTCGGGCGCAAAGGGCGTCCGTTGCATACAAACATACAGGTTGAGTTTAAACCCTAACAGCCTCGCCACATCGCACGAGCACAGGCCAAAAGGCTTTCCGCGCATGGACTGGAAACATCGCGCATCAAACCGCCGCAAACTAAAAGAGGCCCGACACCGTTTGGTGCCAGGCCTCAGCTGTTACGTTAGTTCCGGTGGAACCAGTTCGGCGCTCCCCTACTTGCGGCGGCGGAAGGCGCCGATACCCGCGAGGGCCGCGCCCGCAGCGGCCGCGACGGCGGCCATGGAGGCCACGTCGCCGGTCTGGGGCATGACCTTGTCGGAGCCCTTGTCACCGGACTCGTCGGACTTGCCGCCCTTGTCGGAGGGCTCGTCGGTCGGCTGGTCGCCCTCGTCGGAGCCCTTCTTGAGCCAGAAGGAGTTCACGGTGAGGTCGCTGGTGGGGACGGTCTCGGCCGTGACCTTGTTGGCCTCGTCGTAGGTGTCGCCCGCGCACCAGCCCACGAAGTCGTAGCCCTCGACGGAGCCGGCCTCGGGCAGGGTGCCCACGGCCTCGCCCTCCTCGCAGTCTGCGGTGGCAACGGCCTCGCCCTTGGTCTTGAACGTCACGTGGTAGATGCTGTGGATGGAGACGTCGGCAAGGTGGTCCTTAAACTTGTTGTAGAGCTCCTCGGCCTTGCTCGCATTCTCGAAGTAGTACACGTACTGGTTGTTGTCAAAGGTAAAGCGAAGGACCTTGCACGCGCTCGCCTTCGCGTCGGCCTCGTCCACGACCTTTACCCTGCCCTGCGCGTTGCAGAAGAGGGCCTTGCCCTTCTCGAGGATCTTGCCGATGAGCTCGGTGCCGTCAAGGCTGTACGTGCCACCAGAGGCAACTGCGGTGAAGTAATCATCCGACTCGTCGTATGCCATGTCGCCGTAAAAGTCGCCATCGCTGATGTTGAGAGAGCCGTAGTCGCTGCCCAGCCTGACGGCTAGCGCAACACCGCTCTCGGTGGAGGAGCTGCCAAATGTGCCGCCGTTGATCGTGAGGTCGGCAAAGTTGCCCACGACGTTAGCGTAAGAGCTGTCCTTGGCGGTAAAGGTGCCACCGTTGACGGTCACGGTGCTGTACTCCGCGTTAAGCGCAAAATACTCTTCGGAGGTAAAGGTGCCGCCGTTGATGACGACTTCGGAATCCGCGTCTGCATAGACGGCAGACTCCTTGCCGGAGAACGTTCCGCCGTTGATGGTCACCTTCGGCGATTCGTCATTATCGTCGAATACGTACACGACGGAGTACTCGTCATCACTGTAGGAGCACGTAAAGGTGCCATCGTTGATGACGACAGAACCGCCTTCGACGTAAATGGTATCGCTACTCGCAGCGGAGAAGGTGCCACCGTTGATGGTGAGGTTGCCCTCGCTGACGTATATGGGAGCAGCCCAAGAGCTGTCGCCAGTCGTCACAGAGACGCCGTCCTGAACGGTAACGGCAGCGTCGGAGCTATACAGGTAAACCACATCGTTAGTCCAAGACGCCGACATCGCTCCGTTCTTGAGCGTGACGTTTGCGGTGCCCGCGACACTAAGCGTGTCGCTGTTGTCGCCGTTCGTCAGCGTCTTGCCGCCAAGGTCGATCGTGAAGGTGTGCTCCTTGGCCGTGACGCACTCGCTGACGTCATCGGTGAGCACGATGGTCTGGCCGTCCTGAACGGCGTTGATGGCGTCCTGGAGGCTCGTGTAGGTGGTGTCGCCGATCTTGCAGACCGGGCCCTGGTACTTCCAGACGGCCTTGAGGGTGATGTTGCTCTTTACTGCGCCAGAGAAGTCGTACTCGGAACCGTTGAGGGCCCAGTACTGGAACGCGTAGTTCTCCTTGGTGGGATCGGTCTCGGGCTTGGTGGCCTTTTCGCCATAGGCGATGGTCTGGGAGGCCGGGGCCTCGGAGCCGCCGTCCGTGTCGAACGTGACCGTAACCTTAACGAGAACGACCTCGGCGTCGTGGGCGGTGGCGTACTCTTTGGCGCTGGCCTCATCGGCGAAGTAAACGGTCACGTAGCCGTCGGCGGAGACGGAATACTGCGCGCTCTCGAGCACGGAGTCTTTGCTGGCCACGTCATAGGTGCCGGTGGCGGAGTTGTAGAGGACGGCATAGACGCTGGTGCCGTCACCGGCAAGCTTGCAGCTGGACTCCGGCGCGGCCGAGAAGCTGCCACCATAGAGAATGACGTGGTCGCTCTTCTCGGAGCGGGTGACGCCAGCACCGTTGGTGCTCGTGAAGGTGCCTCCCAGGATGTAGGCCTTGCCATAGTTGGTTTGGACAACGGCCTCGCTGGAAGAGTCCGAGTTAGCGGTCGTATAGGTGCCGCCCGAGATGTTGGCGGTACCGTCTTGGACGTCGATGCAGGCGTGGTCGACACAGCTAACGGTAAGGTCGCTCAGGTTGACGGTGGCGTTGCTGTCGACGCGCACGGCGGTGTGGCTCGGGTTCTGCTGCGTGAGGGTGCCATTGTGGAGCGTCAGCTTTGCGCTGCTCTTCACGGTGACGCAACCGGCGCTGTCGGCGGCGATGGTGCACCCGTTGAGGTCGAGGTCGACCTTGGCGCTGTTGTTGACGATGAGCTCCTTCACTTTGGAGAGCCCGTCGTCGAACTTGTAGTTGCCGCTTGTGCCGATGGTGTAGGTGCTGCTGTCGCCTACCATCTTGGCCGTGATCACGGTCACGTCGTCTGCGAAGGCGTAGGCGGGCATGAGCGCGAAGGCGGCCGCGAACAGGGCGAACACGATGGCGAGAAGCCTCTTCTTGGGTGCCAAGGCTAGTCCTTCCGTTTGCCGGGCGCAGGCGCGCCCGATGCATACAAACATACAGATTGAGTATAAGCCACAAGCAGCCTCGCACACCATACGGGCACATACAAAAATAGGGCCCCTGCCTGCGGCAAGGGCCCTATTTGATTGGTGCGTTTTTGCGCTTTGCGGCTAGCTAAGCTTCTCCGCCAACAGCTGGTTGAAGAGCTTGGGGTTGCCCGAGCCCTTGGAAGCCTTCATGCACTGGCCCACGAGGAAGCCGATAACCTTGGTGTTGCCGTCGCGGTACTGCTGGGCCTGGTCGGTGCAGCGGGCAAGCACCTCGTCCACGATGGGCTCGAGCGCGCCCGTGTCGGTGGTCTGGCGCATGCCGCGCTCGTCCACGACCTTGGCCGGGTCCTCGCCCGTGCCGTTCACGGCCTCCAGCACCTCGCGCGCCTGGGCGAAGGCGATGGCGTCCTCGGCGAGAAGCGCCGAGATGCTCGCCACCTGGACCGTCGTGAGGGCGTCGTAGGCAGGGGCGAGGTTCACCATAACGTTGGCCACGGTGGGCACCACCTTGGGCTCCACCTGGGCCGCGACCTCCTCAAAGAAGCTCGCCTGCGCAGGGTCGCCCGCAAGCTGGGCGGCGTCTGCGCGCTTGAGGCCGAAGGACTCCACATAGCGGTCGCGCTTGGCGTCCGGAAGCTCCGGAATCTCGGCCTCGCAGCCGGCGATGAAGTCGTCCGTGAGGTCGAAGGGGGCGAGGTCGGGGTCGGGGAAGAGGCGGTAGTCGTCGGCCGTCTCCTTCACGCGCATCACCACGGTGCGCTTGCGGCTCGGCTCCCAGTGGCGGGTCTCCTGGTAGATGATGCCGCCCTCCTCCAGCACCTCGGCCTGGCGGCAGATCTCGTACTCCAGGCCGTCGTGCAGGGCCTTGAAGGAGTTGAGGTTCTTGAGCTCGGTCTTGGTACCCAGGCGGGTCTCGCCACGGCGGCGCAGGCTCACGTTGCCGTCGCAGCGCATGGAGCCCTTCTCCATGGAGCAGTCGGAGATGCCGAGCGTGAGGAACACACGGCGGAGCTTCTCCATGAAGAGGCGCGCCTCCTCGGGCGTGCGGAGGTCGGGCTCGGTCACGAGCTCGATGAGCGGCGTGCCGCAGCGGTTGTAGTCGATGAGGCTCTCGGTGGCGCCGCCGATGCGGCCCTCCTCACCGCCCACGTGGACCATCTTGGCGGCGTCCTCCTCCATGTGGATGCGGAGAATTCGGATGGGCACCGTGTAGGAGCCGTCTTCCGCGCGCACGGGAATAGCGAGGTTGGCGGTGTCGTAGGTGCCCTGGCTGGAGGCCTTGCCCTCGGGCAGGTGCTCGCTCATGGCGGTGGAAAGACCCACGGCATTGGCGCTGGCGCTCGCGAGGCTCGCCGCCTCGGCCTCGCCAAAGGCGCACTCCGGGCGCTCGGCGGCACCGCGGCCCGTCACCTCGAGGTCGAGGTGGCCGTGCATGCAGAAGGCCACCGGGCCCTGCGTGGTCTGGAAGTTCTTGGCCATGTCGGGATAGAAGTAGTGCTTGCGATAGAACATGCTGTGGCGCATGATCTGGCAGTTCGTGGCAAGGCCCGCCTTCACGATGGACTGGATGGCGCGCTTGTTGGGCACCGGCAGGGCGCCGGGAAGGCCCAGGCACACCGGGCAGACGTTGGCATTGGGCTCGTCGTCGTGGCTAAGGCGGCAGTTGCAGAACATCTTGGTGTCGAGCGCGGTGAGCTCGGTGTGGATCTCCAGGCCGATGACGGCCTCCCAGTCCTCTAGGACCTCGTTGAGCTTCTTCACTAGAGCTCACCTCCCTTCCCGGCAAAGGCCGGTGCCACGGAAAGCGCGGTGCCGCTGGCGTTGCCCGCGGCCTCGGCCGCGCCCTTCTCCACCGCGCGGGCGAAGGTGATGAGGCGGCGGTCCTTGAAGGCCGGGCCCACGAGCTGGGCGCTCATGGGCATGCCGGAATCCGCGCCAAGGCCAAGCGGCACCGAGATGCCGCCGTTGCCGGCGATGTTGATGCTGATGGTGTAGAGGTCAGAGAGGTACATCTGCGTGGGGTCTGAGAGCTCGCCGAACTTGAACGCGCAGGTGGGGCTCGCCGGCATGAGGATGACGTCGGCCTTCTCGTAGGCGGCGGCGTAGTCGCGCGTGATGAGCGTGCGCGCCTTCTGGGCCGCGAGGTAGTACTTCTCGTAGACGCCGCTGGAGAGCAGCCACGCGCCGAGCATCTGGCGGCGCTTGGCCTCGGCGCCAAAGCCGTGGGCACGCGAGAGGGCGCTCTGGTCGGCGAGGTTGGTGCAGTCGGGCTCCTGGTAGCCGTAGCGCACGCCGTCGAAGCGCGCGAGGTTGGAGAAGGCCTCGCAGGGGCCAAGCACGTAGTAGGCGGCGATGGCGGCGTCGAGGTTGGGAAGCTCCACGTCTACGAGCTCGGCGCCTTGCTCGCGCAGTGACTCCGCGGCGGCGCTGACAGCAGCCTTCACCTCGGGCGTAAGGCCCTCCGCCTCCATGAGGGAGCGGATGATGCCCACGCGCTTGCCGGCGACGCCGTCCTCCATGTGCTCGGTGAAGTCCACCGCGCAGTCCTGGCTGGTGGAGTCCTTGGGGTCGCGGCCCGTGCCCACGAGTGCGTTCATGGCAAGCGCCACGTCGGCCACGCTGCGGCCGAAGGGGCCCACCTGGTCGAGCGAGGAGCCAAAGGCCACCACGCCGTAGCGGCTCACGGCGCCATAGGTGGGCTTCATGCCCACGACGCCGCAGAGCGCGGCCGGTTGGCGAATGGAGCCGCCGGTGTCGGAGCCAAGGGCGAGCGTGACCTCGCCGGCAGCCACCGCGGCGGCAGATCCGCCGGAGGAGCCGCCGGGCACGCGCTCGAGGTCCCAGGGGTTGTTGGTGCGGTGGAAGGCCGAGCTCTCCGTGGAGGAGCCAAAGGCGAACTCGTCCATGTTGGCCTTGCCGATGGGAAGGCAGCCCGCAGCGAGCATGCGCTCCACGCAGGTGGCGGTGTAGACGCTCTCGTAGTTCTCGAGCATGCGGCTGGCGCAGGTGGTGCGCGTGCCGGTGAGCATCATGTTGTCCTTGATGGCAAGCGGCACGCCGGCAAGGGCGGGTAGCTCCTCGCCAGCGGCGCGGGCGGCGTCGATGCGGCCGGCCGCCTCGAGCGCGAGCTCGGGCGAGACCTGCAGGAACGCCTGGACGGCGCCGTCGCGGGCCTCAACCGCGGAAAGCGCGGCGTTGGCCACCTCGGTGGCGGTGAAGTCGCCGGCGACGATGCCGGCGCGGATCTGGGAGGCAGAGAGGGTGTCGAGCGTGGCCACTATGCCTCACCTCCCTCTCCCAGGATGGAGGGCACGCGGAAGTAGCGCTCCTTGGCGGAGGGGGCGTCGAGCAGGGCGTCCTCGAGGGAAAGGCCGGCAGCCTCCACGTCCTCGCCCATGACGTTGGAGAGGTCCCCGATGGGATGGAAGGTGGGTGGGACGTCGGCCTCGCCGTACTGGAGCACCGGCTCGAGCACGCCGGTGATGGCGCCGTTCATGTAGGTGGTCATCTCGGTGAGCTCTTCGTCTGTGAGCGAGATGCGCGCGTAGTCCGCAATGCCGCGGACGTCGGCTTCGCTGAGTGCCATGGGGCCTCCCGTTGGTCTTGAAGCATAAACGTGTGCCATTTTACGGCACGGGGCCACGCGAGCCAGCCGGCGGCCGCCCATTGTGTCAGGACGGTAACATCGGCAGGTCGCGGGGCGCGCGGCGACGCGGGCGAATGGCGAGCGTGGGCAGCGCAGATCAACGCCAGGCACTTACAAGGCTGTTTGGCTGAGCAAGCGCCGGCGCTTCAGGCCCGCGCCGGATGCTGCTCTCCCCTACCCGCGCGTGCGACGGGCGGCGAGGTAGAGACCGGCGCCGATGCAGGCAACAAGCGCGGAGGCGCCCACGAGCACCGGCTGCACGCCAAAGGCGGCGGAGAGGAAGGGCGCCACGAAGAGCGGCAGCGTGCCGGCGGAGTTCCTGCCCACGCGCATGATGGCGCTCACGCTGCCGAGGTTCTCGAGCTTGCAGCTCTTCTGGGTAAGCGCGCTGCGCAGGACCACGAGCGCGCCGTTGGCCACGCCCACGAGGAACTGGCCCGTGGCGGCGCAGGGTATGGACGAGGTGCCCACGTAGAGAATGGCGCCCAGGCCCTCAATCACCACGAGCACGCAGAGGAAGCGCAGGTTAAAGAGGCGCGTCGGCACGCGTGCGGCGGCAAGCGAGCCCAGCGTGGCGCCAATGCCGGCGATGGCCGTGATCCAGCCCATCCACTCGGAGCCCGCTTGGAGCACGTCCCTATAGAAGAGGCTCTCCAGCGAGTCGAAGGCGCCAAAGCCGAGATATCCAAAGAAGCAGATGCAGAAGAGAAGCCCCAGCGCCGGGCTTGCGAGCGTGGCGCGGGCACCCTCAGCGAGCTTGGAGAGGAGTGGCGTCTTGCTCTTAGGGGCCTCGGCACTCTTCTCCGGCCGCAGGCGCTCCACGAGCGTGGCCGCGAGCGCGGTGGAGGGAAGCGCGAGCACCACCAGGATGGCGAAGGTGAACTTGTTGCTGCTCGCCGCCGTGATGACACCCGCGATGGTGGGCCCGATGATGAGCGAGACCGAGGTGGCGGTGTTGGTGAGCGAGTTCAGGCGCACGAGCTTTACGGGAGAGTCATCAAGGAAGCGCGGGTAGGTCTCCACGCAGGTGGATGAGACGGAGCCTGCGAGTGCCAGCATAATGGCGAGCACCACGAGCACCGGGAAGCTCATGGGCAGCAGGAGCGCGCCAAGGCCCACGAAGAGCGGCATGAGCGAGGCCGCCACGAGCACGGGGCGCGGGCCCACGTGGTCGATGAGGGCGCCCGCGAGCGAGTAGCCCAGAAGCATCACCACGTTGAGGATGAGGACGAGGGCGGTGACCCCAAAGGCGTCGAGGCCGAGCATATAGGTGGCGCAGCCGATGATGCCAACCGAGTAGCAGGCCTGGAAGCCGATTTGGTTGAAGAGGCCCACGCACACGAGCCGCCATGCCTTGCCGTCCATGTCCCTCCCCTCTCACGCGCGCAACTTCAAGGGTTCTAATGATAACGTTGGGCACGGGCTGCCAGCGGGCAGGCGTAGAGCGCGGAGGCGTTGAGGGCGGCGTACGAGGCGCTCGCCCACGGAATGCGAGACGTCGGCCGTGTGCACCGGCAGGCCATAGGACGCCGTGCGAGCGCGTCGACAAACGAGGAGACATCACTCTCACGCTCGCCGGCATTCCACATTCCCTAAATTTCCCACGCAATCTACCTCGGTATATGTATAGTTCGTAAACCACGGCTAACTTTTTTCGGTTTGTAAAGTAAATACCGGTTAACTAGTGGTATATATGTCTGCAGCAAGTCGGCAAGGGGCCCAGGGGCGGGCTCCCACGCCCTACGGAACGGCCCAAACGGGGCCAAGAAGGAGACTTACCTATGAGCGAGATCATTGATGTCTACGGCCGCCAGGTGCTCGATTCGCGTGGCAACCCCACCGTCGAGGTCGAGGTGACGCTTGACGACGGCTCCTTTGGCCGCGCCATCGTTCCCTCCGGCGCCTCCACCGGCGAGTTTGAGGCCGTTGAGCTTCGCGACGGCGACAAGGCCGTCTACGGCGGCAAGGGCACCCTCAAGGCCGTCGAGCACGTGAACGACGAGTGCGCCGACGCCGTCCTCGGCCTCGACGCGATTGACCAGCGCGCCGTGGACGCCGCCCTCATCGCGGCCGACGGCACCCCCAACAAGGGCAAGCTCGGCGCCAACGCCATCCTCGGCGTCTCCATGGCCGTCGCCCGCGCCGCGGCCGAGAGCACGGGTCTTCCCCTCTACAAGTACCTCGGCGGCCCCAACGCCCACACGCTGCCCACGCCGATGATGAACATCCTCAACGGCGGCGTGCACGCCGACAACAACGTGGACTTCCAGGAGTTCATGATCATGCCGGTGGGCGCCCCCACCTTCTCTGAGGCGCTGCGCTGGTGCACCGAGGTCTACCACACCCTCAAGGGCGTCCTCTCTGAGTCCGGCCACGCCACCGGCGTGGGCGACGAGGGCGGCTTTGCCCCCAACCTCAAGACCAACGCCGAGCCCTTTGAGTGGATCGAGCGCGCCGTGGAGAAGGCCGGCTACAAGCCCGGCGAGGACTTCATGTACGCCATGGATCCGGCCACCTCTGAGTGCTACAACAAAGAGACCGGCCTCTACGAGCTCAAGGGCGAGGGCCGCACCCTCACGAGCGACGAGATGGTGGACTACTGGGCCGAGCTCATCGCCAAGTTCCCGATCATCTCCATCGAGGACGGCCTTGCCGAGGAGGACTGGGACGGTTGGACCAACCTCACCCGTACCATCGGCAACAAGGTGCAGCTCGTGGGCGACGACCTCTTCGTCACCAACAAGACGCGCCTTGAGAAGGGCATCAAGCTCGGCGCCGCAAATGCGCTCCTCATGAAGGTGAACCAGATTGGCTCGCTCACCGAGAGCTTTGAGGCCATGGCCACCGCCGAGCGCTACGGCTACGCCCAAGTGGTCTCCCACCGCTCCGGCGAGACCGAGGACACCACCATCGCCGACATCGTGGTTGCCACCAACGCCGGCCAGATCAAGACCGGTGCCCCCTGCCGCACCGACCGCGTGGCCAAGTACAACCAGCTCCTCCGCATCGAGGACGAGCTTGGCAGTGCCGCCACCTACGCCGGCATGAGCCCGTTCCGCTTCCTGAAGTAGTTTTTCCCGATGTTCGCGGGTCCTCTCCCCCGCGAACTAAAGCCCAAGGCCGAGGCACGTGTCCCCGCACAGCCCGGCAGCATGGCCGCCCCGTGTCCCCGCACGCCGGCCATCGGGCAGCAGGTGTTTCCCATCACCGCGCCCACCCGGCTCCCACGTGTCCCCGCACGTGGGAGCCATTTTTTGTGAGGCGACGGGGGCTCGGGTGGGGGGTTTCGAAAACGTCCTCGCTCGCATGCAACAGAGGGTTTCGTTTCATAGGCTGCTGCGGAATGTTTTCTCAACCCCCACCCGAGCCCCCTGTTGTTGACCTGGCTGGAGCGTGGTGAGCACATGGGGTCTTGTGGCAGCAATGGAGACGTTGCCGGTCGGTCACCGGCGTGCGGGGTCACGGTTCTATAGACGAAAAAAGGGCCGCAAGCTTATACAGCTTGCGGCCTCTTGGGCTTGCTATGTCGCTAGGGCTTAGAGGCCCATCTCGGCCTTGAGCTTGGCGAGGGCGTCGTCCACCGCGGCGGTGTCGGCGGCGCCGTCGTACTTGGCGGCCAGGGAGTCCACGTCATTCGCGGGCTTCTCGTTGAGCTCGCCCATGGACTCGGCGGTGTCGAGCTGGCGGTCGACCTTCTCCTCCATGCGGTTGAAGGCGTCGATGGCGCCGGCGGCGTGGTCGGTGCCGCTGGTGAGGTCGTTCACCATGGTCTGGGTCTTGGCGACGGCGGCCTTGGCCTTGATGGTCTCGCGGCGGGTCTTGAGGCTCTCGATGTCGCTCACGAGCTTGTCGTGCATCTGGCGCATCTTCTCGGCGTTGGCCGTGGCAGCGTCGGCGGCCTTCTTGAGCTGCTCGGCAGTGGCGTCGAGCTCCTGCTTCTTGGTGAGGAAGGTGCGGGCGTCGTCCTCGTTGCCGGCGGCGAGTGCCTTCTTGGCGAGGTTCTCCATGCGCTCGGACTCGGCCTTGTTGTCGTCCACGAGGCGCTGGCAGCGCTTCTCCTCGGCCATGACGCCGGCGGTCTCTTTCTTGACCTCGGCCAGGTTGTCGCCAAGGTCAACCAGGTACTGGTCGACCATCTTCGCCGGGTCCTCGGCCTTGTCGAGGAGCTCGTTGATGTTGGCCTTAACGATGGTGGTAAAGCGGTCCAGGATGCTCATGTCAGTTCCTTTCGTGAGGTGAGCGGACGTGGCTTTGATAACCGGTCTAGCTGGATGGTACCCATTGCGAACGCACGGCTATTCGCCTGCCGCGGAGTCTCCATCAGCGGTTGAGGTGGAGTCCGTCGAGCCTGCGGAGGCGTCCATGCCGGTGGGAGGCACGGGAGCTTCGGAGGCTGGCTCTGACGTGGCCGCGCTCGTTGTCGCGGCGGTCGCGGAGGCGTCCATGCCGGTGGGAGGCACGGGCGCTGAGCTCGTACCAGCAGTGCCCGGGCCGGCGGAGCTCGCAGAGGCGCTGGCGTCGTTGCCCTCGTACTTGGCCGCGAGGTCCTCCACGCTCTTGCCGCCCTGGGTGCCGAACTTCTCCAGCGGGGTGTTGAGGATCTCGTCGGCGCGCTTGCGCTTCTCGTCGGCCGCCTTCTTGCGCTGGCGCACCACGAAGAACACCACGGCGCCCACGACCACGATGCCGGCCACGATCATGCCGGCCGTCTTGTTGCGCTCCTCCTTTGCCTCGTTCTCCGCACCGGCCATGATGGAGTCGGCCGTGTTGTAGAACGCGTCGGAGAAGACTTCCTCGTCTGAGTCGGCCGTGGCATAAGCAAGCTCGAGCTGGGTCTGGAGCGTGGAGATGGCCTCGCCGTCCATCACGGTCGCGGCCTTGGAGCCCGCGGTGTAGCCGCAGTTGTAGGAGCCGTTGCCGTCGTCGCAGAAGACGAGCAGGAAGTGGCCCTCGTCACTGAAGAGCTCGTCATAGAGGGTCTGGGACTTCTCATTGAGCTCGCTGGTGGAGGTGGAGCTGCCGTTCTTGAGGATGTAGACGTAGGGCTGTACGCCGGTCTTGTCATAGAAGTGCTCGAGGCCCTTCGTGAGCTTGCTTGCGGTGTGGACCCAGTCGCCGTCCTCGTCGGTGTACCAGCCGGTCTTGGAAACGTCAGAAGAATCCAGCTTGGTACGCACGGTGGAGCTCTCCGTATAGGAGCTCGTCTCGTAGCCGTAGCCGTTATAGCCGCCGTAGCTGCCCGAGCAGCTGCTGAAGAGCGCCGCCACGAGCATGAGGGCGATGAAGACGCCGGCCACCATGCCGCAGCCGCGGCCACAGCCGTGGTTGGGCTCGGGACCGGAGCCTGCCGGGCCACCACCGCCGACGTTGATCTGCGGGCCGACGTTGATCTGCGGGCCAAAGCTCACGCGGCTGCGCCAGCCGCCGCCCCAGCCTCCGCCAAAGCCGCCGCCCATGCCGGGGCCGCCCATGGGACGCCCTCCGCCAAAGCCGCCGCCGGCGGGACGGCCGCCACCAAAGCCGCCGCCTCCGCCAAAGCCGCCGCCACCGGAGCGACCGCCGCCAAACCCGCCGGAACGGCCACCGCCGCCCCCGCCGGAGAATCCGCCAGAGGAGCGGCCACCGCCGCCGAACCCGCCGCCGCTGCGACCACCGCCGGCGCTACCGCCGCCAGATCTACCCAACGCGTACCTCCAAAATCAGGCCGACCGCAAAGCCGGCGCGTTACGTCCTGCCCTAGTATCCCCCATCCGGGCGCCTGCATGCAGCCGCTCGCCGGAGTCATCGGTGAGCAGAGCCTACTCCCCCATTCGGACAAAAAAAGGCCGCCACCCGAAGGTGACGGCCTTAGAGGCTCGCTATGTGAGCGCGCTCAGCGGTTTAGCCGTTGAGGGCGGCGTTCACGGCGACGGCGCAGGCGACGGTGGCACCGACCATGGGGTTGTTGCCCATGCCGATGAGACCCATCATGTCGACGTGCGCAGGCACGGAGGAGGAGCCGGCGAACTGGGCGTCGGAGTGCATGCGGCCCATGGTGTCGGTCATGCCATAGGAGGCAGGGCCGGCGCCCATGTTGTCCGGGTGCAGGGTACGGCCAGTGCCGCCACCAGAGGCGACGGAGAAGTACTTCTTGCCAGCCTCGAGGCGCTCCTTCTTGTAGGTGCCAGCGGTGGGGTGCTGGAAGCGCGTCGGGTTGGTGGAGTTACCGGTGATGGAGATGTCGACGTTCTCGTGCCACATGATGGCAACGCCCTCGCGGACGTCGTCGGCGCCGTAGCAGTTGACGGCAGCGCGCGGGCCATCGGAGTACGGGATGGTCTCGACAACCTTGAGCTCGCCCGTGTAGTAGTCGAACTGGGTCTTCACGTAGGTGAAGCCGTTGATGCGGGCGATGATCTGGGCGGCGTCCTTGCCAAGGCCGTTCAGGATGACGCGGAGCGGCTTCTTGCGGGCCTTGTTGGCGTTGAGGGCCAGGCCGATGGCGCCCTCGGCGGCAGCGAAGGACTCGTGGCCGGCGAGGAAGGCGAAGCACTCGGTGTCATCGGAAAGCAGCATGGCGCCGAGGTTGCCGTGGCCGAGACCGACCTTGCGGTCCTCAGCGACGGAGCCGGGGACGGTGAAGGCCTGGATGCCCTCGCCGATGATGGAAGAGGCCTCAGAGGCGGTCTTGGCGCCCTTCTTGATGGCAAGCGCGCAGCCGAGGGTGTAGGCCCACTCGGCGTTCTGGAACGCGATGGACTGCGTGTTGTGCACGATCTCGCGAGCGTTGACGCCCTTGTCGAGGCAGATCTGCTCGGCTTCCTCGAGGGAGGCGATGCCGTTCTCGGCGAGGCACTTGTTGATCTTGTCGATGCGGCGCTCGTAGCCTTCGAAAGTAACAGCCATGTCTATATCCCTCCCTTTCTACTCGTGAACCGGGAACGTGGAGGCAACAGCGTGGGTCTCCTCGTCCGTACGCGGATCGATGTACTTGACGGCGTTCTCCCACTGGCCGTAGTGGCCCATGGCGCCGTTGATGGCCTCGGTGGGCTCCTTACCGGCCTTGATGGCGTCGGTGAACTTGCCGAGGTTGAGGAACTCGAACGCGATGATCTCGTTCTTGTCGTTCAGAGCCATGCGGGTGACGTAGCCCTGGGCGAGCTCGAGGTAACGGGCGCCCTTGGCCTTGGTGCCGAACATGGTGCCGACCTGGGAGCGGAGGCCCTTGCCGAGGTCGTCGAGGGAGGCGCCAACCGGGAGGCCACCCTCGGAGAAGGCGGTCTGGCTGCGGCCGTAGACGATCTGCAGGAAGATCTCGCGCATGGCGACGTTGATGGCGTCGCAGACGAGGTCGGTGTTGAGAGCCTCGAGGATGGTCTTGCCCGGGAGGATCTCAGAAGCCATGGCGGCGGAGTGGGTCATGCCGGAGCAGCCGATGGTCTCGACCAGGGCCTCCTCGATGATGCCCTCCTTGACGTTCAGCGTGAGCTTGCAGGCACCCTGCTGGGGGGCGCACCAACCCACACCGTGCGTGAGGCCGGAGATGTCAGAGATCTCCTTGGCCTGAACCCACTTGCCCTCCTCGGGGATGGGCGCGGGGCCGTGGTAGGCGCCCTTGGCGACGGGGCACATGTTCTCCACTTCCTGTGAATACTGCATGCCTCTCCTTTCTTTTGTTGTACGAGCCGTCCGCTCCCCAGCGGAATCCGGCTCACACCTGCCGCGCCACTTTCCCCGGCGACGCGGCGTCTCTTTGTGACGCGCCCAAGTTCGGACGCGTGTTTCACAGACACGCACACTATAGCGCGAACGGTGGGCGCGCGCGTGCGACTTAAGCGTATAAATTTTGCGTTTTCCCTCGTAAAACGCGAGTTGTATAGGGTTGGGCGGTCAACTTTTTGACCAACCTTTGCGCAACCTATGGAGAAGGCTTACAGAGTCATTGAATCAATCACTGCCTGGGCCACGCGGAGGCCGTCGGTGGCAGCGCTCATGATGCCGCCGGCATATCCTGCCCCCTCGCCTGCCGGGTAGAGGCCGGCTACGTTCACGCTCTGGAGATCGGCTCCGCGGGTCACACGGACGGGCGAGCTGGAGCGGCTTTCCACGCCCGTGAGGACGGCGTCGGCGGCGTCGAAGCCGCGCAGGTGCTTGGCCATGTCGGGGATGGCGGCACGCAGGGTCTCTGCCACGTAAGGCGGCAGGCACTCGTCCACCTGGCCCCATGCCACGCCGCGGGGGTAGGTGGGGGCAACCTTGCCGGCGCCTGCGGAGGGTTGACGCTTGAGGAAGTCGCCCACGAGCTGAGCGGGTGCAACGTAGGCGCCACCGCCGAGCTCATAGGCGGCACGCTCGCACTCGCGCTGGAGGGCGATGCCGGCCAGTGGGTCATCTCCGGGGAGGTCGTCGGGCTGGACGTTGGCGAGCAGACCCGAGTTGGCGTTCTTGCCGGCACGGGCCGCGAGGCTCATGCCGTTCGTGACGACGCCACCCTCCTCGCTCGCAGCGGCCACCACGTAGCCGCCGGGGCACATGCAGAAGGAGTACGCGCTGCGGCCGCTCGGCAGGTGGCTCACGAGCTTGTAGGGGGCGGCCCCCAGGGCCGGGTGGCCGGCGGCCGGGCCGTACTGGGCGCGGTCGATGTCTGCCTGGAGGTGCTCGATGCGAACGCCCATGGCAAAGGTCTTGCGCTCGAGCGTCACGTCAAGCTCGCGCAGCAGCTCAAAGACGTCGCGGGCGGAGTGGCCGCAGGCAAGCACGAGGCGGTTCGTAGCCACGCGCTCCTCCACGATGATGCCGCTCTCGTCACGACGCTCGAGCGTGACGCCCGTGACGCGCGGGGCTGTTGCGCCGCCGGCGAGATCGATGCCCGTAAGGCGGGTGCGGCAGCGCACCTCTCCCCCAAGCTCCGTGATGCGCGCGCAGACGTGCTCGACCACGCCGGGCAGCACGTCGGAGCCGATGTGGGGCTTTGCGTCCCAGGCGATCTCTGGCTGGGCGCCGGCCTCCACGAACGTATCAAGCACGAGGCGGTGAAGCGGGCTCTTGGTGCCCGTGGTGAGCTTGCCGTCGGAGAAGGTGCCAGCACCGCCCGCGCCGAACTGGATGTTGCTCTCGGTATCCAGCTCGCCCGTCTCGTTGAAGCGCTCCACGGCCTTGGTGCGCCTGGCCGCGTCGTCGCCGCGCTCCACGAGCAGCGGCTCAAGGCCTGCGGAGGCCAGCGCCAGCGCGCAGAAGAGGCCGGCGCAACCGGCACCCACCACCACGGGCCGGCTCTGCGCCACGCTCTCCATGCGGGCGGGCAGGAGCGGGGCGTCGTTAGTTACCTGTTTGATGCCGCGGTCTTCCTTGCGACGGGCCAGGCGCGCGAGAAGTGAACGTTCCGCGTTGACGCCGCCGCGCAGGCTCACACGGGCGGTATAGGTTAGGTGAACGTTCTCCTTCTTACGAGCATCGATGGAGCGTTTGCGCAGCTCAACGCCGGTAACGTCGTCGGGTGCGGCATGCAGGCGACGAAGCACCTGCGCACGCACGGCGCGGCGCTCGGCCTCGGGCGTTCCGTCGAGCTTTGAAAGCGAGACCTTAAGGCCAGAGACCTCTAGCATGCAGACTCCTTCTTGGAGACGTTCTTCTGGGAAGGCTTGGCGGGCTTGCCGCCAGGCTTGGTTTGGTTGGGTTTGGGTGCGCCGGAGTTGGCGGGGCCAGAGGGCTTAGCGGCACCCTCCTCAGCAGCCAGGCGCTCCGCCTCGGCAGCCTTCTCGGCAGCCAGGCGAGCGGCTTCGGCGGCGGCCGCAGCCTCGGCCTCGCGCTTCTCGCGCGCGGCACGGCCAAGCTCTGCCGCATGGGTGCCGGCGATCATGCCGCTCGCCCAAGCCCAGGCGAGGTTGAAGCCACCGCAGGCGCCGTCGACGTCAAGCGCCTCTCCGCAGGCAAAAAGACCGGGCTGGCCCTCGATGGCGAGCGTGTCGGTGTTGGCGCAAGCGACGTCAATGCCGCCGCGCGTCACCTGCGCGCGAGCCTCGTCGGCCTTGCCGGTGATGCGCAGGGGCAGGCCCTTCACGAGCGGTGCCACGCGCCAGGCGAGGCCGCCGAAGTTGACGCCGCCCGCGAGCTTGATGAGCTCGGCGGCGATCACAGGGTCGAGGATGCCATCGAGCGCATGGGCGTCGCCCGGGCGCTGGGCCACGAGGCCGTCCACCTCCCAGGCGTCCACCTCGGGCGCAAGGTCGAGCTCGAGCATGTCGCCGGGACGGGCCATGCGCGAGAGGTCGAACGAGACGATGCCGGAAAGGCCGTACGGGCGGAAGAGCGCCTCCCCTGCCTCTCGGGCAACCACGTGGGCGCCACGCGTAAGGCTCGCCACGCAGTGGGCGCGACGGCCGTCGAGGGCCTCCAGCACGCCGGGCATGGGGCCCTGGGCCGCAAGGGCGCAAAGCACGGGCTCGTCGGCAACGATCGGCAGGCCAAGGCTAGCGGCAAGCGCATGGCTCGCGCCGCCGCCGGCAAAGACGAGGGCGTCGGCCGCAAGCGTCGCCGCGGTACCGCCCTCCCAGGTTTCATCGAACGAGACGAGCCAGCCTTCGCCCGCCTTGGCAGGCGGAACGGCCGTGACCTCGCGGCCGCAGGCAAGCGTCACGCCCGCGCGAGCGGCACGGGAGAGCAGCACGTTTCTCACGCTCGCGGCCTGGCGGCTGCGCGGGTAGAGCCGGCCATCCTCCTCGGCCCAGCTCATGCCGCAGGCGCTGAAGAAGTCGAGGATGGCCTTGAGCGCGTCGGCGGGCGTGCCCATCACGGCATCGACGAACTCGGGCCGGTTGTACTTGCCGGCCACGAGCTTGGTGTTGGCAAAGTTGCAGCGACCGTTGCCGGTGGCAAGAATCGTGCGGCCGCACGCGAGGTCGCGCTCCAGCACGACCACACGCGCACCCGCCTCGGCAGCCGTAATGGCGGCGGCGAGACCGGCGGCGCCTCCGCCCAGCACACACACGTCGGCGCACTCGGGCAGCTTGGTTGCAGCGGCGGCGGCGGCCAGACGCTCGCGCTCACGCGCGCGAGCGGCCCCAGCACCCACCTTCTTCTTGCCGGCGGCCGCCACCTAGCGGACCTCGCCGGGAGTCATGTCTACGGTGTCGCCACCCTCGGCGGCAGCGGCCTCAGCAGCGGCCTTCTTGGCCTTGTAGGCGGCGGCAGCAGCGGCAGCACGCTCGGCCATCGTGGGCTCGCGCGGGGCCGGCTCCTGCTCTTCCACCTCAAGCTCGGGGAGGTCGAGCGCAAGCGCCACGGCGTCGGCCAGCAGGCCCTCGGGCAGCTCATCCTCGAACGTGCCCTCGTCGCAGGCCTTGGCGATGTCGGGGTTGATGGGCAGCGTCCCCAGCACCGGCAGACCGTAGCCCGCGGCCACCTCGGCCAGCTTGGACTCGCCGAAGATGTTGATGCGCTCTCCGCAGCAGGGGCAGGTGGCGTAGCTCATGTTCTCCACCAGACCCAGCACCGGGACCTCCATCTCGGCCGCCATGTTCACGGCCTTGCCCACGATCATGGAGACGAGGTCCTGCGGGCTCGTGACGATGACGACGCCCTCGATCGGCAGGCTCTGGAACACGGTGAGGGCCACGTCGCCCGTTCCGGGAGGCATGTCAACCAGCATGTAGTCGACCTCGCCCCAGGCGGTGTCGCCCCAGAACTGGCGGATGGCTCCGCCTAGCACCGGGCCGCGCCAGAGC
>CAVIES010000028.1:0-17952 GCA_963641675.1 Anaerovoracaceae bacterium
AACTACTCCGGCACCGTGACCAAGACCTATAAGATCGACCCGGTTGCCGTGACGCTGACCTCCAACAGCCACGAGTTCACCTACACCGGCAGCGCCCAGGGCGATGCCGCGGTGACCGCGTCTGGCGCCGGCGCGGACCTCTTCAAGGCCCAGACCAGCGACCTCAAGGCCACGGGCAGCGTCACCAACGCTGGCGAAACCGCCACCAACGCCATCACCTATAGCTGGAAGAGCGGCTACAGCGAGTCCAACTACAGCGTTACCAACAAGCCCGGCACGCTCTCGGTTGCTGCCAAGAGCATCGACACCGGCGCCGACATGAACGTCACCACCCTCACTAATGAGGTCTATGACGGCCAGAGCCACCAGAAGGCCCCGGTTGTCACCGATGGCGACAAGACGCTGCAGGAGGGCGTGGACTACGACCTCACCTACAAGCGTGGCGACTCTGAGACCACCGACTTCAAGAACGTCGGTGCCGTCACTGTCGTCGTCACCGGCAAGGGCAACTACACCGGTTCCATCGAGCGCACCTACAACATCACCAAGCGTCCGGTGACCATCACCTCTGGCACCGAGGTCTTCACCTACGACGGCACTGCCCACCAGAACACGACGGCCATCGTTTCCACTGGCGATGGCCAGGGCTTCGTGGCCGGCGAGGGCGTGGAGGCGTACGAGTTCTACAACTCCGTGACCAGCGTTGGCGAGGAGAGGGCCAACAGCTTCAAGGCTGCCTCCTTCAAGCAGGGCACAGATGAGAACAACTACGCGATCACCTATGTGGACGGCAAGATCAGCGTCGTTCAGAACCCCAGCACCATCAAGGTGACGCTGAAGAACGCCGAGGTCACCTATGACGGCGCGGAGCACAAGGTCGAGTACGAAGTCACTGGCCTGCCCGCCGGCTTTACCTCCAAGGTGAGCCTCGTTGGCGGCTCCCAGACCAACGCTGGCAAGACGTATGCCAGGGTCGGCAGCTTCACGATCTTCGATGCGTCTGGCAACGACGTCACGAGCCAGTTCAGCAACATCGACAAGAGCAGCACTGCTTCTCTGACTGTCAACAAGGCCCCGCTGACGATTACCACCGGCAGCGGCAACAAGACCTATGACGGCACTGCGCTGACCAATGGCGAGATCACGGTCGATGGCCTTAAGGGCACCGACGCCGTGAGCGCCAAGTCCACCGGCAGCCAGACCGACGCAGGCTCGAGCAAGAACACCTACTCCATGAGCTTCACTAACGGCTCCATCGATAACTACGCCGTTACCGAGGTGCTCGGCACCCTCACCGTGGGTAAGGCTCCTGCCGACAACACCGCCGACCCGTCCAAGGGCCTCAGCATCAAGGGCGATGACCAGTCCGCCACCTATGACGGCCAGGCTCACCAGGCCGGCGCCGCCACTGTCACCGGCGTGAACGGCGAGACCCCCAAGGGCCTCAAGGTCGAGTACAGCCTCGACGGCGAGACTTGGTACGAGAGCCTCTCCGACGTCACCGTCACCGACGCCGGCACCTATACCGTTTACGTCCGCGCCTCTGCTGACAACTACGACGGCTACAAGACCGGCACCGAGACCATCACGGTGAACAAGGCCAAGTACAGCGTCGCCACCGCCAACGACTCCAAGGTCTATGACGGCACCGAGCTCACCAAGGCTGACGGCGCCACCATCACCGGCCTTGTGAACGGCGAGACCGCTGCGGTTGAGGGCACCGGTTCCATCACCGAGGTCGGCTCCGCTGACAACACCTACGCCATCACGTGGGCTGCTGAGGGCAACGAGTACACCGCCAAGGAGAGCAACTACGAGCTCGACAAGGCCACGCTTGGCACCCTCAAGGTGACCGGCCAGTCCATCGACCCGACGCCTGGCCCCGACGGCAACCCCGATCCGTCCTATAGCGGCGTCACCACCGACGACCCCGAGAACGTCACCTACGACGGTGAAGCTCACAAGTGGGTCCCGACGGTGAACGACAAGGACGGCAACCCGCTCGAGGAGGGCAAGGACTACACCGTCACCTACAAGGACAAGGACGGTAACGTCATCGATCCGACGGACGGCAACTTCACCGATGCCGGCACCATCACCGTCGTGATCGAGGGCAAGGGCAACTACACCGGTACGGTCGACAAGCAGTACACGATCGAGCCGCGCGCCCTTACCATCACCTCCGCCAATGGCTCTTGGGTCTATGACGGCAAGGCTCACAAGCAGGAGAGCGCTAGCGTCACCGAGGGCAGCTTCGTTGGCGAGCAGGGTGTCGACACCTACACCTTCGCCAACTCCGTCACGGCCGCCGGCGAGTCCAAGTCCAACGAGTTCACCTACACGCTGAAGAGCAACACCAAGGCGAGCAACTACACCATCACCCGCGAGTACGGCACCATCGCCGTCACCAAGAGCGAGACCGCGGTTGTGGTGAACGTCACGGGCGGCACCTACACCTATGACGGCCAGGAGCACAAGGCCACCTACAGCGTGAGCAACCTGCCCGAGGGCTTCACCTACGAGGTCGTCCTCAAGAACGACTCCATCACCAACGCCGGCGAGACTACGGCTGAGGTCGAGAGCTTCAAGATCTTCAACGGCGAGCTCGACGTCACCAAGAACTTCGACGTCGTGACCACCGCCACTGCCAAGCTCACGGTGAACCAGATGACCCTCCAGGTGACCACGAACTCTGCCTCCAAGGTGTTCGACGGCACCGAGCTCACCGCCGCGGGCAGCGTCACCGGCCTTGTCAATGAGGCCGATGCCACCTTTACGGTGACCGGCACCCAGACCACCGCTGGCACGAGCGAAAACACCTACGAGCTCACCTTCGCGAGCGACGAGATGGCCAAGAACTACAACGTCATCGAGAGCGTCGGTACGCTTACGGTGTACAAGCAGTCCATCAACCCGGACGCCGGCCCGGTCGACCCGACCGATCCGGACAGCCCGAGCCAGTACAGCGGCGTCACCACCGACGAGCCGAGCGATGCCACCTATGACGGCACCGACCACAAGTGGACCCCGACCGTCACTGACAAGGACGGCAACCCGCTCGAGGAGGACAAGGACTACGAGGTCAAGTACTACGACCAGGACGGCAACGAGATTGACGACTTCACCAACGCCAAGGGCGAGATCACGGTCGTCATCACCGGCAAGGGTGACTACACCGGCGAGAAGAGCTACACCTTCGAGGTCAAGCCTGCCACGCTCACGGTGAACTCCGAGAGCGCCAGCAAGACCTACGACGGCACCGCGCTCACCGCGCCCGGCACGCTGACTGGCCTGGTTGGCGACGAGACCGCCACGGTCACCATGGGCAACTCCCAGACCGAGGTTGGCTCTGTCTCCAACGATGCCTACAGCATCGAGTGGGGCACGGCGCTCGCCAGCAACTACACCGTGGTTGCCGGCACCTTTGGCACCCTGACCGTTACGGCCGCCCCGGCCGTGGTCCCGACGCCGGCGCCGACCACCCCGGCCACCCCGCTCGACGCGGTTGCCAACGTGCTTGAGGCCGCCGCTGCCGCCATCACCGGCGGCGCCGAGGCCGAGGAGACCGAGCAGATCTTCGACGCCGAGAACCCGTTGGGCACCACCGCGACGGCCAAGTGCTGGACGCACGTGTACATGATTGCCGGCATGATCGTCACCGCCATCTACGGCATCGGCGTAACGATCCGCCGCAAGCGCTTCGCCAAGAAGCTCGAGGAGGAGATGGACGACGTCCTCTCCGGCGACAAGGAAGGGAGTGAGGAGTAATGAAGAAGAGCAACTGGATTCTTCTCGCCCTGGCCGCCATCGCCTGTGCGTTCCTCCTTTACCTCTGGTTCTACCTGGGCTTCAACAAGATCGATAACCCGCTCGATCTGGTTCTGGCCGTGGCATGGTGGGTCATCATCGCGGTCGTGGGCTGCGTTATCGCCAAGGCCGAGAAGGCCCGCCAGCGCCAGGTGCGCACGGTGTACGTGGCCGGCGGCAAACTGTACAACAGCGAGGCCGGCGAGGTTGCGGTTGAGGCCGACGACACCACGGTGAGCGCCATCCAGAAGGTGCTGTCCGGCCTTGAGTACGGCTTTGACAAGAAGGACCTCCCCAGCGGCACGCAGGTGCAGTACGTGGTGGAGACCGACGAGTTCAAGGAGGGCGACGAGCCCACCTGGAAGGGCAAGGTGACCAAGGTCGTGCCCGGCGGCGAGAACGTCGAGACCGACTTTGACGGCGTCGACGCTCTTTCGGCCGCGCTGGCGTAACGGCCGGCGCCCAGCGGCGCGAGGCCTGCGCATTGCAGGCGCATAGCAAGTAGGAAGGACCCGGGTTAGCGCCCGGGTCCTTTTTTGTCCGCTGATGCTCAACGGTTGGTTAACACTGGCAGGCTATGCGATTTTAGGGCGTTCTTATGCAAGAGCTGGCATTAATAAATCGCAGGTAGATTGCATGGCTGTCTACCCGCTGTCGCATAAAACTATGTAAAGTAACGTTTGCACAAGATGGCGCGCCGCAAATAGAAAACTGCGCCTATACAGCTTGCTAAATTCGTAAGATAAGAACTACCTATGACGCGCGAGCAAGGTTGCCCGCGCCGTCTCCGGCGAGCAAAGGGGTTCTCATGGCAGCAATCGATGATGCCAATAAACCAGAGGTGGCGGGTGCGGGCGGCACTGCCGTAGTTTCCGGCGTTGCAAGCGCCAACAGCGCCGTGGACGCTTCTGGCCTCGCGGAGGCCAGGGCCTTTGCTGACGAGCGCGCCCATGAGGCGCTGAGCGAGGCGGACGCGGCCGCTGCCGAAGAGCCTGCCGGAACCGAAACCCACTCGGTGGCCTTTGCCTCTGAGAACGTGATCGTGCCGAGCGCGCGTCCCGTGTCCATCTCTGAGGACGAGGCTGCCGCCGAGCTCCGTCGCTACAGCGACCTCTACCCGATTGTCCGCATGCTCAACGCCGAGCAGCTTGAGACGGACTCCAGCTGCCTTCTCTGCGGACCTGATTGCCCCTGCATGCGCCTTGTGTGCGAAGAGGTACTCAAGACCCGCGAAGACTCCACCAAGATGCTCAAGATGGGCGACGGCCAGCACATGGCTACTGCCCGCTACGTCGAGGTGGACGGAGAGCCGCGCGTGATCCTCTTTGCCCAGCCGTTTAACCTCGGGGGAGACCCAACTCCCGGCCCTGACAACGAGCTCATCTTTGCCGACGCCCTCACCGGCGTCTACAACCGCCGCTTCTACGAGGACCACCTCGCCCATCAGCGCATTGAGGCTGGCGTGGCCGTGATTGATCTCGACGACTTTAAGCTCGTGAACGACACCCTCGGCCACCACGTGGGCGACTCCGCCCTCAAGGTGACGGTGGAGGCCGTCCGCTCGGCCATCCGCGAGGACGACGTCATCGTGCGCACGGGCGGCGACGAGTTCGTGCTCGTGATGCCCGACATTGCGCCCGACAGCATGGGTGCGCGCCTGCGCGAGGTGGCGCGCCGCGTGTCCAAGGCCGAGGTGCCGGGCTACCCCGAGGTGCGCCTCTCCATCAGCATCGGCGCCACCATGTCCGCGGGCTCTACGATTGACCAGTCCGTCCGCCGCGCCGACCGCATGATGTACCAGGCCAAGGAGAAGCGCGGCAGCGTGGTCACCGACTCCGACGTGCTTGACGCGCCGGAGCAGGAAAAGCCGCACCTGCTGATTGTTGACGACTCGGAGATGAACCGAGAGATCCTGCGCGAGATGCTGCAGGACAACTACACCATCCTCGAAGCCGAGGACGGCGAGCATGGAATTGAGCAGCTGCAGCTCAACGGCACGTCCATCTCCATCGTGCTGCTCGACATCGTGATGCCGGGCATGAGCGGCTTTGACGTGCTGGCCCGCATGAACAAGGCCGGCTGGCTGGAAGACATCCCCGTCATCATGATCAGCTCCGAGGACTCCGACGAGGTGGTGCTGCGCGCCTTTGAGATGGGCGCCTCGGACTACATCGCCCGCCCGTTCGACGCGCGCGTGGTACGCCACCGCGTGAGCAATACGATGCGCCTCTACGCCCGCCAGCGCAGGCTCACCATGCTCCTCTCCAACCAGTACTACGAGCGCGAGAAGGACGCTCACATGCTGATTGAGGTGCTGGCCGGTGCCATGGAGCTGCGCAACGGCGAGAGCGGCGCGCATGTGCGCCACCTCGACATCCTCACCGACCTCTTGCTCGAGCGCCTGGTTCAGAAGACCGACCGCTACAACCTCGACACGCGCCGTCGCCGCGCCATCGCCATGGCGAGCGCGCTGCACGACATCGGCAAGATGGCCATCCCGGATGAGATCCTTAACAAGCCGGGCAAGCTCACCCGCGAGGAGTTTGAGGTCATGAAGACCCACACTACGGCGGGCGCCGACATGCTCGACCAGATGGGCGAGTACGAGGACAGCGAGATCATCCGCACCGCACGCGTGATTTGCCGTTGGCACCACGAGCGCTGGGACGGCCGTGGCTACCCCGACGGCCTGGCGGGCGACAGCATTCCCATCGAGGCACAGGTGGTGAGCATCGCCGACGTCTACGACGCCCTTACGAGCGAGCGCGTGTACAAGCCCGCCTACTCGCACGAGAAGGCGATTGAGATGATCTGCAACAACGAGTGCGGCGTGTTCAACCCGCTGCTGCTTGAGTGCCTGCTGGACATCCAGGACCGCATCCAGGGGGCGCTGGCGGGCTCGTCTACCCCCCCCCTCGATAGCTGGGCGTAGCGGCGGGGTCGCTGCGGGCGGAGCGGATTAGTCGCCTGCCGGCGGCGGGCCGAGCGCGGCAGCCGTTGGCTGCGGCGAGCGATGTGACCGTCGGCGCCGCCGGCGACGCGCCATCGCATGCGACTGGGCCAAAGAGGGCTAACCTGTCTACTGGGGCTGTATTTAGATAAAGGATTGATGATTTGCCATGACGACTCTGCGTGAGGCATACGAGAAGGTTGGCGCCAACTACGACGATGTGCTGCACCGTCTGATGGACAAGGACAGCATGGTGGAGCGCTTTGCCGGCAAGTTCCTCGAAGACCCGAGCTACGGCCAGCTGATCGAGGCGCTTGAGAACGGCGACGCACAGACGGCCTTCCGCGCCGCCCACACCATGAAGGGCGTCGCGCAGAACATCGGGCTCTCCAACCTCTACGAGCCGGTCTATGCCATCACCGAGTGCCTGCGCGGCGGCTCGCTCGACGGCGCCGACGAGCTCTTTGCGCCCGTGCGCGAGCAGTACGAGCTCACCGTGGCGGCCCTGCGCGAGGCTCTGGGCTAGCGCGTGGCGAGCGAGAGGAAGCGCAAGGGGAGCGGGTCGGGCTCAAGCGGGTCTGGCTCGCGCGCTGGTTCCGGCAAGGGAACATCCACTAAGACGAAGGCGCTTGCCAGCGTAATCGTGCTGATCATCGCTGCCGTCCTTATGGTGACGGGGGCGTACTCGCCTGGCTCTGGCAGTTCTGGCTCCGGCGGCTCGAGCAGGGCTGCGACCACCAAGGTCGCAAGCACGAAGTCGAGCTCGAAGAAGGGCGCGGGTTCTGGCTCAAGCTCTAGCAACTCCGCTGACGGCTCCTCTAGTTCAGGCGTCTCCGAGAGCCTGGCCTCGCAGCTTACCGATGCACCAAGCTCGCAGGTCTCCGCTGCCGAGAAGGACGAGCTGGAGTTCCGCAACGCCGAGAAGCTCAGCCAGCACTTTGAGAAGCACGGCGAAGAGGTGGGTGCGAGCTCAAAGGACGCCTACGTCGCCGCGGCTAACGCCGTTGTGGCGAACTCCGATGCGCTCCACAAGGAGGAATCCGAGGACGGCGACGACGTCTACTTCCTGCAGGATACGGGTGAGCTGGTCGTGGTGAGCCAAAAGGGCTACATCCGCACCTACTTCATCGCCGACCTGGACTACTTCGAGCGGCAGTAGGGGCAGCCTGCGCTTAAATGCCCCTCGTATGAACAAAATGCTCTAAATGGGAAGCAAAACTCAAACATGCCAAGTAGACGCCGAATTTTGATGGCAAAACCCCAGTTGGCAAGAGCCTGAAATGGTGGGCTACTTTGCATTTCCAGAATCTGTTCCCCATTTAGTCGCTTTTTGAAAAATAGGGCTCGATTTGGGGCGATGAGGCTCGAATTCTAGTCGATGAGGCCGAAGTGGCGGAGGGCCTTGGCGATTCCGTCGTCGTCGATGTGGGCGGTGACGTAGTCGGCGGCCTCGCGCACGTCGTCGACGCCGTTGCCCATGGCTACTCCGATGTGGACGTACTTGAGCATTTCAACGTCGTTCTCGCCATCGCCGAAGGCCATGGTCTCCTCGAGCTTGATGCCCTTGGCCGCGAGGTAGCGGGCGATGCCGGCCGCCTTGCCGCCGCCCTTGGGCACGATGTCGATCCCGGTGTCGCTCCACGAGGTGATGTCGCACTGGTCGAGGATGCTGTCGAGCAGCGCGCGCTGCTCGTCGTCGACGAAGGCGCAGAGCTGGAAGATGTTCTCGCCGCGGTGCACGTACTCGGCCTCGTCGGGGATGATGAAGGTGCCCTTGTCGGCCGCCTCCTGCGCGAGGTCGTCTACGTAGTTCATGTACTTGCGGTCCTCGGTGATGATGACAAAGGGGATCTTGCTCGCCTTGAACGCCATGGCGAGGATCTCTGCCTCGCCGGCGTCGATGGGCTTGCCGGTGACGAGGCTCATGGACTCGTCGAGCACCATCTGGCCGTTAAGCGCGAGGTAGCCGTCGAAGTCGAGGTCGGCAGTGGGGAGCTTCTGAAGGTCGACCTTGTGGCGGCCGGTGGCGATGACCGTCTGGATGCCCTGGGCGCGGACCTCGGCGAGCGCGTCGCGCGTGCTCTGCGGGATGGCCTGCTGCGAGTGCGAGTAGAGCGTGCCGTCCACATCGAAGAAGATGACCTTGATGCCATACGGGTTGCTTGCCATGGTGCTCCCATCTGCTGGGGCCGTTAGCTGCGCTGGGATCCCGGCGTGCGCGCTGGCCGCGCCGATTGCCGGCGAGTGTTTGCGGATTAATGTCAGCTTACCCCGCGCGGGCGATGGGCGGCGGGCTTATACCGCGCAATTGTGCGGACGGTAGCTCTCGCCCGACGGATGAGCTTGCCGTTACGGCGGGCACCAATCTGTACCCCCCACGAACTGACTCTACGTTATTTGCAGTTATGGATATCCCTTAATTCGTATAAGTGCAAATAACGTAGAGTCAGTTTGCCTATTGGTGGTGAGGTGGGGGCAGGCGCAGTGGTAGGGGCGGGCGCAGTGGTGGGGCGAACGCTGGGCGCGCCGGGCTAGTCGATGAGGCCGAAGTGGCGCAGGCCGTTGGCGATGCCGTCCTCGTCCACGCTGGTTGTGACGTAGTCGGCCGCGGCCTTGGCGTCCTCCACGGCGTTGCCCATGGCCACGCCGATACCGGCAAAGGCGAGCATCTCCACGTCGTTCTCGCCGTCGCCGAAGGCCATGGTCTCGCTCTGGTCTATGCCCTCCACCTCGATGTAGTGCTTGATGCCGCTGACCTTGCCGCCGCCCTTGGGCACGATGTCAATGCCCGTCTCACTCCACGAGGTAATGTCGCAGCCCTCCAGGATGTCATCGAGGAGCTGGCGCTGCTCGGCGTTGACGAACGCGCAGAGCTGGAAGATGGGGCGGCCGTTGCGCTTGAAGTCGTCCACGGGGTCGGGCAGGGTGTACTCGCCGGTGTCGATGCCGTGCTGGGCGAGCTCGTTGATGTAGTTCATGTAGCGCCCGTCCTCGGTAAGGATGAGGAAGGGGATCTTTTTGGCGCGGAAGGCGAGGGAGAGGATCTTGCATTCGTCCGGGTCGATGGCGGTGCCGGCGACGAGCTGCATGGACTCATCGAGGATCATCATGCCGTTGAGCGCGAGGTAGCCGTCGAACTCCATGTCGGCTGTGGGGAGGCTCTGCAGGTCGACCTTGTGGCGGCCCGTGGCGATAACGGTCTTGACGCCGCTCGCGCGGACCTCGGCGAGCGCGTCGCGCGTGGACTGCGGGATCGCCATCTGGGTGTGCGAGAAGAGCGTGCCGTCGATGTCGAAGAAGATGACCTTGATGCCGTGCGGGTTGGTGCTCATGAGGCTCCCATCTGCGAATTTGCGCCTTGGGTAAGTCTATCCCAACGGCCGCGCCGCACGGTTCCGGCAGAGGGGTTGGGGCTGGGTTCGACGGAGAATTTGCATACGGTGGCAGGCCCTTTGTCTTGGTCGGCGCTGGTGGGGCTGTCAGGGGACGGGGCTTACTTTGAGCGTGCGACGCGGCTGCGGTCTGCTGCATTCTCGCGGCTGTGGATGGCAAGCGCTGCTAACCTCATTGATGACGAAAGGGGGCGGAATGAGCGCGGACGTGGAGTTGGAGCTGCCGGAGGGGTTGGAGCTTAGGCGCGTTGACGGCCGGCTGACGCTGGCTGGTGACGGCATGGAGCTTGCGGCCGACTTTCACGAGTTGCTGCCGCGCGTGCGGCACGACCGCCTTGGGCGCGAGCTGCTGGTTAAGGCGGCGCGCGTGAAGGGCGAGGCCGCGCCCGCTGCCTTTGACGCCACGGCTGGCCTTGGCGAGGACTCGCTTTTGCTGGCTGCGGCCGGCTTTGCCGTCACCATGTGCGAGAGCGACCCGGTGATCGCGGCGCTTCTGGCCGACGCGCTTGCTCGCGCGGCGGAAGACCCCGAGCTTGCGGGCATCGTGGCGCGTATGACGCTCGTGCGGGGGGACAGCGTGGAGCTGCTGCCGCGGCTGGATCACGCGCCTGACGTGGTCTATCTCGACCCGATGTTTCCCGCCCGCACGAAGAGCGCGGCGGTTAAGAAGAAGTTCCAGCTGCTGCACCGCCTGGAGACGCCCTGCGCCAACGAGGCCGAGCTCATGGAGGCCGCGCTCGCCGCGAGGCCGCGCAAGGTGGTTGTGAAGCGGCCCATCAAGGCGCCCGTGCTGGCGGGCGTGCGCCCGAGCCATTCCATTTCCGGCAAGGCCGTGCGCTACGACGTCATCGTGCCGCCGCGCGGGTAGACGGTGGCCTGGGCTGCGCGGTGCGGTTGGATGCCCGGCAGCGCATACCGCCGGGGGTGCACCGGCCTCCTTCGCCGTCCGTGCGCGGCCTTGCGGGCGCGTGGTGCCTCTTGCGCGGCCCATTTTCATGCTGCCGCGCCCACCTGCGCTTTGTTGAAAACCGGTGACGAATTTCGGTTGCGTTTGGTATGGAATGGGCCAAAACGTGTTTGATTCGTGCTGGGTTTTTGTCAGTTCGAGCGAGTAGAAATTCTAAAAGTTCCCGGCCTGGGGCTTGCCTGCCCATAACCTCTCTGCCACGGAAGGCTTGCGTGCCGACGACTCTGCCGATCTTTGGTGCGCGCCTCCGTGGGAAGGGCGGCCGCCTGCAGGGTGCCTGGGGTTGTCCGGGCGCCGGCGACGGCCATGCCGGGCCGCGCGGGCCGGAACCTAGCAGGCGCCGCCCTTCCCGTTGGCTTTGGCGATGGGAGGCGGCATGGGTGTCCAACAGCTGGTAGAGGCAGACGTTTTCTCCGTATTCGCGCGGTGGGCCGATCGCGACGCGCCCTACTTCGCAGATGCACGGGAGCTGTTCGAGCGGTCCGTGCATCCGCTGGCCGAGGTGGCAAGCTCCCCAAGCGTGGACGACCTGGTGCAGATGGACCTTGCCTTTACCGAGTGGTTCCTATTTGAGTACAAGGTCTGCGGCGGGCACACGCCTGTCGAGCTCTCGGCCGGCGCGCTTGACGAGGCAGCTGGCGACGAGGACGCCAACGACCGCGCGATTCGTCTGGCGCAGGTGGCCGACACGCAGCGGTTTTCCCAATATGCGATAGAGGCCGTGGATGAGGCCATGGGCGACGTTCGCCTGCGCGACCTGCTGGGGGAGGGCAGTATCGAGCTGTGCAGGCCAGAGATTGCCGGGCACCGCAGCTGGCGGCGCGGAATCATCTCGCTCAGGGTTGCCGAGGTGGACGGCGCGTTTGTGGAGGTGGGCAAGACGCGGCTCTACGACCGCGCCCCCGAGCGCGGCGATGCGTGGGGCCTTGAACCCACGCGGCTCCGGCCAGGGCCGGGGACGGGTAGTTTCTTCCTTGACCTGCTGCGCGAGGTGATAGGGGAGGACGGCTGGTACGTCCACGATATGCGCGTGGTGGCGTAGCGGACGTGCTGGTGTGGCGGGCCTGCCGCCGGCCGCATGCGGCTGGCCGTGGCGCGCGCTGCCCGCCCGGTGGCGTAGCGGGCGAATCTATGCCAAACTTGCCCTTGGACAAAATGAGAAAGCGGCCGCACGCTGCCCGTTCAGCGCGGCCTTGTAGAAGGGAATCTCATGGTCAAGGACATCGTTAAGGACGAGGAGTTCCTCTCCAAGCCGGCCGAGCCTGCCACGCCCGATGACGCCGAGGTCGCGCAGGACCTGCTCGACACCATGGCCACGCTCGACGATTGCGCCGGCCTCGCCGCCAACCAGATCGGCTCCACCAAGGCCGTCATCGCCTTCCTGGGCGCCAACGGCCCGCAGGTCATGTTCAACCCCAAGATCACGCAGTCCATGGCGCCGTACAAGGCCGCCGAGGGCTGCCTCTCGCTCGACCGCGACACCGAGGTTCGTCGCTACCAGATGATCCGCGTGCAGTTTGACGCGCTGGTGGATGGCAAGTTCGAGTCCCGCTCGCGCAAGCTCTCCGGTTGGGTTGCCGAGGTCGTTCAGCACGGTATCGACCACTGCAACGGCAAGCTGGTGTAGCTGGGCTGCCGGGAGACCGGCGTACATTGCGGGCGAGCTCTTTCGCAGACCGCGCGGTTTTGTGGCGCGGCAACATATATGGCTCGTAACCGCAGCTAGGCGTCTTGTTAAGGCGGCTGACGGGCTATCGCTCGCCGGCCGCCTTTTTGCGTTGAAGGGTGCGGAAGAAAGGAGGCGCGTCCGCGTTGCCGTAGTGCCGAGCGCTTGCTGCGCTGTTGTCGGCCCGCACGGCGCCCGCTGATCCTTGATAAGCGAATACGCGTGCTACAACCGAGGCGGGCGGCGCGTCTCCCACTTGATGGGAGGTGGGCACATGACTGTTTCTGACGTTTTGCAGCTGATCGCGGTGATCCTTGCCGCCATTAAGATCGGCCTCGACATAAGAAAATAGCCGCCCCGAGTCTACAGAACGGCCACTCTCTACCACCAATAACAAATAGTGGAGGACGTGCGCCTACTGCATTAGGTCGCCGCCCGTCTCGATAGTAGCACGCTTGGATTTGGCCAACAAGCGAACAGGACGTGGAGGGTTTGCGCACGACCGATCTCGCGTTTTCGAGAAAGTTCAATTTTGGAGTGGTATAGTGGCCACAAATTGAACTCACTGGCATCGCGCCAGCGCGCAAAGTTCAATTTAGACTGAGAAATTGAACAAACGGAGCTCAAATGCCCTCATCTGCGTTCTCAAAGCGACTCAAGCGGGCCATGGAGGCCGCCGGCACCACACAGGCCGGCCTTGTGCGCCTTGCGGCCGATCGCGGCCAAAAGCTCGGAAAGAGCCAGGTGAGCCAGTACGTGAGCGGCAAGGTGACGCCGCGCCGCGACGTCCTTGCCCTGCTGGCCGAGCTCCTCTCCGTTACGCCCGAGTGGCTTACCGGCTCCTCCGCGGAGGGCGGCCCCGCCGCGGCCGCGTCGCACCCTGCGGCCCCCGCGCACGGCTCGGAGCCCGTCGCGTCCACGGTCGCGCCAACCGCCGTGCAAGGCGCAAGCGCGCCCGCCTTCGTTACGACGGCCACTCCGCAAAGCCCCGTTGCCCCGGCTACAGAGGCGCGAGCTAGCAAGCGGCCCAGCGCCGCCACCTCCACCGCAAACGCCACTGGCCACACGGCCGATACCCAAGGGAGCAACCTCATGCGAGAGTTCAAGAAGTCCACCAAGCTCGACAACGTCCTCTATGACGTCCGCGGTCCCGTCGTTGACGAGGCGGCCCGTATGGAGGCCGAGGGCGAGCGTATCCTCAAGCTCAACATCGGCAACCCCGCGCCCTTTGGCTTCCGCACGCCCGACGAGGTCGTGAAGGACATGCGCCAGCAGCTCACCGAGTGCGAGGGCTACTCCGACTCGCGCGGCCTCTTCTCCGCGCGCAAGGCGATCATGCAGTACGCCCAGGTAAAGGGCCTGCCCAACGTGGAGATGGAGAACATCTACACCGGCAACGGCGTCTCGGAGCTCATCCAGCTTGCGATGCACGCGCTGCTCGACGACGGCGACGAGATCCTTATCCCCAGCCCCGACTACCCGCTCTGGACTGCCTGCGCCACGCTGGCCGGCGGTCACCCTGTGCACTACCTCTGCGACGAGGAGGCCGAGTGGTACCCCGACGTGAAGGACATGGAGTCCAAGATCACGAGCCGCACCAAGGCCCTCGTCATCATCAACCCCAACAACCCCACCGGCGCCGTCTATCCGCGCGAGGTGCTGCAGGACATCGTTGAGGTCGCGCGCCGCCACCAGCTCATGATCTTCGCCGACGAGATCTACGACCGCCTCTGCATGGACGGCGTGGAGCACGTCTCCATCGCCTCGCTCGCGCCCGACCTGCCGTGCGTCACCTTCTCGGGCCTCTCCAAGAGCCACATGATCGCCGGCTTCCGCATCGGCTGGATGATCCTCTCGGGCAACACCCGTTGCATGAAGGACTTCATGTTTGGAGTGCACATGCTCTCTAACATGCGTCTTTGCTCCAACGTGCCGGCGCAGTCCATCGTGCAGACGGCGCTCGGCGGCTACCAGAGCGTGAACACCTACACGCGCCCCGGCGGCCGCGTATATGACCAGCGCAACTACGTCTACGAGGCGCTCAACGGCATCGACGGCATCACTGCCGTGAAGCCCAAGGCCGCGTTCTACATCTTCCCGAAGATCGACGTGGAGAAGTTCAACATCCACGATGACGAGCAGTTCGCCCTCGACCTGCTGCACCAGAAGAAGATCCTCATCACCCGTGGCGGCGGCTTCAACTGGGAAAAGCCCGACCACTTCCGCGTGGTGTACCTGCCGCGCATCGAGGTGCTCAGCGAGTGCATGGAGGACCTGGCCGACTTCCTCTCCACGTATCGCCAGGACTAGCTGCGGTTTATTGGCGAGCGGCGCGCTGATCATTGGCTGGAGCACCGTGGGCCAGGGGCGCTTGAGGGGTCTGCGCGGTTGACAGCCCCCGGTTCCCCGCAAATTGAATAGGCGTCGCGTGGCCCCCTGCTACCTGCGGCGTTTCGGTGAATCTGCTGGTGGGCGGCCGTGGTGCCGCCCACTCGCTTTAAACTCGCTTCTTGCCGGGCGCCCGGAAGGGCCAAGACGAATGACACAGATGATCAAGAGTTGAAGAATCCGGCCAGGGCGCGGGAGCGCCGCATGAGCGCCAGCTGGCGCAAGAAGGAGCGCGCAATGAGCGAGTTCGAGAACGAAGAGATGGAGAACGAGCAGCTCGAGGCCGTCGAGGAGGAGCTCGACGAGGACCTCGAGGACGAGGACTTCGACGCCGAGGATGACGCCGAGGACGACGAGTTTGACGAGGACGAGGAAGACGAGGAGGACGACTCCGAGGACGCCTCTGACAACGATACTTCCGAGCAGGATCCCGACGACCTGCTCTTTGACAAGGCCAACAAGGCCGCCCGCCTGCTTCGCTGCCGTCGCGCCGTGCAGCGCCGCGAGCAGGAGGAGAAGGGCAACAAGACCAGCGCCCTGGTCCGCGCCCTCAAGCTTCTGCAGCTGAAGCCCAAGATGGAGCAGAAGGAGATGTCCGAGCTCCTCGGCATGCGCCTGCGCGAGCTCGACGCGATGCTCGCCGAGGCCGAGAAGAAGGACCTCGTTGCCCGCATCGAGCCGGCCGAGCCCGACATGCGCAAGGTCATCATCATGGCCGACGACGACGCTGTTGAGCGCGCCGAGGCCGAGGAGAGCAAGGGCGAGGCCCTCGTGCCGAGCCTCTCCGACGAGGATCGCGAGCAGCTGCTTGCCCTTCTCGACAAGGTTATCGACCCGCTCGTGGCCCTTGGCCTCGACGAGGACCGCGACGCCCGCCCCGGCTTTGGCGGCAAGCGTGACGACCGTGGCCCGCGCGGTGGTTTTGGCGGCCGCGGCGGTGACCGCGGTGGCTTCCGCGGTGGCGACCGTGGTGGTCGCGGTGGCGACCGCGGCGGCTTTGGTGGCCGTGGCAACGACCGTGGCGGCTTCCGTGGCAACGACCGTGGCGGCGACCGTGGCGGCTTCCGCGGCGACCGTGGCAACGACCGCGGCTTTGCCGGCAAGCGCGACGACCGCGGTGGTTTCCGCGGCGGCAACGACCGCGGCGGTTTTGGCGGCCGCGGCGGCAACGGCGGCTTTAACCGCGACAACAACCGAGGCGGCAACGGCGGCTACCGTGGCGGCAACGGCGGCGGCTACCGTGGCGGCAACGACCGCGGCAACGGCGGCTTCCGCGGCAACCGCGACAACAACCGCGGCGGCAACCGCTACTAGTCGCGAGCGCCGGGCGATAACGCCCAGCACATAGGCTAAGAAGAGGGCCAGGCATCCAAGCGGGTGCCTGGCCTTTCTTTGTGCGGCGTGCGCGGGGCGGGACGCCGCGCGGTGTCGCGGCGCGGGCTGGGCATGTCGCGGGCCGTGCGAGCGAGCCTCGGCCCCTCTGGGCCGCCGCAAAAAAGGCGCCCCCAGCGGAGGCGCCCCAAGAAATGCTATGTGGCCGATGCCTACTGCGCAGGCGGAGCGGCGGGCGCGTCAAAGCCCTGCTCCTCCTCGGCGCCCTCGCTCGCGACCTTCTGTTCGGCGTTGAACTTGTCGGCCGCGCTCTTCTCGGCGGTGGTGGCCTCCTGGTACACGAAGGGCTCGTTCACCACGATCTGCGGGTAGGGCATGGAGATGTTGTACTCGTCAAAGAGCAGCTTCATGGCGCGGTTGAGGTCGTTGGTGACGCCTCCGCGGTCCTTCTCCTTGCACTTGGCCGTGATCTTGATGTTGACGCTGTTGTCGCCCAGCGCGCAGACGCCCTTGTAGAAGGGGCCGTCCACGATGGCCGGAATACGCTCGGCGAGCTTGGGCAGCTCGCGGGAGAGCACGCTCTCCACGCGCTCGAGGCTCTCGCCGTACTCGATGCCGACCTCGATGCTCGCAACGGAGAGCTCCTTGGTCATGTTGACCACGTTGGAGATGTTGCTGTTGCGCATGACGAGGATGTTGCCCGAGCCGTCGTTGATCTTGGTGGTGCGCACGCCGATGTCCATGACGGTGCCCTTGCTCGAGCCCACTTGGATGATGTCGCCCACGCGGAACTCGCCCTCGCAAATGATGAAGAGGCCCGAGAGGATGTCGGCCACGAGGTCCTTGGCGCCCAGCGATACCGCCAGCGTGAGCAGGCCGGCGGAGGCCAGCAGCGTGCCGGTGTCGATGCCGATGAGCATGAGGCAGTAGTAGACCATGCCGATGACGGTGACGTACTTGACGCAGCTCGCGAGCAGGCGGCAGACCGTCTCGCCGCGGGCGGAGAGGGCCCCGGCGAGTACGCGCAGCAGCTCGCAGACGATGGAGACGAGCGTGATGGCCACGCAGGCCGCCATGATGCTGGCGGTGATGGCGAAGACGTTCAGGCCCTTCTCCCAGCCGCCGCCGAGGATGTAGGAGAAGACCGAACCCTTGGGCAGCAGCGTGTCCTTGAAGAGCACGGCGGCGAAGACGCACAGCACGGCCACGCCGGCGAACACGCGCATCACGAGGGCGAGGCGCTGCTCGGGCGTGCGGTCGTCCCACTTGAGCGACTTGTTGAGCCAGCGGCTCGCGGCGCTCTGGGTCTTGGCGGTGCGACCGCCGGGCATCTCGACGTCGATGAGCTTGGCGGAGTCGTCGCTGCCGGCGGCTTCCTCGTCATCGCTGGTGGCGCGCAGACGCTCGGTCTGCTCGATGTCCTTGGGTTCGAGCGTGACCAGCGCGAACA
>CAVIES010000029.1:0-17588 GCA_963641675.1 Anaerovoracaceae bacterium
TCCCACGTGACGAAGCAGACGCTCTCGCACTCGATGGTCGGGTGCACCGGGCGCCTGCCGCTCTCGAAGCGGTAGAGCCTGCCGCCCGTGGCGTTCAGGCGGTAGGCGCAGTGCTCCTTGAGCTTGTAGGGGTCGCACGTGACGGTGAGCGTCACGGTCGCGTGGCGGGTGCCGTCGGGCAGCTCCACCCCCGCGGGCTCGACGGCCACGTCGAAGCGGCCCGTGTATGTGTACCCCGGGTCGATGGCGAGCTGGTAGCCCAGCCGCCTGCCGTGGTAGCGGTTGCGCAGGCGCTGCCTGAGCCGCCGCACGTCGGTCGGCTCGACGGTCGAGAGGACGAGGGTCATCTCGTAGGCGTCGTAGGCCACGTCGCCCGTCAGCGCCTCGGTGAGGTCGATGGAGCCGTTGCCGCCGGGGATGTCCACGGTGTACGTCTTGGCCTCCGGTGCGCCGAGGTCGGTGTCGGATGTCAGGACGAGGCCGTAGGTCGTGAGCAGGCTCGCGCCGTCGACGGTCACGTCGTAGCCGGTGCCTATCTGCGTAGTCACTTAGCACCCCCTAGCTGCGAGAACGCCGAGCTGCTGGTTCATGGGCTTGGCGATGGTGCTCGCCAGCTTCTTGCCGTCGATGTACAGCGACGTCTCGCGCTCGTCGAGCTTGGCCGCGATGGCGTCGAGCCGGTCGATGAGCGAGCCCGAGGTACCCGACGTCGTGGCCACGGTGGACGTGGAGACGCCCGCCAGCGCGACGTTGGACGAGACGGACATGTCGTCGGCCAGCGTGTCGGCCATGCCGCTCACGAGGTTCTCGACCGGGGCGAAGCCGCCCTTCAGGCCCGCGTACAGCGATTCCATGAGGGCCTCGCCGTTGGGGATGAGCACCTTGCGGTCGTAGGGCAGAGGGCCCTTGAGCGACGCGATCTTGTCGGCGATGCCGCTGACGAAGCTGTAGACGTCGCCGATGGTCGACTTGATGCCGTCGAGCAGGCCGCTCACGATGGAGGCGCCCGCGTTGTACAGCAGCGAGCCGAGGTTGCCCAGGGCCGACAGGATGTTGGACGGGAGTGCCGAGAAGAAGCCCACCACGTTGGAGAGCCCGCCCGACACGGCGCTCGCCACGCCGTCCAGCGCGGAGATAACCACGCCGGTGATGGCCGACCACATGCCAGACCAGGTGCCGCTGATGGCGCTCAGCACGCCCGTGATGACGGACGCCACGCCGTTGATTGCGGCGGTGACGGTGGAGCCGATGAGGTTCCAGACGCCCGTCAGCACGCCGTACATGCCGTGCCACACGCCGTCCCAGTCGCCCGAGATGAGCGAGCAGACGGTCGTGATGACTGACTGGACGAGCGCGAGGCCGTCCTGCACGACGGGGCCGAGCAGCGCCAGCACCTCCTGCACGGTGGTGCTTATGGCCTCCCACGCCGGCCCCCAGATGGTCTGGATGGTCGCCATGGCAGTCTCGATGACGGACTGGATCTGCGGCAGGGCGATGTTGACGGTGGCGAGCACCTGCTCCCACGCCGGGACGAGCAGATCGACCAGCGACGAGACGAGCGGCGCGAGCGCGTCAACGATGGCCGTGGCCACCTCGGCGGCGATGGCCGCGGCCTCGGCGAAGGCGTTGATGGCGGTCACGACCGTCTCGCCGAGCGCCACGCCGATCTGCGTCAGCGGCTCGACGAGCGGCGAGAGGGACTGCAGCAGGCCGTCGAGGGCGGGCAGCAGCGCGCCGGTGATGGTCGGCGCGAGGCTGTCCGCGGCGAGGGCGGCGATGCTGTCCAGCACGTCGAAGACGCCAGACAGCACGCCGTTGGCGAGCTGCCCCAGCGTCGAGGCGATGTCGCCGACGGGGCCGGACATGCCGGAGAACGCCTCGGCGAGGATGGAGCCGTCGTCGGCCAGGTCGGAGAAACCGCCCTTGACCGTCTCGATAATGGGGTCAAGCTGCCCCGTCGCGCCGAGGAAGGCCGTCAGCGCCACGGTGGCCACGCCGATGGGCGAGCCGAGCGCCGACAGCGGCCCGGCGAGTCCGCCGAGCAGCTCGCCGACGACGGGAATGCTCGTCAGCAGCCCGCCGATGGCCCCGGAGCCGAGCGCCAGCATGGACGCGGCCACGGTGGCGATGGCGGGGTCAAGGTCGGCGATGCCCGACGTGAAGCCGTCGACGGCCTGCGTCGCGAGGTCTGACATGGCGCTCGCGAGCTGCGGGCCGCAGTCCGCGATGCCCTGCACGATGGCCGGGACGAGCTCGCCCGCTATCTGCGCGACGCGCGGGATGATGTTGGACATGGCCGTGGTCACGGACCCCACGAGGTTGGACGTTAGCTCCGACATGTCGGAGCCGGCGCCCAGCCCCGTGAGCCAGTTGTCCCACGCGGCCTTCATGGAGTTGACGGAGCCCTCGATGGTCGTGGCGGCTTCCCTCGCGGTCGTGCCGCCGACGTTCATCTGCTCCTGCATGACGTGGATGGCCTGCACGCAGTTGTCGAAGCTCATGCTGTCGGCGTCGACGGAGTCGGAGACCGCCGCGGCGTCCTGGATGAGGCGCTGCATCTCGGACTGGGTGCCGCCGTAGCCAAGCTTCAGGTTGTCGAGCATGGTGTAGTTCTGCTTGGCGAAGCCTTGGTAGGCGTCCTGGATGCTCTCGATGGACGTGCCGAACGTGTTGGCGTTGTCGGACATGTCGATGATGGCCGTGTTGGCGTACTCCGCGGCCCTCTGGGTGTCGCCGCCCAGCGACGAGACGAGCGAGGCGCCGAAGCTCGTCGCCTGCTCCATGTAGTCGTTCGCCGAGATGCCCGCCGTCTGCCACGCGCTATTAGCGTTGTCGAGCATCGTGGTCTGGGCGTCCTCCAGGCTCTGCCACTTTGCGGAGCACTCGTCGACGGTCTGGCCCGTAGTCGCCGCGTAGTCCTCCAGCGACTGGCCCATGTTGCCGAATATCTTCTGGATGCCGCCGAGGTTCTGCTCGTAGCTCGCGTAGCTTGAGAGCGACGAGCTGACCACGGAAGCGGCGGCCACGGTGGCCGCCGTCGAGACGGCCGAGAAGGCCGCCTTGGCGGTCTCGCCCACGCCCTCAAGCGTCGACGTTATGCCGTTGACTGCCGTCGACATCGCGCCATCGTCCAGCTGCGGGATGATGGCGAGGTAGGCGTCGCCCATCTTGCTCATGGGCTACCCCCTCCCTTCCGCCTCGGCGCGCGGCCGGGCGAGGTACTCGATGAGGTCTTCCACGTCCATCGCCGTGGTATCGGGCCTGTAGAACGGATCCACTGCGTCGGCGCCCGCCATGCCGCGCACGGCGTTGAGGGTGGCGAGGGACAGCAGCTCCCCGCGCGTCCACCCGGACGGCTCGTCCGGGCCGCCGAGGCACAGCGAGCCGGGCTGAAGGCAGGCGGCGAGCGCGGCGGCCTGCCGCACGGACACGGTGCCGTCGAGCACCCTGTCCATGTCCACGCCGTAGGTGCGCTGCATGTCCGCCCTCAGCTCGGTCTCGCGGTCGTGCCACAGGCGCGCGAGGATCAGGAGTTTTTTGCGGCCTCGCCCAGGGCCGGGAACGCCCTGCCGAACCACTCGCCGACGGAGCTGGCGGAGGTGCGGCCGCTCTCGCCCGCAAGCGACGCCTTGATGTTGGAGTACTGCTCCTTGCCGAAGATTGCGACCATGACCTTGGTCAAGGCGAACGGGTTGCCGCCCGCGAGGTCGCCCAGCAGCTCCATCACCTCGATGTCGTCCAGCGCGGCGCGCTCGACGCAGACGGGGATGCCGTCAACCTCGGCGCTGACGGTCTCGGCCCCGGACACTAGTTGGCCGCCTTGGTCTCGTCGGCCTCGGACTGGGCGTCGGCGGCGCTGGCGGAGGCGTCGGCGAAGTACTTGTAGCCCTTGTTGCCGGAGTTGTCCACGAGCGCGGTGAGGGTGAGCTTGGGGCCGAGGGCGCTGGACTTGCTGTAGTTGAGCGCGTCGATGCCGGTCACCTTGGCGCGCGGGTACACGTCGCGCTCGATGCGGCCGTTGGACAGGACGTGCTCGAAGACGTAGACGCAGACCTCCTTGGCGCTGTCGTTGATGGTGACGGAGGTCAGCTTGCCCCCCGTGGACTTGACGTTGGAGCTGTTGTAGATGGCCTCGTGCATCACGGGGTTGCCGTACTCGATGGGCGTGAAGTCGACGGTGACCTCGTCGCTGCCGTCGATGACGAGCACGGGGGTCATGCCGTAGTCCTCGACGGTCTCGGAGGACAGGCTGTGGTTCTCGTTGACGCCGTCGGAGTTGATGTAGCCCACGCACTTGAAGGCGTCGGCGAGGGCGGCGGTGGCGTCGGACGGGGCGGTGGTTCCCTCGGGGGCGCGGTAGACGCAGCCGGAGGCCTTGGGGGAAGAGTAGACCACGTTGGTGGCGGTCTGTGCCATGGTGGCTCCTTTCGTGGCACGCTACTGCAGCGCGCCGTCGTGAATCGATTTGTAGATGGAGCGGGGGTTGCCCGCGCGGACGAGGCCTATGAGGTAGTTGCTGGAGGTGCCGTGGCGCGTGACCACGTCGGCGTAGAAGTCGGCGTTGTCGAAGCGGTCGGCGCGGGCCGAGGAGCCTATGCGGGCCTCGGCCTCGGACGCCTTCTCGTCGGCGGCCCTCTGCAGGGCCGAGCGCATGGCGCCGGAGTTCATGACCTCGGGCCAGAACGCCTGGCTCCACTGGATGGACAGGGTGGCGCGGGACGTCGAGCTCATCGCCATGGCGACCTCCCTACTCGACCATGGTCAGCTCGACCTGGAGGATGTAGCGCATCCGCCGGGTCGAGGGGTCGCGCAGGCGCGAGGTGTCCACGACCTGCGCGCGGAAGATGCCGAGCGTGTTGTCGAGCGCCGGCAGCGCGTCGGCCACGGCGCGGGCGAGCGACTCGGCCGACTGGCGGTCTGCCGCCTCCTCCCCCGCCCAGCACGACACGTCGAGGTAGACGGGCTTCATGAGCCCGCGCTCGCCGCTGGTCATCTCGACCACGATGAGCCGGCCGGGATGGTCGGAGGGCATCTCAAGCCGCGCGTCGACGCCCACGAGCGCCGACAGGGCGCGGGCCACGGACGCCTCGATGTCGTCAGCCATCGGCCCTCCCCACCTCGACTGGGAGGCAATAGTCCCCCGGCACGTTGTCGACGGTGTAGGCCACCGGCTCGCCCACGACGCGGAAGGTCTCGCCGCGCAGGCGCACGGACGCGCCTCGCAGGTCGCGCTCCCACGTCTTGGGCAGGTGGAGCGTGTAGCTCACGGTGTAGCCCGCGGGCCTGCTCGCGTCGAGGTCGGCGGTGGAGCCGGGGGCCACGACGGCGTCGCACGCGACCTCCTCGGTCGCGCCGCCGACGTACTCGCCAAGGTCGTCTAGCTCCTCGGTCTCGAAGACGAACACGACGCGCTCGGGGCTGATCAGGTTCATCTAGCCCTCCTCGCGGTCGGCCCGCGTCATGGCGGCGATAGAGCCTATGCGCGTGCCGGAAAGCCCGAGGGCCTTGAGGTCGGAGCGCGTGAGGTAGACGTCGCCGGTGGGGTTCGAGTAGGTCGCCGATGCGCTGTACGGCCCAGTGGTCTGCGAGTACTGGGTGACGCCCGCGAGGGCGGCGGGGACGCTGAGGGAACGCGCCACGACGGCCACGCAGACGGCCTTCGCGTTGTCGTCGAAGGACGGGTTGACGCCCTCGGCGTACCCGGCGCCGTGGAAGGCGCGGAAGCGCGAGCGCATGGCCGCGCTGGCGTCCTCCAATAGCGCCTCGCAGCGCGTGCGGTCGGCCTCCGAGAGGGCGCCCTGCCTCGCCTCGTAGTCCGAGACGGTGGCGAAGGCGCCCATCTAGAGGCTCCCCAGGATGGAGGCGAGCTGGGCCCTCGTGGCCTTCTTCGGCGCGAAGCCGCCCTTGGCCTCGATGGCCGCGCGGAGCTGCGCGACGGTCATGCCGTCGGCGGCAGGCTGGGCCCTCTCGGCGTCGGCGGGCGCCTTCTCCGCCTTGGTGGCGGCGGTGTCGGGCGCGTCGGCGGGCGGCTCGCACACGAAGCCCCCGAGCGACAGCTCGCGGAGGCGGTCGGAGGAGAGGTCGACCTCATCGCCGACGACGTGCAGGTCGCCGGTCTCGCGGTCGCGGTAGGGGTAGGTCACGAGAGCTCGCATGGCTCCCTCCTTGCGGGTTCATGCCTAGGCGGTCGGGGCGATGGTGCCCTTGACCACGAAGTCGGTGTACTCGGCGAAGAACGTGATGCCGGTGTAGGCCACGGTGTCGTAGGTGAGCGACTTCAGCGTGGCGGCGTGCTGGATGGCGATGTAGCCGGACTCGTCGGTGTAGAAGCCGAAGACGTCGTCGCCGTCGCTGGCGGCGTAGTAGAGCTTCACGTTGTTCTTGACGGTGGCGTACAGGGTGCCGGCCTCCACGGTGGCGGTGGAGATGAGGGTGCCCAGGCCGCTCCAGTTCTCGATGTAGGCGATGCCGAAGGCGGAGTAGACCTCGGAGTCGCCGATGCACTTGGCGAAGTCGACGGGGTTGACGAGGAAGACGGCCTCGACGTCGCCGAAGCCCATCTCCTCGACCTTGTTGGACAGGGCCGCCCAGGCGTTTGCGGCGGTGGCGGCGAGGTTGGCGCCGGTGGCGGTCGTGGTGCCCTCGGCGAGGACGTTCACGAAGCCCTTCTTGATGGTGGCCTGGATGTCGGAGACCATGGCGGCGTCGGTCTTGTCGACGGCGGCCTCGTAGCCGCGCTTCTTGATCTCGGCGAGGGTGGCCTGCTTGCGGTAGGGCTTCAGCTCGACCTCGTAGGTCTTGACGTCCTCCCAGGTGTAGGAGGACAGCGGGATGTCCTGCCCCTCGACGTAGGCGTCCTCGGAGAGCTTGCCGGTGATGCGCTTCTGGTGCAGGGTCTCGCCCGGGGCGGCCTGGATGGGGTCGCAGGAGGAGAGCATCGCGGCGAGCTTGTCGATGGAGGTGGTGAAGGTGTTGACGAGGTCGACGTCGCGGGTCTTCGCGAGGGTCTTGATGTCTGCCATTGCTGGCTCCTTTCGTTAGAAAAGGTCGATGTTGGCGGCGATGGCCGCCTTGCGTTCCTTGGCGTCCTCGATGGAGAGGATGTCCTTCTTGGAGGGCTTGCCGGGCTTGTCCTTCTTGCCGGCCTCGGGCGCGGCGGGCGCAGTCGCCTTGGGCCTGAGCTGCGCGGCGATGGCGTTGGCCTGCTCGGTGAGCGCGTCCTCGTCGGCGCCGTTGAGCGCGGCGACGATGGAGCGGTCGAGGCCTGTGGCCTTGGCCACGGACTCCACGAGCGAGTTGCGGGCGGCGGTGGCCTTCAGCGACTCGTTCTCCGCCTCCAGCGCGGCTAGCCTGTCCTCGACCGTGCGGTCTTTGGCGGGCTGCTTCTTCAGCGCCTCCAGCTCCTTGGCGTTTGCCTTGGAGCGGCCCTCCCACTTGCGCGACTCGGCCTTGGCCTGCTCGTAGAGCGCCTTGTAGTCCTGCTCGGGCTGCTCGGCGGCCTCGGCGGCGTCGGTCTGGTCGGTCTCGGGGGCGGCGTTCTCTTCTGCCACGGTTCCCTCCTTCCCGTGCCCGTGCGGGCGCGGCTCGTGCCCCGTGCGGGGCGGTCTATGGGTATGAAAAAGGCCCCCGTGCGGGAGCCTTGGTTCATCTGGTTTGACTGTCGGTTGGCACCGGATTATCAGCGCGGCACCACGTACTCCTTGGCGACCTTAACTGTCGGAACACCATGGGCGGTAACGTCAGCGGTGACTGTAAAACCGCCCTCCAGAATGGTTTCGGTCTTGAGGTCAGCCGCGAGCTCGTCGGCGTGCTTGATGAGCCATAGCCCGATGCGCGCGATGGAGTCGCTTGCCTTCGCCGCGGTATCGGCGACTTCATAGCGGGCCATCATGCGACCTCTCTTATCTCCTCGTAGATATGGGCGAGGAAATCTCCCGGAAGCTCGGCGTCGTATTTGTCGAGATAGTACGCGATCGATTCGTTCCAGGTATAGGCCTTGTCGGCTCTGTAATTAGGCCTCCAGCCGGTTACCTGCTTTTCGGTGAGAACATCGGTCATCCACCCGGCACACATCAAGACGAGCTCGTTCGACCTGAGGTAATCAACGACGGCCTGCTTGTTCTTTATCTCAGTACGAGAACTAGGAGACAACACGCAGTCGGCGAGGCCGACCATCTTGAGCTTGCTCAGTCGATCTCTCAGCTCGCTATTCATCCTCGCTCCTCGGCTTGAAATCAGCCCACTTACCGGTCTCTTCAAGACCGCTTAGCACATGCTCATTGTACTGCTTGTCGTTCTCAAACAGTAGAGGCGTCCCTTCCATGTCAACATATACCGTTGTGGTAGGAGCGAGGACGTTGACGCCCATCACGTCGGCAAGCCTTTGTGCTAGGCCGTTTGCGTCACGGCCCGCGTTGCACGCGATGACGCGTATCGGCCCACCGTCGTAGCTCTCGTCCGCGAGAATGGAATCGCGAAGCTCCGACATGGTCAGCGCCGTCCCAGGCTCGTCGTCGTTGTCGTTCAGGTCGCCGTAAATGAGCGAGCGGCCGTCTGAGTGGCCCATGACGTCGTAGTAGCCCTCCAGCGGCTCGATCCTGCGCATGCGCCGGTACAGCTCGGAACTCTTGTTGAGGAACACGGGGCTGGCCGCAAGCGGCTCGGCGGTCACGCGCGCCACGGCGTCCTCGACGCCAATGCCGTCCAGCGCGATGAGCCTCTTAGCGGCTCTCTGTTGCCTGTTCGTCAGGCTGGCGTCAGCGTCAATCTCCTCGTAGTCCCTCCACCTCTGCAGCCACTCGTCGGGGTCGTAGCCCTCGACCTCGCCGCTGCCGTCGTCGGGGACTATGAGGCAGCGGCAGTTGCGGTGGTAGTGGTCGAACTCGCCGGCGGTCTCGCGGCTCCAGTAGACGAAGCCGCGCGAGGCGAGCATGGCGCAGAACGTGCAGGTGTCGCCGCCCTGCGGCACGCGGGCGAAGCGCACGCCGTAGGCGTTGCCGGCCTTGGCGGCCGCCGAGCGGGAGCGCGACGCCGACCTCCTCGACCTCTTCCAGTTGCCCGTCATGGTCGAGTTCGTGGCCTCGCGCACGTAGTCGGAGCAGAACGCCGAGCACTCGCGGATGAAGCCGTCGAGGTCGCCGTCCGCGACCTTGCCCGCCTGGTAGCGCGCCGTCGCCATGGCGCGAGCCGGGTCGAGCGTCACGCCCATCGTCGCCTGGTCGTATCCGGTCGCGCGCACGCGGGCGTCGTAGAGATCGCAGGCGAGCGACGCGCCGGCCTCGCCGTAGGTCTCGGCGGCCGCCTGCATGACGGCGGCGGCGAAATCCCTCCACTCCGCGACGGTCATGTCGAGGTGGCGCGCTGCCGCCTCGCGAAGCATGCGCTCGACGTACTGGGCGGCCCCGTCCGAGATTCGGTCGAGGCCCGCGCGGTAGGCGGCGAGCGTCTCGGCCTTAAGCATCGGTATCGGGAGCCTTCTCGTCGGCGCCCAGCGACAGGAATCTCGCCACGGCGGCGCGGTTGACGTTGCGCTCGCACTCGGAGGCGAGGTTGCGCACCTCGTCGTCGTCGAAGCCGTTGAGGCGCCAGAACGTCGGCGTGCCGGCGAAGCCCTCGACGGCCGAGGCCAGCTTGATGGAGCTGTCGGTCTGCTGCGCGAGCGTCGGCATGGCCGGGTTCAGGAAGTGCACGGAGACCTCGCAGGCCTCCTCCGCCTCGGCGTAGGTGACGCCCAGCTCGGTGGCGAGCGCGGCGGTGGCGGTGCGCGAGAGCGCGGCCTTGGCCTCGCGGATGAAGCTCTTGCACTTGAGGATGAGCGGCTCGTTCTCGGCGTAGATGGCCTCGGCGGAGCTGGGGTTGTCGCTCATGATGCCGAACTGCCCGACGTGGATGCCGGTCGCGGCGCTCATGCGCTTGCAGAGGTTGGCGAAGTGGTCGGTCATGGGCTGCATCGAGGGCTGCGTGAGCTGGCCGAACTGCGGGATGGTGCCCTCGGAGTTCAGCGACACCTCGAAGATGGAGCCGATGAACGCGCTCCACTTGCTCTTCTCGGCGAAGCTGTCGCCGTCGGTGCCGAGCAGGTACTTCTGGGTGCTCGCGGCGAAGGCGGCGGCTATCTCCTCGTTCACGTTGGCGCGCACCGCGCAGTCGATGAGCCAGCGCACCTCGGGCGAGATGCGCGACACGCCGAACGGGCGGTCGTCGTCGGGGTTGTGGGGCATGACGAACATCGGCACGACGCCGAGGCCGTGCTCGACGTACTCGGCCGCCCACTCGCCGCGGCGCACCTCGCGGATGCGTATCATGCAGTCCGACAGCATCACGTTCACCCAGTTCGGGCGGTTGGTGGGCCTGCCGTGGTCGCGGGCGAAGCTCACGACGAACATGCCCGACTCCAGCCGCTCGTGCACGTCGTCCCAGATGCCGGTGGCCAGCGTCGGCGGGTATGCGCTGATGCGGGCGCGGCCGGCCTCGTCGGCGGTCACGACCCACACGCTGAAGCAGTACTTGAGCGCCGAGTTCACGGCCTTGCCCACGCGCGAGTCCATGACGTTGCGGCGCGTGATGGAGCGCAGCAGGTCGTCCATGTCCTCGTCGTCGGGCGCGGAGAAGCCGTCGAAGGCCACGTGGTCGCGCATGACCTCGACGCACTTGTAGCCCCACCCGCACGCGACCTCTAGGTCCTTGAGCGAGTCGGGCACGGCGATGCCGAGGTCCTTGAGCATGTTGTGCGCCTCGTAGTAGTCGGAGCGCAGCAGGTTGCCCTGGTAGTGCGACTGCCAGCTGTTGAGCAGGCAGCGGACTGCCTCGCGGTGCTCGTCGGACAGGCCGTCCGCGCTCGCGACGGCGTAGGGGATGCTGATGGCCACTAGTAGACCCTCGCCTTCCTGTTGGGGTTCCTCCTGGAGTTCTGCAGGGCGAGCAGCGCCAGCCCGCAGGCCTCCATCGGCGCGCTCGCGTCGCCGCCGAGGCCCCATCCGCCCGCCTTGCCGATGGCGCGGCGCGTGGAGGTGGCGGCGGAGAGGTCGAGCGCCTCGTTCGCTATGTGCGTGGCCGACCCTGTGCGGGCGGCCTGAAGTATCAGGTTCGCGGCCGTGATCGCCTCGTCGGCGGTCGGCCGCATGACGTAGCCGCGCGGCATGCCCATGGCGTCGAGGGCGTCGCAGACGGCTCCGGCGCCGGAGCGCCCGTCCACGGCCGCGCAGGACGCCTTGGCGGCGCGGGCCGCGAGCCAAGAGACGAGCCAGTCCGTGCCGCGGTCGAGCCGCTCGCAGAACGGCAGCGACAGGTGCGTGCGCCCGTCGCGCGACCTCTCGGCCACGGCGAGCGCCACGTGGGAGCCGTCGGCGCTGAACTTCACGCCGTAGGCCACCTTGGCGCCGGGGCCGGGGTCGGGCCGCGCGTCCACGCGAGAAGCCGCCCACAGCTCCTCGCCGACGACGGGAGGCTCCACAGCCTCGACGTCGGGCACCCAGTAGCCCAGGTACTCCTGCGCGATGCCGAGCGTGTTGCGCCTCATGACGCGCACACCGGTGCGGATGTCCTCGACCGTCACCAGCCCCTCGGCCAGCGTCGGGTTGACCTCGTACCAGCGGGACTCGTCCAGCGGGTCCCCCACCTCGTCGGTGCCGTACTCCAGCCAGCAGAGGTCGGCGTCGGGCGATTCGCCCCACGCCTCGGCGCGCAGGTCGCGGAAGACGGTCTGCGGCTCCCCGGCGCGCGTCGGCGTGCCTATGAACACGGACTGCGAGTTGTGGTGCGGCGCGAACGTCTTGGTCGGCTCCAGCGTCTGGGACTGGCCGTCGGTGAGCTTCTGCGCCTCGTCGTACACGATCACGTCGAAGCTGAAGCCAAGCGAGGCGCTGTCCGTGCGCGTCGAGAAGCACAGGACGCCGCCGTTGGTGAACTCGAACTGCTCCTGCGCGGTCTTGGCCTTGGAGTCCTTGACGCGCCTGTTGATGGCGCGCGGGGCGTTGGGGTCGTTGGCCCTCTTGCCGAGGATGGCGCGGAAGCGGTCGAGCATCTCGCAGGTGGTCGAGTAGTTGTGGTCGGTCCACAGCACCGAGTAGCCGAGCTCCAGCACGAGGAACGCCGTCCAGATGATGGCGTCGTGGCTCTTGCCCGCCTGCCTCGGCACGGACAGGCCGCAGCGGCGGTGGACGAACCTGCCGTCCGCGTCGAGCCTCGACCAGTCGGCCAGCGGCGTCCTCTGCCAGTCGGCAACGCCGTAGCCGATGAGCGCGGCGAAGTCCACGACCTCGTCCAGCAGGTCGACGTGGCCGCGCGGCGAGGAGACGTGCCTACGGGGCAGGCATCTTGGCCGCGATTCGGGCCGCGATGGAGTCGAGGGCGCCGCTGACGGGGTCGTCACTGTCTCCGCCCTCCATCCTCTCTATCTGCTCCATGGTCTCGCGGTACTCCCGCGCAAGGCCGGAGATGGCCTGCGGGGGCGCGTCGTTCATGGCCGCGCGAAGGATGCCGCGCAGCTCTATGAGCCGTTCGAGCTTTGTCTGCGGGCCGTCACTTGTCGCAGGTTCCTGTCGCACCTTCTCGGGCTTCTCGGAGGACGCCCAGATGCGCTGGACGGTGCGTCTCGTGCAGCCGATGCGGCGGGCCACCTCGCTAGCCCCTAGCTGGGCATAGTTCGAGACGATGAACTCGCGCTCCTGCTCGCTTAGAGGGGCTGCCAAAGGGTGCGCACCTCCCTTGTCGCTATGTCTGCTTGTCGCACCTTCGGGTGCGTTTGAAAAAAAGGCGCAATGCCTGGGGGGCCGCCCTCGCCTGCGGGGGGGAGGGGCATACCCCACCCCTAGAACCAGCTCGCGTCCTCGGTGCCGAGGTCGCACGGCCTCGGGCCGTATGCGTCCTCGATGGCGGCCGCGATGTCTCCAGTGCTGGCGCTCGCGCAGCCAGCGTCGGAGCCGTGGCCCTCGACCAGCGTCACGCGCCCGCGCGGCTTGCGCGGCAGCGGCCTGTTCCCGCGCCGCTCGTTGCAGATGCGGTGCGCGGGCGCGACGTTGCCTCGGTCTATGGGCGAGCCGCCCTTGGAGGCGGGCACGATCTCGTCCACCTCGAAGCTCATCGGGTGGCCGGCTGGCAGCGAGTAGTCGATGGCGCGACCGCAGATGTGGCACGGCAGCGCCTGCGCCTTGAGCCATGCCCGCACCTTGCGCCGGGCGGAGCCGTTGGCGTAGCGGGAGGGGGCGCTCATCGCGGGCCGTCCATCGGCGAGCCGTGGTTGCGGAAGCACTCCAGCATCCCGTCGTAGCGGTGGTCGCGCGGTCGCCTACCCTTCCCTCGGCGGTGCCGTCGGCGCCAAGGCGAGGGCTCGAAGCCCAGTGCGCGGATCATGGCGCGGGCCATGACGGTGTCATGTCGTCTGGCGATGCGCAGAATCGTTGCCTGGTTGACCATTTGCACCTGCCTAAAGAAAAGGGCCCGGCATCTCCGCCGGGCCCCGCGGGGGACTCTCTCGCGCTCTTGCGCACCATACCTATACGCCTGAAATCGCCGCCAGCGGGTGCCAATCGCCGCCAAAAGGTGCCAATCGCTGTCATTCGCCGCCAGCGGGTGCCAGAAGGTGCCAGCGGACGCCAGAGGGTGCTAGCGGTTGCCGGCCCTCTCATCCATGTCGCGGCGGATGAGCTCCTTCATGTAGCCCGCCTTGTTCTCCTGCGCGTTGAGCCAGTCCCAGAGGTCGTACTCGGACGGGTAGAACCTGAGCGAGGTCTGCTTTACGGACTCGCGCACGTACTTCGCCTGTGCCCTCTTCTGGGCGTCCGTGAGTGCCATTACCTTCCCCTCCTTTTCCAGACGCGGATGACGACGGTGGCCACGACGAACGAGGCCAGGAACAGGAAGAATCTCCTTGCGTCCATGGTCGGCCCTCCTTAGAATCGTTGGTGACGGCGACCCGCCCGCAGGCGGGCCACCTTGGGACTAAGACCTCTTGAAGTGCTTTGCTGGCGGCTTCGGGGTCTTTTTCTTTTGTCGGTCGACCAGCTCCTGTATCAGGACGGCGAGGACTGCGCCGTAGGTCGTGACCAGCAGGTCCTTCAGCAAGTCGTTCAACTTGACCACCTCCTCTCCCCCTTGCTGACGTCTAATATTATAGCGTTATGGCTACATACTGCTAGCGTGATTGCTATATTTCTCGGCACAAATTTGGCCCCGTCCGCGCTGGCAGACGGGGCCGTTTGCTTTCTATCCCTCGCAGGCGAGTCCGAGGCCACGGCGCATCGCGTCGATGCCGTAGGCGTCGCAGACGTCGAGCGCGGACTCCACCGCCTGCCTGCACCAGCTCTCGCTACGCGAGGTCATGTCGGCCACGCAGCGCCAGTCCTCGGCGCTGCAGTAGCGCCACCACATGGCGTCGGCCACGGTGGTGCCGAGCAGGGCCGAGACCCCGCCCAGTCCGGCCTGGTCGCCGTAAATCACGCCCTCGGCAGACGCCACGAGCCTGCGGCCCGCCTCGACGCGCGCCGACACGCGCCGCTCGTAGTCCATCCGGGAGACGAGCGGGTCGGTGCGGTTGGCGTCACCGCCACCGCCCGACGTGGCCGGGGAGTAGCCCTGGGCGCGGACGCCCTCGCGGGCGCGCATCCTCTCGATCGCGGCGGACGTGCGCCTTATGTCCTCGGAGGCCGCCCTGACGGCCGCGAAGAACTCCCTCGCGTCGACGAACTCGACACGATGCGGGGCGTCGGCCCCGACCTGCTCCTGAACCATTCCCCACCTCTCGTCGGCTTTACTGAAATTATACCGCTGACGTGCGCGAACGTCACTTGTGGGCCTGCTGCCTCCAACCGTGCCTCGGCTTTGCCGCGATGCACTCCGGGCAGCGCGTCTGGTTTTTCTGCGTGGCCTCGTACCTCCGGCCGCAGACCCTGCACGTGCCGACGAACTTCACCGACCTCTCGCCCCTGGTCTTGCGGCCACGCGCCAGGCACTCCGGGCAGGTCTTCGCGTTCCGCCACACGACCGACTGGTTCGCGTCGGGACGCTGCGGGACGAAGGGTCTGCCGCAGACGCCGCACGCCCTGGGCACCCTCGCCTCGGCGGACGCGATGCCGCACGACAGCTCGCACCACGCCACGGCGGCGCGCAGGGTCTCCGCGTCGTGCCACTCGGGCGAGGACGGACTGTTGAGCCTGGCCATCAGCCAGCTCGGCACGGCCACGAGGTTGCCGGGCGAGAAGTTCCTGTTGTCGTGGTCGGCGAACAGCACGTTCATGTCGTCCGGCAGCGGGCCGTGGTCGCGCTCCCAGACCACGACGTGCTTCCTGCGCCAGTCGTCCTTGCTCATCGGCACCTCGGCCCTCTCCCTGACCTTCACGTAGACGTAGCCCTTGCGGATGGTCTCGGAGCCGACAGGCTTTGGCAGGCGCCCGCCACGGCGATGCCTCGCGCTGCGTCCGTTCGACGCTCGCCAGAGGTTGATCTGCGTGCGGGCGAGCGGGAAGCCGAACTCGGAGGCGAACTGCGCGGACAGCGCCTGCAGCGACTGGCCGGTGTCGTTGGCCTCCATCCAAGCCTGCATCTCGGGCTCGTCGCACCAGCGCACCGTGCGGACCGCACGGTCGGGGATGTCGCGCAGCTCCTTGTGCAAGCCCAGCTTGCCGGCCTTGTTCGACATCGCGGAGGCCGAGACGCGACGGCCGAACCTGCGCTCGAACTCCCCCACCATCCAGGGCATGTGCTCGGTCGGGTAGACCTCGCGCAGCCAGGCCTCCTGCTCGGGCGTCCAGCGCCGCGTCACGACAGCAGGCCCTTCGGGATCTTGACCGCCTCGCCGGTGGCCGTCTCGGCGCGGCTGGCGTCCAGCACAAGCCTGCCGTTGCTGATGACCGTCTCGGCCAGCGACTTGACCGCCTTGGCCCTCTCGGTCTCGGCGAGCAGCGCCTGCGGGTTCTCGATGCTCAACGCCTCCAGCCTCGCAAGCTCGCGGAAGCACGCCTCGTTCACCCCGACGAGGCCCCTGTTGTCACTCATCTTTCATCCTTTCCTTTTATGTCCGGCCAATGTGCTAGTCCGTGTCGGCCTGCATAAGCTATCTAACCGTTCGACGGGCAGTCGGATAATTACCTGTTATCCGGTCGGCCCCTGGCGCGTCGTGCCGTGGATTCGGGCGGCGAGCTGCGGCGAGAGGGTCGGCCACGGGCCGTCCGCGCTCCGACCCCGTGGCATCGCCGTGGCATCGCCGCCCTCGCCGCTAACCTTCCTCCCCGAGCCTGTGGGCCATCGCCTCCGCCAGCGCCCTGTCCTCCGCGGGCGAGAAGCCCTGGTACTGGTCGATGGTCGTGGAGGACTTGGCGTGCCCGAGGCGCCTGGACACGCCGCCCGTGCTGGCCCCGGCGTTGAGGAGCAGGGTCGCGTGCGCGTGGCGCAGCGCGTGCGGCGGCCTGTACCTGATGCCCAGCTCCGCGCAGCACTCCCTCAGCACCTGCCGCAGCCTCTCGGGCGCCATGAGTCTGCCCTCGCCAACCAGGGGCTCGTCGCGACGCTTCTCCCACATGTGGGCGTCGACGCGCCTGCCCTCGGCCTCGGAGAGCGCCACGGTGCGCTGGCGGTCGCGCTTTGGCGTCGGCTGGCGCCTGAGCCCTCCCCTCTCCGTCACGGTGCCGCGCACCACGACGGAGCGCGCGTCTGCGGCCACGTCCTTGCACCGCAGGGCTAGCACCTCCCCGCCGCGCATGCCCGTCTCCAGCATGAGGACGAGGCCGAAGGCGGCCTCGCGCTGCCATCTGGGCCTGCGCCCGTCCGCCTCGGCGGCCTCCATCCACGCCATGATCCGCCTGCACTCGTCCTCGTCGTAGACGCGCTCCTCGACCTTGGGGCGAGGCTGCCGCGGGTGCGCCGACGAGACGGTCGGGTCCGTCTCCACGATGCCCTGCTCCACGGCCCAGCCGAAGGCGGACGAGAGGAACTGGTAACAGGTGTTGACGGTGGCCATCGACAGGCCCTCGGCGAGCATGCGGCGCTCCAGGGACGTGATGTGCCGGGGCGTCACCTCGTCGGCCCGGACCTTGGGGAGCAGCTCGGCGCATCGACGGGCAAGGCTGCGGTAGGAGTGCGCGGTGTTGGCCTTGGGCGTGCCGGAGCGCGGGGCCCCGAGGGCCGCGCAGGTCTCCGCGAACTCGGCGAGCATGTCGCCGACCAAGGCGCCCTGCGCGCCGGCAAGCCACGCCTCGGCCATCTCGCGGGCCTCGGCCTCGGTGCGGGCCTCCGGGAATGCCCGCTGCCGCCTGCGCTGGCGCCCGGTCAGCTCGTCACGTCCGAAGCTAGCGCGAGCCTTCCAGACGCCGCCTTGCACGAAGACGCTAACGGACGCCATCGGCCCTCCCGTTCCACAGGGCGACCGACTTGGCCGCGCTGCGCCGCGCCTGATGGAAGACGTGCTCCGAGCACGGGCACTCCACGACGTAGGAGGACTTGCCGCGCAGCAGCCGCGCCTCGCCCCCGCACAGAGGGCACCTGCGCAGGCCGACCGTCAGGACGACGCCGCCCGGCATCTACTCCACCCCCGCAAGCCTCTTGCAGCGGGCCACGAGGTCGCGCTCCCGCTCGGTCGCGCAGGCGTCGCGCTCCAC
>CAVIES010000030.1:0-17510 GCA_963641675.1 Anaerovoracaceae bacterium
CGACGATGGCCGTCTTGCCGACGCCCGGCTCGCCGATGAGCACGGGGTTGTTCTTGGTGCGGCGGGAGAGCACCTGGATGGTGCGGCGGATCTCCTCCACACGGCCGATGACCGGGTCGAGCTTGCCCTGGCGGGCGAGGTCGGTGACGTTGCGCCCGTAGTGGGAGAGCGCCTCGAACTCAGGCTTGGAGTCCTGGCTCGTCACGCGCTCGTCGCCGCGCAGCTCGTCGTAGGCACCGCTGATGCGCTTGCCCGTGAGGCCGGCGTTCTTGAGGATGCGGCCGGCGTCGGTGCGGTCATCGGCGAGGGCGCAGAGCAGGTGCTCGCTCGTGACGTAGGAGTCGCCCATCTTGGTTGCTAGCTTCTCGGCGGCCTCGACGTCCTTGACGAAGTCGTTGGAAAGGCCGACCTGCTGGCCGGAACCGCTCACCTTGGGCTCACGTGCAATCTGGGCATTCACCTCAGCAAGAATCGCCTCTGGGTCTGCGCCGACGCGCTCGATGATGCTCTTGAGGTTGCGCTCGCCGGAATCAAGCAGGGCCTTGAGCAGGTGCACCGGCTCGACGGAGCCGGCCTCTGCGTCGCCCGCAACGGAGATGGAGGCCTGCAGGGCCTCCTGGGCCGTGACGGCCATCTTCTCGAGTCTCATACAAATCACCTCTCTGGGTTGCCCGGGCGGCGGCATGCCGTGCGCTCAGGCTCGCTGTTTATCAAGGTGATTGTACCCCGCAGGGGCATGGCGCATACGCAAATCTAAGTGCCTATGTAATAGATTTTCTACGCCCCGCGGAGGAAGGGCGACTGAACGCTGGCCGCAACGGCAGGCGGTGACTCCGGCACGGGCGCGCGATGGCCTGAAGCCGGAGCGCCGCGCGAGCCGCCCCGCGGCGAGAACCAAGCACCCGGTAGTCGCATAAAGGCGGCGTCTGGCGCCCAGCCATCGCACAAAGAAGGAGCCGCGGCGCTTGGCACCACGGCTCCTTGGCAGTTCATCTGCGGTTTATTCCCAACGCAAGAGGCCACGCACAAAACGGCCCGCATGCGCCCCGGCTACTTCTCGTCCGGCTCCTCCACGGCGCCACCGAGAAGGCCGCGCATGACCTTCTCGGGGTTCATGCCCTCGTAGGGGGCCAGCGCGGTGATGCGCTCGCGGGTCTTGTACTCGCGCACCTGCTCCTCAAGCTCGCGAACCTTATCGCGCAGCTCGTCGATCTCGCGCTCCATCTCCTCCTCGTGCTCGCGCATGTCGAGGATGCGCACCACACCGGCCAGGTTGATGCCCTCGTCGGTGAGGCGACCGATGAGCTCCAGGCGGTCGATGTCGGCCTGCGAGTAGAGGCGGGTGTTGCCGCGAGAGCGGCCCGGGTTCACCAAGCCCTTCTGCTCGTAGACGCGAAGGGTCTGCGGGTGCATGCCGGTAAGCTCGGCAGCGACGCTGATCATGTAGAGCGGCTTGTTGCGGCTCTCGTCGTTCTTGTGCGCCATTCGGCACTCCCCTCAAAGTGGCCGCCCGTAACCCGGCGGCCCTTATAGCTAGGCCTTCGCCTCTGCCTTGCTCTTGATGTAGCTCTCGACGTTCTCGCGGTAGTTGCGCTCGTCGGCGTCGCGCAGGGCCTCGAGGGCCTCCTTCTCCTTGGCCGTGAGGCGCGAGGGAACCTGCGCGCGCACGGTCACGAGCAGAGCGCCGTAGGCACCCTTGCGCTTGACGTTGGCGGCGCCCAGGTCGCGGAAGCGGAAGGTCTTGCCGTCCTGCGTGCCGGCCGGCACGCGCAGGCGCACCGTGGCACCGGCGGGCGTGGGGACGTCCACCGTGGTGCCCAGGGCCAGCTCCCACATGCTCATGGGCAGGTCCATCTTTACGTCTGCGCCTTCGCGCTTGAACAGCGGGTGCTCGGCCACGCTCGTGGTGATCACGAGGTCGCCGCGGTTGCCGCCGTTGCTGCCGTACTCGCCCCGGTCGTGGTAGCGAAGCTTCATGCCGTCGTAGGCGCCGGCGGGCACGTTCACGGTGAGCTTGGCGCGCTCGCCCGAGCTCGGCACCATGTAGGAGACCTCGCGGCTCGCGCCCTTGAACGCCTCCTCGGCGCTGAGGCTGATGGTGAGCGTGAGGTCGCCGCCGCGCATGGGCCTGCGGGCCTGGGTGCCAGCCGCCCCGCCAAAGATGGTGGAGAAGTCAAAGCCGCCAAAGGCGCCGTCGCCGTTGCGCATGTTGTTGAACATGTCGGCCCAGTTGCCGCCAACGTTGGTGGTGTAGGAATAGCCACCGCCGCCGCCCGGCATGCCGCCGAACATCAGCATCTGGTCGTACTCGCGACGCTTCTTCTCGTCTGAGAGCGTGTCGTACGCCTCGCTGATCTCCTTGAACTTCTGCTCGTCTCCGCCTGCGTCGGGGTGGTACTTCACCGCGAGCTTGCGAAACGCCTTCTTGATCTCGTCGGCAGAGGCGTCCTTCTTGACGCCCAGCACGTCGTAAAACGTCTTCTGTGCCATGGCAAAGGCACCCCCTTTCTTAGTTGTGCGCCACGTATGGCGCGGATATGCCTAGATACGTGCGCCCGAGCTAATTGCCCGGGCGCACGGCTACGTTCTCTTACTCGGCGTCGCCCTCGGGCGCGTCCTCCGGCTCCGGCTCGGGCTCGGCCGGGCGCTTGGCGCCGCCGTAGGTCACCGTGACCATGGCAGGCCTCACGACCTTGCCGGCCATGCGGTAGCCCTTCTGGTAGACGTCGCGAACCGTCTCGTCGTAGGCCTCGGCGTCTTCCACGCGGCCGACGGCCTGGTGGTCCTGCGGGTCAAAGGCCTCGCCAGCGGGGTCGATGACCTCGACACCCTGCTTCTCAAGCACGCCCACGACCTTGGTGTGGACGGCCGAGACGCCCTCGACCAGCTGCTGGGCAACCTCGTTGCCCTCGGCATTGGCACTCGCGTGCGCAACGGCGCGCTCGAGGTCGTCGATGGCAGGCAGCAGGTCCTTCACGAGGCCCTCGCAGGCGCGCTCGCGCTCGACCACGCGCTCACGCTCGGTGCGGCGGCGGTAGTTCTCCCAGTCGGCCTGGAGACGCGAGAGGCGCTCGGTCGCGGAAGCGGCCTCGGCCTTGGCGGCCTCGATGTCGGCCTCCACGTCAGCGAGCTTCTTGGCGAGCTCGTCGCGCTCGGCCTTGAGGCCCTCGGCGTCCGCCTTGAAGTCCTCTTCGGCAGCGGCTTCGCCGGCCTTGATGGCGGCCTCGACGCGGGCGCGCTCCTCGGCCTCGGCGTCGAGCTCGGGCTCGGCTTCGTCTGCGGCCTCGGCAGCCTCGTCGTCGATGACCTCAGCCTCGACGACCTCCGGCTCCTCGGCCTCGGGCTTCTCCTCGCCCTCGACCTCGATGTCGACCTTCACGTCGCTCTCCTCGGGGTTCTGGGCGGAGGCCACCTCGGCCTCCGCCTTCTTGTCATTCTTGGTGCGAGCCATCTAGCTCACCCCTGCCTAGTTGTTGTCCTCGTCGTCGACGACCTCGTAGTCGGCATCGACCACGTCGTCGGCAGCGGTCTGGGCGCCCGGCTGGGCAGCGGCGTCGTTGGCGGAGGAGTAGACGATCTCGGCGAGCTTGTGGCCGACCTCCTGGAGCTTCTCACCGGCAGCCTTGATGGCGTCGATGTCGGTGCCCTCGAGGGACTTCTTGGCCTCGGCCACGGCGTCCTCGGCCTGCTGCTTCATGTCGGCCGGAACCTTGTCGCCAAGCTCCTTCACGGTCTGCTCGGTGGAGTAGGCCAGAGAGTCGGTCTGGTTGCGGACCTCGATCTCGTCCTTCTGCTTCTTGTCCTCCTCGGCGTGGGCCTCGGCGTCCTTGACCATGCGATCGACCTCGTCGTCGGAAAGGGCGGTGGAGCCGGAGATGGTGATCTGCTGGGACTTGCCGGTGGCCTTGTCCTTGGCGGTGACCTTCACGATGCCGTTGGCGTCGATGTCGAAGGTGACCTCGATCTGCGGCACGCCGCGGCGGGCGGCCGGGATGCCGGTGAGCTGGAAGCGGCCGAGGCTCTTGTTGTCGGCGGCCATCTCGCGCTCGCCCTGCAGGACGTTGATCTCGACGGAGGTCTGGTTGTCGGCCGCGGTGGAGTAGATCTCGGTCTTGGAGGTCGGGATCGTGGTATTGCGGTCGATCATCTTGGTCATAACACCGCCCATGGTCTCGACGCCAAGGGAAAGCGGGGTGACGTCGAGCAGCAGGATGCCCTCGACGTCGCCGGTGAGCACGCCGCCCTGGACGGCAGCGCCGTCGGCAACGACCTCGTCGGGGTTCACGGACATGTTCGGCTGCTTGCCGGTGATCTGCTTCACGAGGTCCTGGACGGCGGGCATACGGGTGGAGCCACCGACGAGGATGACCTCGGAGACCTCAGAGATCTGCAGGTGGGCGTCCTGGAGCGCCTTGGTGACGGGGGCCTTGCAGCGGTCGAGCAGATCGCGGGTGATCTTCTCGAACTCGGCACGGGTCAGCGTGTAGTCGAGGTGCTTGGGGCCGGTGGCGTCGGCCGTGATGAACGGGAGGTTGATCTGGGTCTGCTGGCCGCTGGAGAGCTCCTTCTTGGCGTTCTCGGCAGCCTCCTTGAGGCGCTGGAGGGCCATGGCGTCGGCGCGCAGGTCGATGCCGTTCTCGGCCTGGAACTTGTCGGCCATCCAGTCGATGACGCGCTGGTCCCAGTCGTCGCCGCCGAGGTGGTTGTCGCCGTTGGTGGAGAGAACCTCAAAGACGCCGTCGGCGAGGTCGAGGAGGGAGACGTCGAAGGTGCCGCCGCCGAGGTCGAAGACGAGGACCTTCTGCTCGGTGCCCTTCTTGTCCAGACCATAGGCGAGCGCGGCGGCCGTGGGCTCGTTGACGATGCGCTTGACGTTGAGGCCGGCGATCTTGCCGGCGTCCTTGGTGGCCTGGCGCTGGGCGTCGTTGAAGTAGGCCGGGACGGTGATGACAGCGTCGGTGACGGTCTCGCCAAGGTACTTCTCGGCGTCGGCCTTCATCTTGGAGAGGGTCATGGCGCTGATCTGCTCGGGCGTGTAGTCCTGGCCGTCAATCTCAACGACGGCGCGGCCGCCCTGGCCCTCCTTGACCTTGTAGGGGACCGTCTTGAGCTCAGAGGAGACCTCGGAGTACTTGCGGCCCATGAAGCGCTTGATGGAGAACACAGTGTTCTGCGGGTTGGTGACGGCCTGGTTCTTGGCCGACTTGCCGACGATGCGGTCGCCCTCGGCGCGGAAGCCCACGACGGAGGGGGTGGTGCGCTCGCCCTCGGCGTTCACGATGATGGTGGGCTGGCCGCCCTCGAGGACTGCCATGGCGGAGTTGGTGGTACCGAGGTCAATGCCGAGAATCTTGCTCATAGGTGGCACGTTCCTTTCTTGGTTGCGCGCGGGGGCTTCCTGCCGCCGCGCTCGCTTGGCCGGCCAGCAGGCATGTGCCCGACCGGCCTGCCCGCATCTGCGGGCGCGTTTGTTATTGCTCACTATATATCCATTGCGCGCGCATCTTATACAAAATCTAAGTCAGATAACGATAGATTTCTTGTTTTAGCCACTTTAGGGTTGCCTGAAGGGCCCCAAGCAGGCACGAGAGCCTCCGGCCAGGGACGCCGAAGGGGGGACGCTTCCGGAGGCCTTCTCACGCAGTGCGGGCCCATCCATGCGCCTTAGGCAGGCACACCCCGCCCCTCCTGCAGGGCCTCCCAATACCGGACAAAATACCCAAGTCGCGTAGGTATTTAGCTCCGCGAATGGTCGATTTTGGGAGCGGAGAAACATTTTTCAATCGTCGGTTGCAATCGCCGTCGCGATTGGTATTCTCACCTAAAGGAGCTGGTAGAAAGGTTACCGGGGCTAACTTTTAGGTAACTCAGGCTAACTTTTCTGGCAGCCAGAAACATACGATGAAGGGAAACATCATGGCCCACCCTGTTATTGATGCTGACGAGTGCGTCGCCTGCGGCGTTTGCGTCGACACCTGCCCCTGCGACGTCCTTGAGCTCAACGACGTTGCCACCGTCACCGACGAGGACTCCTGCGTTGCCTGCGGCTCCTGCCAGGAGGCTTGCCCGGCCGGCGCCATCACCGAGATCGCCGACTAGCTTTTAGCTGGGGAACACCTGGGCTTGCCTGGGTGAATGGCCACGCCGCGGAGAGGCGGCGCGGCCCTAGGGCGAAAAGCCCCGCGCCACGGGGAGCCGAAAGGCTTAGGCGCGAACAAGAAGAGGGACGGGCCATCGGCTCGTCCCTCTCTTTTTGTCTGTATGCGATGCGGGCAGGCCATGCGGTGGCCAGCCACGGCGAGCAGCAGGCGAAGCGCAAGGCGAACTCGCTTAAGGCCGCAAAGGCAACGGTGCCGCGGGCCCCGCAGCCGCGCTCCCCTACAGGTTGCGCAGGGCGTCCACCAGCGAGACCTTGCCCTCGGCGACCTCGCTCGTCTGCTTGATGACCTTGGCGGGTACACCGGCGACGACGGCACCGGCGGGCACATCCTCCACGCAGACGGCGCCGGCGGCCACGACGGCGCCCTTGCCCACGCGCACGCCCTCGAGCACCACGGCGTTGGCGCCGATGAGGACGTCGTCCTCGATGATGACGGGCGTGGCACTCGCGGGCTCCACCACGCCGGCGAGCACGGTGCCGGCGCCGATGTGGCAGTGCTTGCCCACGGTGGCGCGGCCGCCCAGCACGGCACCCATGTCGATCATGGTGCCCTCGCCGATGACCGAGCCGATGTTGATGACGGCGCCCATCATGATGACGGCGTTGTCGCCGATCTCCACCTTGTCGCGAATGATGGCGCCGGGCTCGATGCGGGCGTGGATACCCTTCTTGTCGAGCAGGGGCACGCCGGTGTTGCGGCCGTCGTTCTCCACCACGTAGTCGGCGATGGCGCCGGAGACCGTGGCCTCGGCCAGAATGCCCTCGAGCTCGGCCCAGTCGCCGAAGACGACGCGACCCTCGGGGCCGCCGAAGACCTTGGCCTCGCCGTAGGAGACGGAGGCGCCCTTGGCCTCGCGGACGTAGACCTTCACGGGCGTGGTCTTGGGCGCCGTGGCGATGAAGTTAATGATTTCCTGTGCGTCCATGCGCAAGTACCTCCAGCTAAAACTAGCCAAACATGACCTGGTCGAACTCATAGAGACCAGGTTCGCGGTTAACCATCTTACGAGCGGCGGCCAGCGCGCCGTTCACGAAAATCTGCCTGCTCGTGGCGCGGTGCGTGAGCGAGACCTCCTCGTCGGTGCCGAAGAAGCTCACCGTGTGCACGCCGGCCACCGTGCCGCCGCGCAGCGAGTGCACGCCCACCTCGCGGGGATCGCGCTTGCCGACCATACCCTCGCGACCATAGACCGGCTGGTACTCACCACGGCCCTCCTCGGCCTCGGCAGCCACCACGGCGTCGAGCAGAAGCTTTGCGGTGCCGCTGGGGGCGTCGACCTTCTGGTTGTGGTGCGTCTCGCAGATCTCCACGTCAAAGCCGGCGAGCTCGCGGGCGGCGAGCGCCGTGGCGTGACGCAGGGCCGCGATGCCCAGCGAGTAGTTGCCAGAGTGCAGCACCGGGGCCACCTCGGCAAGGGAAGCGAGCTCGGCCATCTGCTCGTCCGTGTAGCCCGTGGTGCCAGAGACGAGCGCGCAGCCGCAACGGCGCACGTAGGCGCCAACGGCGCCCAGCGTCACCACGTTGGAGAAGTCGATGAGGACGTCGGCCGCGGGCGCGGCCTCGGCGGCGGAGAGGTCAAAGCCGATCTGGGCCACGACGTCAAAGACGGGCTCGCCGGCCTCGGTCTTCACGGCCTCGGCGGTGGAGCGGATGAGGGTGCCCATGCGGCCCTCGCCCATGATGGCGAGGCGGATGGGAGAGGTCTCGTTAGCCAAGGATGCCAGCCCCCTTCATGGCCTCGACGAGCGCGGCCTTGGGGCCCTCGCTCATGGGATAGAGCGGCAGGCGGTAGTTGGCGTCGATCATGCCCATCTGCGCCAGCGCCTCCTTAACCGGAATGGGGTTGACCTCGCCAAAGAGAGCGGAGATGAGGGGCTGGCCCTCCACCTGGATCTTCGTGGCGCGGGTGGCGTCTCCGTCGAGGTAGGCGCGGCACATCTCGTGCACGAGCGCGGGCTGGACGTCTGCCCAGACGCTCACGGTGCCAGAGCCGCCGAGGGCCATCATCGGCACGGTGAGGGCGTCCTCGCCGGAGTAGAGGCGGAAGTCGGCCGAGAGGCAGTGGGCGATGCTCGCGGCGTAGGACATGTTGCCGCTCGCCTCCTTGATGCCCATGACGTTGGGGTGGGCGGCCAGGCGCTCCACGTTGCGCACGGAGATGGAGCAGCCCGTGCGGCCCGGGATGTTATAGAGCATGCAGGGGATGTCCACCGCGTCTGCCGTGTGCTTGAGGTGCTGGTAGATGCCCTCTTCGTTGGACTTGTTGTAGTAGGGCGAGATGATGAGCACGGCGTCGGCGCCAAGCTCCTGGTAGCGCAGGCTCCTGGCCGTCTGGGCGGCGGTGCAGTTGGAGCCCGAGCCGGCGATGACGGGCACGCGGCCGGCAACGTGATCCACCGCGAACTTCACCACGGCGGCGTCCTCCTCGTCGGTCATCGTGGCCGACTCGCCGGTGGTGCCAAGCACCAGGATGCCGTCGGTGCCGTTCTCAACATGGAACTCGAGCAGGCGCTCGAGCTGCTCGAAGTTCACCGAGCCGTCCTCGTTAAACGGGGTGACGAGGGCCACGATCGAGCCCTCGAGGTTGCGCACGTCCATCTTTGCTCCTAAAGGTCTGGCCGCGGGGCGGCCGCTTGTTCCAACTTGCGCGGCCTCGCACCGCACCGGGCAATAAATGCCTGCTATTTGATGCCGCTCAAGCCCTTTGAGGCGGCAGTGAGCTTCTCGTAGACGTCCGGAAGCGCGCTGAAGGTGGCGAAGTAGTCGGCCGGGGTCTCGGCACGGCGGATAAGCTCGGCCGAGCCATCCTCGTGCAGCAGCACCTCGGCGGCGCGCAGGCGGCCGTTGTAGTTGTAGCCCATGGAATAGCCGTGGGCGCCGGCGTCGTGAATCACCAGCAGGTCGCCCTTCTCCACCGGCGGCAGCGCGCGGTCGCGGGCGAACTTGTCGCTGTTCTCGCAGAGGTTGCCCGTGACGTCGTAGGTGCGGGTGGCCGCGGCGCGGGTCTTGTCCTCGCCGCCGGGCTTGCCCACCACGCTCACGTGGTGGTAGGCGCCGTACATCGCAGGGCGGATGAGGTCGACGGCGCTCGCGTCCACGCCGACGTAGTCCTTGTAGATATGCTTCTCGTGGATGGCGTGGGTCACCACACAGCCATATGGGGCAAGCATGAAGCGCCCCATCTCGGCATATATGGCCACGTCGCCCATGCCGGCGGGCACGAGGATCTCGTCGAAGGCCGCGTGCACGCCCTCGCCGATGGCGGCGATGCTGTTGGCCTGCTGGCCCGGCAGGTAGGGCACGCCCACGCCGCCGGAGAGGTTGATGAACGCCACGTGGGCGCCGGTCTTCTCCTGTAGCTCAACCGCAAGCTTGAAGAGGATGCGCGCGAGCTCGGGGTAGTAGTCGTTGGTGACGGTGTTGCTCGCGAGGAACGCGTGGATGCCGAAGTTCTTGGCGCCCTTGGCCTTGAGCGCGCTAAAGGCCTCAAAGAGCTGCTCGGTGGTCATGCCGTACTTGGAGTCGCCGGGGTTGTCCATGATGCCGTTGGCGAGCTCGAAGAAGCCACCGGGGTTAAAGCGGCAGCTCACGGTCTCGAGCACCGGGCCGGCGACCTCCTCGAAGAACTCGATGTGACTGATGTCGTCAAAGTTCACGATGGCACCGAGTTCGCGGGCCTTGGCAAAGTCGGGCGCCGGCGTGTCGTTGGAGGAGAACATGATGCGCTCGCCCGTGATGCCCAGGGCCTCGGCGATCATGAGCTCGGTATAGCTGGAGCAGTCACAGCCGCAGCCGTACTCGGAGAGGATCTTGATGAGGGCCGGGTTGGGGTTGGCCTTTACGGCAAAGTACTCGCGAAAGCCCGGGTTCCAAGAGAAGGCCTCGCGCACGGCCTCGACGTTTCTGCGGATGCCCGCCTCGTCGTAGAGGTGGAAGGGCGTGGGGAACTGCTCGGCCACGCGCTCGAGCGTGGCCTTGCTCGCAAACGGGACCTTGAGGTCGTATCCGTGGTTTGGGATGTTGGCGAGGTCCTCTACGCAAGTGACCCCGTAGCCCTCCGCGGGCTGGGTGTTCTCAGACGGCGCGCTCATGCGGCTCCAATCGATAGCGCTCCTGCAAGGGTGCGGAGGCCGGGCCTCCTGTGCAGACAGTCCTGCGGGTATCCCCCGCAGGCCCACCCGGTTGCGCCGCGCCCGGCGCCCAGGTTCGGCGGGGTTGCCTCCGCGCGGGGTCAGGGCCTGCCGGCTCGCCCGCGCTTCCTCTTCCCCGCGCCTCTATCAGTGGGGCTAACCCTAACACAAAGGCAATGTTGCCGCAGGTGGGGCGTGCGCATTTGAGCCGATGCGAAACATTTTCACGCAGCGAAGCGGCGTAGGCACGCAGCACGCCGGCGGCGTATAGTTTTGCCAGCAAACCCGGCGGCCGAGCCGCCACCAAGACGGGAGCCACATGACAGACCTCGAGCTGCTCACCAAGTTCAGGCGCGACCTCCATCGCATCCCCGAGCTCGACTTTGACCTGCCGGAGACCATCGCCTACGTAAAGGGCGTGCTAGGGGAGCTTAGCTGCGAGGTCGTGGAGCCCTGCCAGAGCTGCGTCTGCGCCTACTTTGACGTGGACGCAGCAGCCGGACGCCCCGCCGGCGGCCCCACCACGGCCATCCGCGCCGACATGGACGCCCTACCCATAGAGGAAAAGAGCGGCGTGGAGTTCTGCTCCACCAAGCCCGGCCACATGCACGCCTGCGGCCACGACGGCCACATGGCCATGGCCCTTGCCGCCGCCTGCTGGGTAAATGAAGTGCTGGTAGAGGTGCGTGCCGGTGGCGAATGCCCCCTGCCGCGCAACGTCCTCTTCGTCTTCCAGCCGGCCGAGGAGACCACCGGCGGCGCGCGCATCGTCTGCGAGTCGGGCGTGTTCGAGCGCTACCGCGCAGACCGCATCTTCGGCTTCCACGTCTGGCCCGACCTGCCAGAAGGCACGCTCGCCTCGCGCCCGGGGCCGCTCCTTGCCCGCGCGAGCGAGACCACGCTCACCATCCACGGCACCTCGAGCCACATCGCCAAGGCCGCCAACGGCAACGACGCGCTGCTAGCCGGCGCGCACTTCCTCACCGAGGTCGAGGCCCTCATGGCCGAGCTCGCAGCCGAGGAGCCCTGCCTGCTCAAGTTCGGCCACATGCAGAGCGGAACCGTGCGCAACGCCATCAGCGCCCAGAGCGTCATCGAGGGCAGCCTCCGCGTCTTCTCAGACGAGATGTTCACGCGCGCCCAGGCGGGCGTGGAGGAGTGCGCCAAGCGAGCCTGCGAGGCCTATGGCTGCACGTATGAGCTGCACTTCTCCGACGGCTACCCGCCCGTCACCAACGATGCCGCGCTCTATGGGCTGGCAAAGGAGGCCCTGGGCGACACGCTCGAGCTCGTGGGCGAACCGCTCCTCATCGCCGAGGACTTCGCCTTCTACCAGCGCCACCTGCCCGGGCTCTTCATGCTGCTCGGCACCGGCACGGGCATCGCGCTCCACGCCGACAACTTCCGCATGGACGAGCGCATCCTCGTTCGCGGGCTTGAGACCTATCGCACGCTCCTTACGCAGAACTAGCAGGAGGTTTTCATGAAGTTCCTTATCGCAAGCGACATACACGGCTCGGCCACCTGGTGCCGCCGCCTCATGGACGCCCTCGATTCCGAGCAGCCCGACCGCCTGCTCATCTTGGGCGACATCCTCTACCACGGCCCGCGCAACGACCTGCCCGAGGGCTACGCGCCCAAGGAGGTCATCGCCATGCTGAACCCGCTGGCGAGCCAGATCATCGCCGTGCGCGGCAACTGTGACGCCGAGGTCGACCAGATGGTCCTCGACTTCCCCTGCATGGCCGACTACACCACCATCTTTGACCCGGCGGCTGCCTTCACGCCGCAGGGCGCGCCGATGGGCAGCGCGCAAGACCACGCCGAGCTTGGCCACACGCTCTTCCTCACGCACGGCCACGTCTATGGCGCGGGCTTCCACAACTCGGTGGACAAACTCCCCGAGCTCGCACCCGGCACGATTCTCCTCTACGGCCACACGCACCAGAAGGTGAGCGAGGCCGCGCCCGGCCACGAGGGCGTCTGGGCCTTCAACCCGGGCAGCGTCTCCATCCCCAAGGACGGCACCCACAGCTACGGCATCTACGAGCAGGGCGCGCTCCGTCATGTGGAGCTTGCGGAGTAGACGCACCGCGCGCGATTGGTGTCCATGCCTTGGCTCCCGCGGTCTACGGCCCGGCGCCACACCAAGCGCCGCCCTCAAAACATACTCGCCAAACACAATCGAGGCGGCCTCTTTCGGGGCCGCCTCGGTCAATTAAGTGCTGCTAGTTATGTGCGCGTGCGCTCTAGGTGCGCCGCGCTGGCTCCCTAGAACTTGCTCGGGACGCCGCCCTCCGCCACGAGGGCCTCGGCGTGTTCGCGGAGCTCCGCCACGAGCTCGGGGATGCGCTCGCGCTCGTAGGGCGTGGTCTGGTAGACGTAGTTGAGCCAGTTGCGGTAGAGCAGGTTGGCATGGCTGCGCCAGGTGAAGATGGGCTGGCGCTCGGGATCGTCGCCCGGGAAGTAGTTCACCGGCAGCTGGATGGGAAGCCCAGCGTGGAAGTCACGCCAGTACTCGTCGGCCAGCGTGTCGCGGCCGTACTCAAAGTGCCCAAGGGCATAGATCTCGTGGAAGTCACGGGTGGCGATGAGGGCCGGGCCGCTCGTCTCGCCATAGCTCAGCACCTGCAGCGACGGGTCGGCATAGATCTCCTTCTCGTCGGGCATGGCATGGCGGCTGTGCGGCATGTTGTGCACCTCGTCAAAGCCGTTGGTGAGGAAGTTGTACTCATCGCAGAGGCGCTGCGGGAACACGCCGAAGATCTTGGAGCCCAGAAGGCGCTTGTGCACGCCGTGGAAGTGATAGAGGCCGGCGAAGGCGCCCCAGCACAGATACATCGTGGAAAGCACGTGCTCCTGAGCCCAGTCCATGATCTCGCAGAGCTCGTCCCAGTAGTCGACGTCCTCAAAGGGCATCTGCTCAACCGGGGCGCCGGTGATGATGAGGCCGTCGTAGTTGTTGGCCTTGAGGTCGCTGAACGTGTCGTAGAACTTCACCAGGTGGTCAGCGGCGTGGGTGGCCTCGTGGGTGGAGACGCGCATGAAGTCGACATCCACCTGCAGCGGCGACTTGGAGATGAGGCGCAGGATCTGCGTCTCGGTCTCGATCTTGGTAGGCATGAGGTTCAACAGGCACACGTGCAGCGGACGAATCTGCTGGTTGTTTGCCACGTCCTCCTCAAGCGCAAAGATGCGCTCCTGCTGAAGCACTCGCTTGGCGGGCAGGCCGTCGGGGATGTTGATGGGCATTGTGGGGTGGAGCCTTTCTGTGCCCTGCGAGCCGGCGAATGGTGCCGGGCGCGGGCCGTGGTGCCGGGCGGTCTGCCGCCGGCATAGATACATACGGCCTTTGATGTTAGCGCAGAGGGGCGAGCCCGTGTGACCTCGCACGGCGAGCGGGGCGCATAGCCGCGCCAACCTTCACGCGGACGCACTCGGCTCGCGCAATCGACTCGTGCGCCACGCCATCGCGCAGCCACCCACCGCGAGCGCGAACCCGCGCCGGCGCCGCTCGCGCCATAATGTGCCCAGCAAACGAGGGAGAAGGGAAACCCATGACCAAGCTTTCCAGCTACTACCTGCCCGGCCTCTACGTGGAGGACTTCTCGGTGGAGGTCCCGCTCGACTGGCGCGGCCACGAGCCGGCGGAGGTCGCCGTAAACGGCCTGCCCGCAGGCGAGCGCACGCACGTCTTCTATCGCACGGTCTGCTCGCCCGAGAACAAGGGCCGCGACCTGCCGCTCCTCGTCTTCTTGCAGGGAGGCCCCGGCGGCCAGGGCCCGCGCCTTCTCTCCCCCAGCTCCGACGGCTGGGTGGCCGAGGCCATCAAGCACTACCGCGTGGTGCTGCCCGACCAGCGCGGCACCGGCCGCAGCGGTCATGTGAGCCGCCACGCCATGGCCGAGCGCGGTGACGCGCGCGAGCAGGCGGAGTTCCTGAAGCGCTTCCTCGCCCGCTCCATCGTGCGCGACTTTGAGTACCTGCGCCTCACCGAGTTCGCAGGCCGCAAGTGGACCACCCTCGGCCAGAGCTATGGCGGGTTCCTTACCCTCTGCTACCTGAGCTTTTATCCCGAGGGCGTTGCCGCGAGCTTTACCTGCGGCGGCATCCCGCACGTGCCGGCGAGCGCTGCGGAGGTCTATGCCCACACCTTTGGCCGCATGGCCGCAAAGACCCGCGCCTACTACGAGCGCTACCCCGAGGACGCCGAGCGCTTTGCCGCCATCGCCGACGCGTGCGCCACGGGCGGCGTCCGCCTGCCCGACGGCAGCCCGCTCAGCCCGCGCCGCCTCCAGACGCTCGGCAGCGGCCTTGGCATGAAGCCCGCGCCGGAGAGGCTCCACGCGCTTCTCGACACTGCGTTCGAGGCGGGTGATGGCTCGCTAGCGGGCAATAAAGTGCAGCTCACAGACGCGTTCCTCATGAGCGCGCTCAGCAACCTCACCACTGCGGGCAACCCGCTCTACTGGGTGCTCCAGGAGTTTATCTACGCCAACGGCACGCTGGATGCGCCCATCCGCTGGGCGGCCGAGCAGGAGTACGCCAAGCGCCCCGAGTTCAGCGCCGATGCGCGCCCGCTCATGCTCACCGGTGAGGCGGCCTTCCCCTTCATGCTGGAAGACGACCCCCTGCTCGCGCCCTTTAAGCCCGCGGTTGACATTCTCATGGAGGACACGGAGTTTGACCAGATCTACGACGAGGCGCAGCTCGCGGCCAACGCCGTGCCGCTTCAGGCTGCCGTCTACTTCGACGACCTCTACGTGGATTCCGGCCTTCAGCTCGATACCCTCAGCCGCGTGGGCGCGAGCCACGCCTGGGTCACCAACGAGTTCGAGCACGACGGCCTTCACGGCAGCGAGGTCTTCGCGCATCTCTTTGCCGAGGCGCAGAAGCGCGGCGACCTCGAAGCCTCGCTCACCGCTTAAATTCGCCGGGAGCGAAATAAATCGCAGGCAGCGGGGTATCAGTGCCCCGTACACGCCCGCGTAAGCGAGTCCATCACACATGCCCATCGCGCATAGCCAAGAAGGAGCCCCCATGAGCGAGTTCATCGACACCCTTAAGTCCCGCCGCAGCTGCCGCAAGTACACCGACCAGCCGGTTGAGCCCGAGAAGGTCCAGGCCGTGGTCGAGGCCGGCCTCTGGGCCGCAAGCGGCATGGGCAAGCAGGGCACCCACCTCGTCGTCGTCACCGACCCTGAGACGGTGGCTCAGCTGAGCGCCATGAACGCCGCCGTCATGGGCGCCAAGGCCGACCCGTTCTACGGCGCCAAGACCGTCATCGTCGTGCTCTCCAACCCCGAGAACGGCACCTGCGTGGAGGACGGTGCCCTCGTCATGGGCAACATGCTCGCCGCCGCGGAGGACCAGGGCCTCGGCTCTTGCTGGATCCACCGCGCCAAGGAGGTCTTTGAGTCCGAGGAGGGCAAGGCCCTTCTCGCCAAGTGGGGCGTCGAGGGCGAGTGGCGCGGCGTGGGCAACTGCATCCTCGGCTACGCCGATCCCGAGGGCGTGAAGCCCGCCGCCGAGCGCGCCGAAGGCCGCGTCACCTACGTGAAGTAGCGGGCGTCGCGCTCGGCTTCTAATAGATGAGGAGGAGGGCCGCGAGCTGTTTTTGCTCGCGGCCCTCACTGTTTTGGCAAGTCATAGATTCAGCCTATGGCCAGGCATCGTTAATTCCTGCTAGGTTTGTAGGTATTTAATCCTGCCAACATCCTGAAGCGCTGCTATACTCAGGCACCATGATTGAGCTACGCAACATATCCAAGGTCTACCAGACGTCCGACGGCCCCTTCAGCGCCCTCGACGACGTTTCGCTCACCATCGGCGATGGCGAGATCTTCGGCATCATCGGCGAGTCCGGGGCGGGCAAGTCCACGCTGGTTCGCTGCATCAACCTGCTCGAGCAGCCCACGTCCGGCACCGTCAGCATCGACGGCACCGACGTCACGAGCCTCGCCGGCGCCAAGCTTCGCGCCCAGCGCGCCGACATCGGCATGATCTTCCAGGGCTTCAGCCTGTTCCAGCAGCGCACCGTGCTCGACAACGTCATCTTCCCCTCCACGCTCGCAAGCTCCGGCAAGCGCATCTCCCGTGCCGAGGCTCCCGAGCGCGCCCGCAAGCTCCTCAAGCTCGTGGGCCTCGAGGGCAAGGAAGACTCCTACCCCTCCGAGCTCTCCGGCGGCCAGCAGCAGCGCGTGGCCATCGCCCGCGCCCTCATGACGCGCCCGAAGATCCTGCTCTGCGACGAGGCCACGAGCGCGCTCGACACCCTCACCACCAGCCAGGTGCTCGACCTGCTCGCCCATATCAACCGCGAGCTCGGCGTTACCATCGTCCTCATCACCCACTCCCTCTCCGTCGCCCGCCGCATCTGCGGCCACATCTGCGTCATGGAGCAGGGCAAGATCGTGGAGCAGGGCACCGTGGACGAGGTCTTTGGAAACCCGCAGGCAGACGTCACGCGCGCACTGCTTCAGTTTGAGGGGGAGGCTCGCTAATGGACTTCGCCGCCTTCTTCGACAAGTACGGTGCGCTCCTCGCCCAGGGCACGGTGGACACCACCGTCATGGTGCTCGCCTCCACGCTCGGTGCCTACGTGCTCGGCATCATCCTTGGCACGCTGCTCACGGTGCTCGCGCCCGAGGGCCTGCGCCCCAACCGCGTCGCCTACTCGGTGCTCGGCTGGATCGTGAACATGGCGCGCTCGCTGCCGTTCATCATCCTGCTCGTGTTCCTGCTGCCCGTTACCCGCGCCGTCGTGGGCACCACGCTCGGCGTGCCCGCAGCGGTGTTCCCGCTCATCGTCTCCGCCGCGCCCTTCGTGGCCCGCATGGTGGAGTCGAGCGAGGCCGAGGTCGACCGCGGCCTCGTCGAGGCGGCCAGTTCCATGGGCGCCTCCACCTGGGAGATCATCACCAAGGTGTATCTGCGCGAGGGTCTGCCGTCGCTGCTTCGCGGCCTGCCGATCGTCATCATCACGATCCTGGGCTACACCGCCATGGCCGGCACGGTCGGCGCGGGCGGCCTGGGCGACATCGCCATCCGCTACGGCTACCAGCGCTACCAGGACGACGTCATGATTGCCACCGTGATCATCCTCATCATCATGGTGCAGGTCATCCAGGTCGTCTGTAGCCTGCTTGTTCGCGTCTGCGACAAGCGAATGCGCTCCTAGAGCGCACATATCTCACGCGCCCAAGGGCGCTCCCAAACC
>CAVIES010000031.1:0-17506 GCA_963641675.1 Anaerovoracaceae bacterium
CACAACCGTCTACACCGTGGCCTTGAAGAACGCGATGTCGAACCGAGCACCGGTTACGCGGCCATTTTCGTCCGTGACGTTGGAGGCGCTGATGCGGCCGTCCTGCGCGGCCACGAGGCTTTGCGCGAGGGAGAGCCCGATGCCGATGCCGGTGGGGGAGGTGGCGCTGGCTGCGGCCTTCTCGCCGCGCCCGGCCGTTCCGCGATAAAAGCGCTCGAAGATGTGCGGCAGGTCCTCGGCCGCGATCCCGGGGCCGGAGTCCTCGACGCTGATGCGGCAGGCGAGGGCGTCCTCGGTCGCGGTCACGCGGACGTGGCCGCCGGCAGGCGTGTGCTCAAGGCAGTTCTTGAGCACGTTCTCCAAGGCCTCGCGCGTCCAGGCGGCGTCGCCCATAAAGCCGCAACCTGGTGCGATGTCTTGCTCAAGGGTCACGTCGGCGAGGTCGTAGGCGATGGCAAGCGGAGAGGCGGAGTCTGCCACCAGGCGTGCCACGTCTACGTGCTCGTGTGCGAGGGCCACGGCGCCCGCGTCAATGCGGGCGAGCTTGAGCAGTGCCTCAACGAGCCACTGGACCTGGTCCAACAGCTGCTCGCTTTGACGCAGCTGGGCTAGAAGCTCTGGCGAGCCGGCACCGTTCGTCTGCGCCTGCTTGCGTGCCAGCTCAAGCGTGAGGCCAAGCGAGGTCAGCGGCGTGCGCAGCTGGTGGGAAATGTCGGCCAGCGAGTCCGCGAGCGAGGTCTTCTCGGCGGCAAGTTCCTCGGCGGAAAGGGTGAGGCGCGTGAGAGCCTTGTCCACCTCGCTGGCGAGAATCGCCAGGTCACCCTCCTGCATGTCGGCAAGACTCACGGCGCGACCATTGTGCAGGGCGCTGTCCACGCGCTCGGCCATCTGGGCGATGCGGTGGTAGCGCACGGCGGTGAGCGCGAGAAAGACGGCGCTCACGGCGGCTCCGCATGCCAACGCGAGCGCGGCCGCCACGCCGCCCGCCAGCACGAACGCGGTTACAGCAAACGCTGCCGTCAGCCCTGCGGCGGCAAGAATTGCACGTCTGACCTCATGATTCTTGAGCATTGCGGCCGCCTACTCGCAGCTCTTGTAGCCAAGGCCACGCACGGTCGCGATCAGCTGGGGATGCGACGGGTCGTCCTCGATCTTCTCGCGGAGGCGCCTCACGTAGACCGAGAGGGTGTTCTCCTCCACGTAGGCGCCGGCGGCGTCCCAAAGGGTGTCGCGCAGCATTTCTCGCGTGACGAGCTTGCCAGGGTTGGTGGCAAAGAGCAGCAACAGGCGGTATTCCAGCGCGGAGAGGGTAATTTCGCGACCGGCTTTGGTGACGCGGGCGCGCTCGGGGTCGATGGCAACGGGGCCAAGGGCGATCGTCTTCTGCGCCTCGGGTCGCGAACGGCGCAGGACGGTTGCGATGCGAGCCATGAGTTCGCGCGGTCGGAAAGGCTTGGCCACGTAGTCGTCGGCGCCCATGGAAAGGCCGGCCACCGTGTTGAACTCGTCGCCCGAGGCTGTGAGGAAGATCACGGGCGTCTGTGGGCGCGCCTGCTTCATGGCGCTGCAAACGGCAAAGCCGTTGCCCTGCGCGAGCGTGACATCAAGAAGCACCAGGTCGTAGGCGTCGTTTTGCTCGCAGGAAAGATGGATGGCCTCGTCTTGACCGGCGCAGGCGTCCACATCGTAGCCCTCTGCGCGCAGAAGCTCCGAGAGCGTGCGCGTGATGGTGGGGTCATCTTCTACGAGCAAGACGCGCATTGTGGGCCTCCTGATTCGACGCATACCTATGCCCGTTCATTATCCGGCTGTGCGCGGCGCCGTTCCAGTGACGATGCGGTAAGAAAGTCTTGTCTCGGAGGCTTTGGAGCTGCTTCGGTCCCGAGGCCGGAAGCCAAGCGCTTCCGGCCTCGTTTGCTTTTTGGCGCAGATCGATGCCGCCCCTAGTGTCCGAGCATCGCGCTCGCAATGGCCTCGGCGGCGAGCTCCTGCTGGTCTTCTGCGGCGATGGTGGCAACATCGTTGCCCGTCCGCTCGCCGTAGTCGCCAAAGCCTGCGTGGTTGCCGCCTGCGAGCACGTGGACGCAACGCGGGTCCAGCTTCTCCTCAAAGGCGCTGAGGCTGTCGCGGCTGACCACGCCGTCGTTCGTGCCGTAGACAAGCGCGATGTTGCTGCCATAGGCCGTGAGGTCCTTGGTGGAGTAGGCGGCGAGAAGCGCCACCCCCTCAACTTTGCTGGCGTTCTTTGCAGCCCAGATTCCCGCCACGGCGCCGCCGAGCGAGTGGCCGCCCACCCACCACCGGGTGACGTCGGGGTACGCCGCAATGACGCCATCAGCAGCGCGCACGTTGAAGACCGCCATGCTGAGCGGCTCCTTCACGATGACGCAGGAGACGCCGCGGCGAGCGAGCATGGCCGCGAGGGGCACGTATGCCTCAGGCTCTACAAAGCCGCCTGGGTAGAAGACGAGGCCGTTCTCGGCGCCCTCATTGCCAACCGCGATGAGGTGATTCTCGTCCGAGACCCTGACCTCGGCCGTGGCGGACGCCCCGTCTTCGATGAGCTGCCTTGCGGCGGCGCCGGCGTGCGAGTAGCCGGAAAAGACGAGGTTGCCGATCGCCGCCATACGGCTCTTGGCCTTCGCGAGTCTGTGCATGGTTCTCCGTTCGCTTGAATTTCCGCCGTTGATTTTACGTCATGGCAGTTTGCGGCCATCGGTTGCAACTGCCGCTCGTCCGATTACGAGCGGCGGCGGTGCAGTCTCCGGCCGGGCGAGAGACCCCCGGCGGTAGAATTTAGAGAATGACCCGCCGCGCCGCGCCTGCGGCGCTTTTTCCTGTGAGGGGCCTCATGGACCTAGAGACCTGCCTGGAGCTCTCGCGCAAGAACCTGCGTCAGCTTCGCTCCGACTTTGCCAGCGCCCAGGCCGTGAACGACGAGCTGCTGCTGGGGCTCATCCGCGACAACGAAGGCACCGAGCTCGGGCGCAAGCTCGGCTTTGGGAGCATCTCCTCCGTAGCGGAGTTCAAGCGCGCGGTGCCGCTCTCCACCTACGGTGACTACGAGCCCTACGTGCAGCGCATGCTCGCCGGCGAGCAGGGCCTCATCACCACCTACCCGATCGTCCATTACGCGCGCACCTCCGGCAGCGTCGGCGTGCCCAAGAGCATCCCGGTCTCTGAGCGCGGCTTTAACTCGCTCATGTCATTCGACATGCCCATCTCGCTCGCCGTCTTTGACGAGTGGGCGCGCGAGCACGGCTCCGCGCTTAATACGGACGGCGACTGGACGTCGCTTGTCCTCGCCAGGCTCGACCAGCTCGAGTGCGGCGTGAGCGCGGGCTCGCTCTCCTCGGGCATGTACACCCACATGGCGAACGGCAACTTCTTTAGCTGGGGCATTCCGGCCTTCTGCGTGCAGGCGGGCGACGAACGCGCCAACTGGATCTTCCTCAAGGCCCTCTTCTCGCTCAAGAACAGGAACATCACCTGCATCGACGGCATCTTCTCCACCGCCGTCTACGACTTCTTCTTCTACATCAGGCGCCACACCGAGCCCTTGCTCGAGGCCATCCGCACGGGCGTCGTGCCGGATGAGGTGGAGATGACCGACGGCGTGCGCAAGCTCGTGGAGGAGCGCCTCGCGCCCGACCCTGCGCGCGCCGACGAGCTCGCCGCCGTCTTTGAGGAGGGCTTTGGCACGCCGGTGGCCCAGCGCATCTGGCCCAAGCTCCAGTTCGTGATTTGCATCTGCACCGCCGCCTTTGCCTCCTACGCCGAGAAGCTCAAGGACTACATCGGCGACCTTCCCGTCTACGGGCGCGCCTACGCGGCGTCCGAGTCGCTCGTGGGCGGTGCCGCCAAGATGAACGACGACGGCCACTACCTGGTGCCGCGTGCCGCCTTCTTCGAGTTTGTCCCGGCGGATGACTCGGGCCTTCCCGAGGCGGAGCTTCGCGAGCGCACGCTCGGCATCTCTGAGCTTGAGGTCGGCAAGGACTACGAGGTCATTATCACCAACCTCTCGGGCTTTTACCGTTACCGCCTGGGAGACGTCATCACCGTGCTCGGCCACGAGGGCCAGAGCCCGAAGATCCGCTTTAAGTACCGCCTCTCGCAGGTCGTGAACATGGCGGGGGAGAAGACGAGCATGGCCTGCGTCGACGATGCCATCGCCAAGCTCGAGCGAACCCAGGCCCTGCCCGTGCCCGAATACAGCGTCTACGCCGACTACGAGGCCGAGCCCGGCCGCTATGTCCTGCTCATGGAGCCCGGCATCCCGGTGCCCAAGTGCGACGTGGAGCCCATCGCGGCCTTCCTCGAGCGCTGCCTTGAGCAGAACAACCCCAGCTACAAGGCCAAGGTGGAAGATGAGGTCCTACTGCCCTTGGAGGTGCGCCTCGTCCAGCCCGACACCTACCGCCTCTACCGCGAGATGCAGATCTTCAAGGGTGCCTCGGCAAGCCAGATCAAGCCCGTCCGCATGATCGACAACCCGGCCAAGGAGCGCTTCTTCCTCGGCCTGGTGGACAAGGAGGCCTAGCGCCCATGGACACCGCGGCCTATGACAACTTCCCCTACGTACTCGATGTCTGGGCGGGCTTCGTTGAGGAGAGGCCCGAGCGCGTCTGCATGATCGACGACGCGGGCGAGGTCACCCGCGGCCAGCTCGATGTCGAGGCCGGCCGTATCCACCGCTACCTCACAGAGCGCGGAATCGGCCGCGAGGATGTCGTGGCCGTGCGCCTGCCACGCGGCCACCGCATCTTCGCCGGCATGCTCGGCGTGTGGAAGGTAGGCGCCGCCCTCGTCATCGTCGACGACGGCTATGCCCAGGAGCGCGTGGACTACATCCTCGAGAACTGCGCGGCTAAGCTGCTGCTCGACGAAGCCGCATGGGCACAGGCCATGGCGGCCGAGCCCCTCGCGGGCCATGCCGAGCTGCATCTCCACGACGCCTGCTTCATCGTCTACACCTCCGGCAGCACCGGCAACCCCAAGGGCGTGGTGCACGAGTACGGCAAGCTGGCGATGAGCGAGCTCACCTCCATCCCCACCGAGTGGCCCAACTGGGACGAAAACTCGGTGGTGGGCGTGGTCTCGCCGCTCAACTTCGTCGCCGCCGTAAAGCTCGGCGTCGCCTGCTTCTACAACGGCTGGACGATGCTCATCGTGCCCACCGAGACCGTCAAGAACCCCAACAAGCTAAGGGCGGTCTTCCTCGAGCACAAGGTCACCGACACCTTCTTCTCGCCCTCGATCATCCGCGCCACGGGCGGCGACTTTGGCCCCTACCTCAAGCGCGTCATCACCGGCAGCGAGCCCTCCAACGGCATCGAGTTCCCGGGGGCGCTGCTCATCAACAACTACGGCATGTCAGAGGCCTCCTTCGTCGTGGCGCAGTACCTCATGCGCGAGCGAGAGGAGGTCGTGCCGGTTGGCAAACCGCTCTGCGATTCGGTGCGCATTCGCCTGCTTGACGAGGAGGGCCGTGAGGTCGGTCCCGGCGAGCGTGGCGAGATCTGCTTCGAGAACCCGTACTTTCGCGGCTACATCGGCCTGCCCGAACAGACCGAGAGGGTCATGCGCGGGGGCGTCTTCCACACCGAGGACATCGGCGTCTGGCGCGAGGACGGCAACCTCGTGCTCGTTGGCCGCGCCACCGAGATGATCAAGATCAACGGCAACCGCGTGGAGCCCGGCGAGGTGGAGGCGCACGCCCGCAAGATCCTCGGCAGCGATTGGGTCTTCGTCCGCGGCTTCCAAGACCCGGCGGGCGCCTTCCTCTGCCTCTACTGCACCAAGGACGTGGAGCTCGACGTGGCGAGCCTCAAGGCCGCGCTTGCCGCCGAGCTTCCGCGCTACATGGTGCCGACCCGCTACGTGCAGCTCGACGAGATACCGCTTCTGGCCAACAACAAGGTCAACAAGAAGGCACTGCCCAAGCCCGAGCTTTCCGACTACGCCAGCGAGTATGTGGCGCCCACAAGCGAGCTAGAGCGCAAGCTTTGCGAGGTCTTCCAGGCCGTCCTCGGCCGCGAGCGCGTCGGCATCGACGACGACTTCTTCCAGATGGGCGGCGACTCGGTGCGCATCATGCAGGTGCTGGCTGAGCTCGACGACGATCGCCTGGAGGCCGCCGACATCTACGACGGCAACACCGCCCGCAACATCGCGAAGTTCCTTGCCGGCAAGGCCTCCGCGGCGGACGCAGACGAGGTGGAGCGCGAGGCGCGCACGCGCCGCTGGCCGCTGCTGCCCACGCAGAACGTCATGGCCAACGCCTCCTACAACGCAAAGGCCGCCAACTCCCTCACGCAGCTGCCCACGCTCTATGCCATCGACGACGCGGCGCGCCTGCCGCGCATCGAGCAGGCCGTGAACTCAGTCCTGGCCCACCACCCCATCTTCTCCACCGTCATCGAGCGCGAGGGGGAGGGCTTTGCCCAGCGCTACGATGCCGCGGCCACGCCCAGCGTGCAGGTGGAGGAGATTACCGAGGCCGAGCTTAGGAGCCGTCTGCCCGAGCTCACGGCGCCCGTGGTGGAGCTTCCGCAGATGTATCTGTTCCGCCTCTTTAAGACCGAGGAGCGCGGCTATCTCCTCATCAACAAGAACCACGTGGGCACCGACGGCATGGGCAGGGCCGCGATGGTGGAGTCGTTCGCCAGGGCCTACCTCGGCGAGGAGCTCCTGCCGGACTACTACTACACCTACCTCAAGGAGACCTTTGAGGGCGCGGACCCGGCCGCGGAGGAGCGCAAGCGCGCCTACACCGAGGAGGCCTACCTCGGCCGCGACTGGACCGTCGTTCCCGAGCCCGACCTTGTGCGCGCGGGCGAGAAGATGCCCAAGGCGGCCGCCTCGCTCACCCGCTCGCTCGGCGTTAGCTACGAGGCGCTCGACGCCTTCGTGGCGCGCACGGGCATCAGCAGGAACACGCTCGTGGACCTCTGCTGCTGCCTCGTCACGGCCAAGCTCACCGGCGCCGCCGACTGTCTCATGGCCTATAGCTACAGCAACCGCACCTCGCGTGCCGTTGCCAACTCCGTCTCGTGCGTGTTTGAGAAGAAGGTGCTTGCCGTGCGCCTCGGGCAGGCGCAGACCGTGGCGGACGTCTTGGCGAGCGCCAAGGAGCAGGTGGTGCGCGGCGTGCGCGACTGCTCCAACGAGTTGCTCGCCCAGCTCATCGGCTCGTTTGAGTATCACCCCGTCTCCCTTTCGTACGAGACCTCGGGCATCCTCGGCAGGGAGACGGAGGCCACGGTGGGCCTTCGCATGGAGGAGCTGCCCGTGGAGCGCAAGTACCCCGACGTCCTCCACTGGCTGGCGCTCGAGGAGCCGGAGGGGATGCGGATGATGCTCTGCTATGACAGCTCTCTCTATTCGGAGAAGTTTGCAAACGAGTTCGTGAACGCCTACCTCGATATCCTCCAGAGACTCGTTTCGCTCGAGAGCCCCGAGGCTGCGAGCGTTGGCGAGTTTATGGGCATGGCTCTCTAAAACCGGACAAAAATTGATTGCAATGTTTCGGCGTCGGCGCAGGTCGGCGCCTAAATTCATGGGCGTCAAAATGGCTTTCAGGTATCTTTAGGATTCGTTGGGCGTATGCACAAGTAAATTGATGCGCGGCCTATCACATTAGTGCGTTTCAACATGGGCTTTGAGCTGCATTCTTCATAGCATTAACACAACGTCTGTGTTTTGGAGAGGAACATCAGAAAGGATTGAGAACCATGCCCATGAAGCCCAAGACCAAGCTCGTAAAGGTGCTGCTTACCAACATCGCAATCGCCATCGCAATTTCTGCCGTCGCCAGCTATATCGCCATTGGCCAGGCCGGCGTACCTGCCGAGGCCTTCGTGCCCGCCGTGATCGGCTCCACCATCAAGAACAGCCTTATCGCCTACGTCGTCTCCTTCTTCGTGGGTATGTTCGTCCCCAGCGAGAAGTGGGGCTTTGGCTTTGCCATGAAGTGCGGCCTTAAGCCCACTGACGGCCTCAAGTTCGGCGCCACCCTCAACGTCGTCGTCAACACCGTCTACGTCGCGTTCAACTCCGTCATCCTGACCTACCTGAACGCCTGCGTGTTCAACGGCGCCCCCATCGCCGCCTTCCCGGCCGCTTGGGCTTCCTCCATCATCCAGTGCTGGATCGTCGGCTACGTGGTCTCGCTCTTCTGGGCACCGGCATGCGAGAAGTGGGCCCGCCAGATCTGCAACGATCCGGCTCCCGAGCAGCACTAAAATCTAGGTAACAGACGCCTGGCTTGGCCTGCCTGCGTGCGCGTGGGCAGGCCTTTTTATTTCGAGAGAAGGACTGGCCTTGGAACTATTCCAGGTAGAGGACATGGGCGGGGGCCTCTGGCGCATCGGCGACGCGATGGGCGACCTCTGCTATCTCGTGGAGGGTGAGCGCGAGGCCGCGCTCATCGACTCGATGGCGGGCCTTGGCAACCTTGCCGAGTGCGTGCGCGCACTTATTGGCGACAAGCCGGTGCGCGTGCTCCTGACGCATCGCCATGTTGACCACGTGAGCGGCTCGTATTGGTTCCGTGACGCCTGGGTGCACGAGGCCGACGCCGTCTGCTGGGACGCCTGCGACGCCTACGCCCAGTTCATGTGGGACCACGCCGTGGAGGAGGGCTTGGCGGGGGAGGGGACTCCCTTTGGCCCGCGCGACGGCGAGAGGCCCCAGGCGCACCTTGTGGCCGAGGGAGACGTCTTCGACCTCGGCGGGCGCACGCTAAAGGCCGTTGAGCTTCCCGGCCACACCGCCGGGTGCGTGGCCTACCTCTGCCCCGAGCTCGGCACGCTCTTCTCTGGCGACGCCGTGACGCCCATCGCTTGCCTCTGCTTCCCGGAGAGCCTTCCGGTCTCCACCTGGCGCCAGACGCTTAAGAAGATGCAGGGCCTTGAGTTTGAGCGCTTCTGGACGGGCCACCACCGCCACGACTTCACGAAGGCCGACCTTGAGAGCTTCATCGCCGCGGCGGACTTCGTTGAGGGCGACCGGGGCCATGCCTGGCACCACGGATTCATCCCCGACTGGGACGGAACGCTGCACCTCGTGCCGAACGGCGTCTCCGATGTTGACTCCTGCGACTTCCGCGCCGTCATCACGCCGGGCCTTCCCGCCCCGCGCAAGCCCCGGAAGGGGCGCGAGTAAGGCGCCTTCACGTCCCTGAACCCAGACACAAGAAGGGCTCGGCAGATTATGTGGTCTGCCGAGCCCTAATGTTTGGTGGAACTTTGTCTCGCCCTGTAGGCGATACGCCTCTGCGCTAGGCGCGGTTCTTCTTCATCCAGGCGAGGGAGAAGAAGGCGAGTAGGGCGCAGGCGGCCATGCACGCGTAGCCGAGGATGAACATGAGCGGGTAGCCGCCGGCGGAATCGCACACGAAGCCCCAGAAGACGGCGGCGACAGTGCCCATGAACGAGCCGACCATGCTGATGCGCGAGTAGATGTTGGTGTAGTCGGCGCTGCCGAAGACGGTGCGGACCAGAAGCGGGGTCTGCACGGTGGTCATGGCGTAGACCACGCCAAAGAGGAAGGCGCCGGCAAGCAGCAGGGCCATGACGCCGGGCATGAGCCACATGAGGGTGACGCCGATGACGCCGGCACCCACGCCCACGCAGATGCCGAGCTTGACGGACTTGTCGTTGATGGCGCCAAGCAGCACCTTGCCGATGGCCTGGCCGGCCATGGCGGCGCTCGCCACGACGCCGGAGGCGGCTGCCACGGTAGGCAGCGTGTCGGCGAAGGACTGCGCGTAGCTCGGCAGGAACTGGTAGATGGTCTGGTTGAGGGTGATGAGGCCGCAGAAGGCGGCGAGCGCGAAGAAGGCGGTCGTCTTCATAGCGGCGGAGGCGGGCATGCCGTCAACGGCGGACGCGGCCTCTGCCTCGTATGCGGTCTCCGCGCTGGCCTCGGCCTCCTCGGCGCCATAGGGCAGAAGGCCCTTGTCGGAAGGCTTGCTCCTCACCACGAGCAGGGTGAAGGGCAGGGTGCCGATGAGCACGATGAGACCGAACACGAAGTAGGCCGTGCGCCAGCCTTCGGCGCCGGAGTTGATCAGCGCGGTGCCGATGGGGTTGAAGATGACGCCGCCGATGCCGGTGAACGCCATGCAGAGCCCCACGAAGAAGCCGACCTTCTTGACGCACCAGGCGTTGATGAGGGTCGGAACCGAGAGGTAGATGAGCGGGGCCACGCCGATGCCCAGCACGGCGCCGCAGACGTAGAACTGCCACATCTGCTGGCACTGGCTCATGCCGAGAAGGCCCACGCCCGCCGCGATAACGGCGGCGGAGAGGGCAACGCGGGCGTCGAGCTTGGAGAGCAGCTTGCCCCAGACGGGCAGGGTGCACATCATGGCGAGGTTCACGATGGAGAAGTAGAGCGTGAAGGTCGCCTTGGCCACGCCGAAGAACTCGGAGACCGGCGTGAAGAAGATGCCGGCGCAGGAGAGCACGAGCGCGCAGGGCAGGCAGGTGATGGCGATGCAGGCGGCCACGATTGCGTAGGCGTAGTGGAAGCCGCCCTTCTTGGTGTCTTGTGCCACGGAATTCCTTTCTTTTGGCGCCTGGTTGCGGCGCCGTACGAGCAACAGCCTCAAGAGTGCGGCGGCAGGAGACTCACGCCATCGTGGCGCCGCACAAAGGCTAGGGGGGTGCGCACCGGGACCTTAGGCCCCAGCGCTTGCCAACTCACGCCTTACGCCTCCACGTCAGCAATAGCGCCGTCCATCGTGAAGCCCTTCCAGGAGGGCTCGCCGGTGAAGGTCATGACGTTCTCCTTGCCGTCGAGGCAGCGGATGGCGCCGGCAGCGAGGGCGTCCATCTCGAAGTCGCCGGCGTAGACCTTGACGGGGGCGATCCACTCGACGCGCTCGGTCACGTAGGAGACGAAGCGCGGGTCGTGGGAGACGCCGCCGGTCAGCACGATGCCGTCGACCTTGCCCTTGAGCACGGCAGCGAAGCCGGCGACGTACTTGGCCACCTGGTAGGCCATGGCGTCATAGACGACCTCGGCCCACTTGTCGCCCTGCTCGATGCGGGCGATGATCTGGCGCGCGTCATCGGTGCCGAGCAGGCCCACGAGGCCGCCCGTCTTGCCCACGACGCCGTCCATGGTCTTCTTGTCAGCGCCCTCGGCGAAGGCCATCTTCACGACAGGCTTGGCCGGCACGTCGCCGCAGCGGTTCGGGGCGAAGGGGCCGGCACCCTCGAGAACGTCGTTGGTGTCGACCATGCGGCCGTGCTCGTGGCAGGCCACGGAAAGGCCGCCACCGACGTGGGCGACGATGAAGTTGCCCTCCTCATAGGTGGTGCCGAGCTCGGTGGCGCAGCGGATGGCGCACTCCTTCTGGTTGAGGCAGTGCACGTGGCTCTTGCGGTAGACGCCGGGCCAGCCGGTGATGCGGGCGACGTCGCAGAGCTCGTCGGTGTCGGGCTGGTTGACGGCGTAGGCGGGCTTGCCGACCTCCTGGGCGAAGGCGTAGAGGAGCGGCGCGCCGAGGATGGCGGGGTGGTTCACGCCGGCGTTCAAGACGTGGTCGCAGACCGTCTGGTCGATGGCGAAGGTGCCGCCGATAGTCGGGCCCATGGCGCCGCAGTAGCCGGCGAAGGCGTCGATGTCGGTGAGCTTGAGGCCCTGCTCCTCAAGAGCGGCGAGGATGGTGGCCTTGCGGTACTCGAACTGGTCGGCGGCCATGTCGAACTGCTTGAGCTCATCGGCCGGGTGGGTGACGTTGAGACGGAAGAGCGCCTCGGTGCCGTCGAAGACGGCGACCTTGGTGGAGGTGGAGCCGGGGGAGAGCGTGAGGATCTTGTAACCCATGACGTTCCTTTCAAAAGAGGGGCCGGGCGGGACGTGCCCGCCCGGCAGGTGATTAGCGGGCGGAGAGGACGAGCATGGCGATGTCGCCGACGATCTCGTCGACGGTGGCGCCACGGCTGGAGTCGGCGACCGGCTTGGCAAAGCCGTTGAGGGTGTGGCCGTAGGCGGCACCCTTGGCGAAGCGCTGGATGAGCTTCACGGCGATGTTGGCGGCGTTGAGGTCGGGGAAGACGAGCACGTTGCACTTGCCGGCGGTCTCGGAGCCCTCGCCGACCTTCTTGGCGGCGACGGCCTCGTCGATGGCGGAGTCGAGCTGGAACTCGCCGTCGGCGGCGATGTCAGCGCGGCGCTCGTGCACGAGCTGGAGGGCCTCGTTGACCTTGTCGACCGACTCACCGGCGCCGGAGCCCTTGGTGGAGAAGGACAGGAAGCCCACGCGCGGCTCCCAGTCCATGATGGACTTCACGGAGTCGGCGGCGGCGATGGCGATGGAGGCGAGCTCGGAGGCGTTGGGCTCGGGGTTGAGGCCGCAGTCGGTGAAGCAGATCACGTTGCCCTCGGGGCCCTCGAAGCCAGGGGTCTCGACGAGCGCCATGATGGAGGGGACGTCGACGCCCTCGGCCAGGCCGATGGTCATCTGGGCGGTCATGAGGACGTCGCCGGTGGTGTTGACGTGGCCGCAGAAGGTGCAGTCCACGTCGCCGAGCTCCTCCATGACCATGGCCCACCACATCGGGTTCTTGAGCTTGCGACGGATGCCCTTGGCGGAGAGCATGCGGGGCTTGCCGCCATCCATGAAGCGGCAGGCGAGCTCCTCGAGCGCCTCCTCGTTGGCGGTGTCGACGATCTCCATGCCCTCGAGCGAGACGCCGGCGGCCTCGGCGGTGGCGGCCACGACGTCGGCGGGGGAGACGAGCACCGGAATGCCGATGCCATCGTCGAGCACGCGACGGGCGGCGAGCAGGGTCTTCTCGGCCTCGCACTCGGGAAGGGCCACGCGGGCCTTCTTCTCGCAGGCCTTGGCGTCCTCGGTGAGCTTCTCGATAAGCGTCATTGCGCTGTTCCTTTCGATAGAAAAGGGGCCCGAAGGCGCGCTGCCCCGGGCCCCTAGAGGTTTGCTACATGGACAGGGCGTCGTCCACGAACTTGGCGGCGTCGGCGAAGGTCTCGCACTTGTTCAGCTGCATGTAGGGGACCTCAACCTCGTACTCGTCCTCGAGGGCGGAGGCGAACTGCACGATGTTGACGCTCTTGCAGTGCAGGTCGTCGACGAACTTGGTGTCGGGGCCGAGGGTGGCCGGGTCGGTGCCAAAGAGGTCGTTGGCCTTGTCCTTGAGGATGTCGATAACCTCGAGCTGGAAGTCGTTCATGAATCTCTCCTTTGGTTCAATCGCTTATCGAGCGGGGGTATCCCCGCATTCATGCTACTTGTTCTCGTCGCCGTGCCAGATGTAGTCGCCGACCTTGTACTTGGGCGGAACGACCGGGATCTGGAGGTAGGACTGGTGCTCGCCACCGGTGTGGATGACGTGCATGCCGTCACCGTTGTCGGTCTTGTGGTTCATGTCGTTGTCGTGGAACCACTCGGTCTTCACGAAGCGGCCGGCGACGACGACCTGGATCTTCTCGCCCTTGTGCCAGAAGCGGGCGTGCGGGTACATCTCGACGTCGACCGGGACGATCTCGCCGGGCTGCAGGCGCTCCTCCTTCTCGTGGCTGTGCACGGGCTGGAAGTCGGAGGCGTAGTTCGGGTCGAGGTCGCGGTGGCTGCAGCGCAGGAAGCCCCAAGCGCCGCGGAAGGGGGCGCCCATGACGCGGATGGGCACGTAGTTGCCCTCGTGGTCGAGCTTGATGACCCAGGGGAAGAGGTCCATGTTGTCGTAGCCACGGCACTCCACGTTGAGGTGGAGCTTCATGTAGCCGGTGATCTCGGTGTCCTCGGTGAACTCGTAGGTGAAGGTCGTGGACTCGGTCTTCGGGTCGTAGACGACCTCGGCCTCGTTGGCGTACTCATCAAAGCCGGCCTCGCCGTTGGCGGCATCGAGGTAGAGCTTCTTGTACTCGGTGCGCTTGAGCGGGAAGGTATCCTCGGCGCGACGGGAGGAGTAGTCGTAGTCATAGCCGTCCATGACGTCCAGGCGCACGCGCGGGGTCATCTCCCAGCCGTTGTGGATCTCCTTGCAGTAACGGTCGAAGAACTTGCGCACGTCCTCCATGTTGGCCGGGGTGTAGGTGTCGGGCCACTCGAAGTCGCGGTGGGCGCGCATCCACTTCTTGGGGGTGCGGATGCGACGGAAGCCCTCGAAGGCGCCGCGGAGGTGGTGGTGAACCCAACCGGCGGTGACGTACGTCGGGATGCGGATCTTGTTCCAGTCGACGATCTTGTCCTTGTAGTAGGCGTTCATCAGGGGATACTTGGCGACCATGGCCGGCGTGTCCTCGATGTAGTTGTTGACGGCGAGAGCCTGGATGATGTGGGTCTCGTAGTCGGGGTTGGGGATGCCGCCGCAGTAGTAACTCTCGCGGTAGAGGTCGCCCTGGCCCTCCCAAGCGGCGAGGCAGGCGAGGTGGGGCGGACGGGTGGCGGCGATGCGCCAGTGGGCCATGCAGACGCCGGAGTTGCCGATCATCGTGGCGCGACCGTTGCACCACTCCTGAGCGGTGACCCACTCGATGAAGTCATAGCCGTCCTGGGCGTCCTGGGAGCCCCAGAGGTAGACATCGCCCTCGGAGTTGCCGACGCCGCGCGGGTCGACGTTGGCCACGGCGTAGCCGTAGTGGCACCAGTAGCCGGGGTCCGGAGCCTCGAACTTGGCGTACTGGGAGACCGTCTTGGGCGGCACGCCCATGAGCTGCCAGGAGTCCATGCCCTCGGAGGGGTTCTTGCCGAACGGGGCGAAGACACAGATGACCGGCACCTTCTCGTTGGTGTTGGCCGGGCGGTAGATGTCGGCGTAGATCGTGGTACCGTCACGCAGGACGCAGGCCACGTCGCGCTCGCACATGACGTTGGGGATCTCGGTCATGTAGGTGTGCGGGTTGTACTTGGCGCAGAAGCCCATGGTGGCGACCATCTCGGCGTCGCCGGCATCGGGGTCCTCCTGCAGCTTGCGCTTGATTTCATCGAGCTCCTCGCGGCTCTTGCCGGGGTTGCCCTTGGCGAACGGAACGTCGAACTCCTCGTTGTTCCTGCCGAAGGTCATCTTCTTGTAGATGCCCTTGTACTCTTCTTCGGCCATTCAAAACTCCTCTCGGGTTTTGTCCTTCCGCACAATGCCCCACGGCGTGGTTGCACCGTACGGAACCATCAGGGAAAAGTGTCTTCGTTTGGGGGCTTTTCGGCATTGGACTAAGTGACAAACTTTGCCTGCCGCTAAGGGGGCTCTGCGGTACCGGTGAACACATCTTCGCCCACACAGGTCAACGCGCGCGTATTATGTACGTGCCGAAGGGTTCGCGCGATGCCTCGCGCGCCTCCTCGTAGCGCCTGCTGATGCCCTTGGTCGGGGCCGTGCGCGGGCGCGGAGTGGACTGGCGCGCGAATGGTTGCAAGCCCTCTGCTGGGGAGCAGGGGAGCGCTTGATCCCAACGTGGATTGTGACGATTGCACAGGGGGATGCAATGAAGCTGAGGACGGTTCTGTACGAGCTCGCCTGCACCGATTGGCGCGCCGGGCGCGAGGAGCTTTTGGACGAGGACGTCCTGCTTCTCCCCAAGACCGATTCGACCACTCCCTCAGAGGCGAAGCTGCTCCTGCTCGCACGCCTCTCCGAGTTTCAGGCGGGCGAGGCAGAGGCGGGCGAGCGCTACGTGGCGCTCGTGCTCGCCGGCGCCGAGATCCCGGCCGAGCTCGAGGTGGAGGGCAACTTCGTGGTGGTGGCTGCCGAGCGCGGCTACGAGGAGTTCCGCGAGGAGTTCCTCGAGCTGCCGGCCAAGGCGGCCGTGCTGGAGCTTCGCCGTACGCAGATGTTCTCCGCGTTCCTCGCGAGCTACGATCTCGCGCAGTTTGCCAAGCGCTCGAGCGAGGTACTCGGAAACCCCGTCATCATCTCAAACGCCGACATGCGCCTTCTGGCCAAGGCAGGCGACTTTCCCGAGGACGCCAAGGACGTCCAGGAGGTCCTCTCGCAGGGATACCTCTCCGAGGAGGTCAACTCCGAGCTCGAGGGCGACGGCACGCTCGAGGCCGTGCGCCACTCGCGCCACTCCATCCTCTCCAAGGTAGAGCGCTATGGCAGGCACTGGGTCACCTCGATCATCTACTTCCACCACCTCGAGATGGGCCGCTACGACGTGCTCGAGATGAACCGCCCCGTCACGGGCTTCGACCTCGAGCTCGTCGACTACGCGGGCCTGCTCGCGGGCATCATGATCGACCGTTTGGGCGCCGCCGGTGAGCGCGTGGGCTCTGGCTCCTCGGTGCTGCACGACCTCGTTGAGGGAAGCTTCGTGAACGAGCAGACCATGCGCGCCCAGCTCACCATGACGCGCCTGCCGCTCGATTCCACCTACGTCATCGTCGTCATCACGGGCCAGCGCAACGCCGACAAGGACTACCACGCCCGCATCGGATCCATGGCCGACCGCGCCCTGCGCGACAGCCTCTGGTGCGCGCGTGACAACTGCTTGGTGATTCTTACCTCCATCGGCAAGAGCGAGCAGGCGGGCTATGACGACTACGTGCGCGCCCGCCGCAGGCTCCAGACGAACAAGGCGCTCTCCACCATGCTCGAGAACAACGAGCTCTCGGCCTTCGTGAGCGAGCCCTTCGAGGACCTCGCGGCTGCGCCCGGGCGTCTTCGGGAGTCGCTCGACCTCGTGGAGGCGGTGAACGTTCCCGCGCCCGGCAAGTCGTACTTCTTCTGGGAGCACCGCTTTGCCGCCATGGCGAGCTCCGCCGCCTCGCCCGACGTGCTGGAGTGTTTGCTCGACAAGCGCGTGGTGGCCATGGCCGAGTACGACCGCGAGCACGGCACGGCCTATCTCCAGACCTCGATCATGTCCATCCGCTACCCCGGTAGCCCGGCGGACGCCGCGAACGCCCTGAACGTCCACCGCAACACCTACTTCTACCGCATGAACAAGGTGCGCGAGCTCTTCTTCATCGACCTCAAGGACGGTGACGACCGCCTGGCGCTCAGCTTCTCGGTAAGCCTCATGGAAGGCATGATTCGCTAGGGGAGAAGTGCAAATAACGGCAGGTCAAAGCTGTCGGCAAGGCATATCGACAAAAAAGGGGAGGCCCCGCTTTGGGACCTCCCCTTTTCCTAGCGCTCTGTGCTTGGGGCTCGCGCTAGTCGGTGACCTCGTCCATGTTGGAGGCAATCTGCTTGTAGGGAAGCGCGATTGCGGGGACGAGCGCGATGATGCAGATGACGAACACAGCGGCCATGATGTTCTGCTGGCCGAACATGGCGCCGATGGTGGACATCACCGAGACGCCGGCGAAGTTGAGGACGTTGAAGATGACCTGGATGGGCGTGTAGGCGACCTCGAAGTCCATGCGGCCGTAGATGGAGGCGGTAAGCGACATGCAGACGTTCGCGGCGCCGGAGAGACCGAACATGAACATGCCGGTGGCCACGGCGCAGACCACGGAGTTGGCGCCGCCGAGGCGGACGAGCAGGCCGCCCAGGCCGAGGATGCAGATGACGATGATCGTGGT
>CAVIES010000032.1:0-16968 GCA_963641675.1 Anaerovoracaceae bacterium
ACCCAGCGCCGTGCCGACGTCCTTGGCCTTGCCGGACACCAGCTCGAGGACGTCCTTGCTCGCGCTGAACGCGTCGGTGATGTTGGCGATGACGCCCGACACCGCGTTATATGTCTTGTACGCCGCGATGGCCGTACCGATGGCGACGATGGCCTGGGCCACGGCGTCGCCGTTGCTGCGGAGGAAGTTGCCGAGCGTCTCGAAGATCTTCGACAGCGCCTCGACGGCGGTCTTCAGGACGTCCGCCGCCGTCTTGCCCAGACCCGACTTGTCGATGAAATCGGCGATACCGCTGACCACCTTGGCCAGCACCTCGAGCAGAGCGCCGAGGAACCCGTTGATGTTGACCACGAGCCGACCGAGGGCGTCGAGCATGCCGTTCTTCGCGCATTCGTCGAAGAACGCCTTGACCTGCCCCGCGCACGCGTAGACGAGCTCCTTGAAGCTGCTCCACGCGGTGAGAAGGCTCGGGCCGACTGCCTTCGCCGCAGCCGCGCCGTACTTCTCGAACAGGCCCTCGTTGTCCTTCAGGTACTCCTCGACCTCCTTGAGCCAGCCCTGGAGGTTGACGAGCGCCTCACGCACGTCGTTGCCGATGGTCTCGGCGAGCGGCACGAGGGCGATCTTGGAGAATGTGCTGGTGTAGACGCCGACGTCCTTAATGACCTGGGCCAAGGCGTTCATCAGGGACGTGACGGTGTTGATGGTCTCGGCCAGCGTGGCGGGGACGTTGAAGGCCACAAGGATTGGGCCGATGGTCTCCGCGATGGCCCACACGCCGTTGGCCAGCACGCGGTTCCACGCGACGATATTGTCGCTCAGCACCTGCCACCAGTCGATGGCGGCGAACTGGTCGCCTATCTGCTTGAGGTACTTGCCGACGGACGCAGCGGCCTCGGACCAGACGTCGCCGAGCCTGTCCATGAGGTCCATGAGCTTGTTGTAAAGCTCATCGTCCATGTTGTTGAGGTCCCAGCTGTAGGACGGGAGGTCGATGTCGGAGATGTTGCTTCCGCCGCCGTCGCCGCCCGAGCCGGAGCCCGAGCCGCCGGAAGGCGAGCTGCTGCTGCCCGACGGGTCGCTGCCGCTGGAGGAACTGTCGTCCTGCGACGAGAACTTGTTGATCTCATCGAAGCCCATGAGCTCGCGCTTGAGCTCCTTGACCTTGTCGGCGGCGTCCGAGGCGCTGTCGCCCGTGTCGTCCGCCGCGTCGCCCGCGTCGCCGAGGGAGTCGGCGGCGTCGTCCGCCGCGTCCGCCACGTCGCCCGTGGAGTCTGAGAGGTCGCCGCCCGAGCCGAAGTCGATGGAGTACACGCCCGTGCCGCCGAAGAACTCCGCGACGCGGTTGGCCAGCGTGGTGATGACCTTCACGACGGCCACGGCCACGGGGATGATGGCGGAGAGCGCGGGCATGAAGATGTTGCCCAGGGCGCGGGCCGCGAGGCTGACCTGGTTGGAGAGCACGCGCATCTGGTTGGCGGGCGAGCTGATGGTCTTGGCCATGTCGCCCTGCGCCCAGCTGACCTGCTCCATGATGGCGATGTAGCGCAGGTACGCCTTGTCGGCCTGCGACATGGAGCTGACGGACTCGTTGATTCCGTTGGCGTAGGCAACCTGCTGGAGCCGCGTGGTGGACAGGTCGTAGCCCAGCTCTCGGACGGCCTCGGTCTCGCCCGCCATGCCCGACTGCATCTTGGAGAACGCCTCGGACACGTCCATGTTGTAGAAGGACGCCCAGTCGTAGGCCAGCCGGGTCAGGTTGTCGGACATGGTGTAGGCCGCGTCGGACGCCACGCCGAAGCCCCTCGCCATGGTCATGAGGGTTCCCTGGTTCTCGAGGAACTCGGAGGCGTCGATGCCGAGGGCCGACTGCACCTGCTGGGCGTAGTTGTACGCCTGCTGCGCGTACTGCCCGAGGGACGTCGTCATCAGGTTCATCGACTCTTGGTAGTCGGCGGCCGAGTTCACCAGCGTCATGAGCCCGTTGGCGATGCCCTCGAACATGGATTGCAGCGTGGAGAAGACGAAGTAGACCGACGCCACCTTGTGGGCCGCGTTGTAGAACTCCCCCAACCTCTCGACGAGGGACTTGCTCTCTGCGGACGCGTCACTCTCGGACTTGGACATCTTGTCGATGCCGCTCGCGGCGGCACGCGCCGAGGAGCCCGTCTCCTTGGAGGAGGCGGCGACCTTCTTGAGCGCGGCGGCGAGGCCGCTCGCCTGCGCGGAGTCGATGTTGTCGGGGATGGCGTTGACGGCCGACGCGGCGGCTTTCCCGGTGTCGGCGGAGACGTTGAGCTTGGACAGCTTCTCGAGGCTGTTGACGATCTTGGTGACGTCCTTGGCGACATCGATGGACGTCCCATCGAGCTGCTGGCTCAGGGCTTTGACAGCGGCGATGGCGTTGCTCACGCCGTCGGTATCGATGCGATAGCCGTTCAGTTTGTCGAGGGCTGACACCAGTCTGTTGATGTCGGAGCCTATCTTGATGGACTTCTCTGAAAGCCCCGTCGCCAAAGTGTCCACGTCGTTGACGATGTTGATGAGCGAGTCGGCGTTCACGGGACTGTACCCGTTCAGCTTCTCGAGTGAGTCCATCAAACGGTTGATGCCCGCGCCGACAGAAACGGACTTCTCGGAGAGGCCTGTCGCAAGCGCGTCCACGTCGTTGACAATGTTGATGAGCGAGTCGGCGCTAGCCTGCTTGTAGTCGCCGACCTTCCCGAGGGCGTTCATCAGGCTGTTGATGTTGGTGCCGATGGTGATGGTGTGCTGAGACAGGCCGGCATCGAGAAGCTCGACGTCGTTGACGATGTTGATGATCGAGTCGGCGTTCAGCGGCTCGTATCCGCCGACCTTCTTGAGGGCCGACATCAGGTTGTTGAGCTGCGTGCCTATCTTGACGGAGTACGTGCCGAGGCTGTCGGACAGGCCCTTGACGTCCTTCTTGACGGCCTTGAGCGCGGTGTCGTTCGTCTCGTACTCGTTCAGCTTGCTGAGGCCGCTGCCGAGCCCGTTGATCTGGGAGCCGACCTTGACGGACGCGTTGGCCAGTTCCTTAGACAGGTCGTTCACGCTGGACACGGCGCTGTCGAGCGCCTTGGTGTTCGGCACGTAGGAGTTCAGCTGCTTGAGCCCGCTGGCCAGGTTCTTGATCTGGGTGCCTGCGGTGATCTTCAGCTTGTTCAGGCGCTCGAGGTTCTGGTACACGGACGCCGCGCCGTCGGTGGACTTGTCCAGCGTCTCGAAGGCCTTGGCCAGCTTGTTGATGTCGCCGACGCCGCTTACCCCGGCCTCGACGTTGATGCGAATGCTCTCGTCGGCTTCTGCCATGCGAATCCCCAATCTATGGGGAGGCGCAACCCCGCATGGTTAACTGTCTTCGCTGTCAACTGTAAACGAGAGCATCCATGCCTTCGTGCGCTCGTGGGCCTCGCGCTCGAGCTCCTCGGGCGTCTTCTCGCGCTCCTCGCGGGCGGACACCTCGAAGGGCTTGTCCACGTACTTCTCCGCCTTGCGCTTCTTGGCGAAGGGGTTGAGCACGGGCACCAGGTCCATCACGGCCTGGTAGACGTAGGCACCCATGGACCAGCGGTCCCATGCGGACTTCTCGTCACGGATGAGCTCGGCTTCCCGATAGGCGCAGTAGAGCCACGGGTCGCCGAGCCAGTACTGCTCGTATGTCATGCCGAGGGCCAGCGCGTTGGCGAAGCCCCTGTCGAGCGCCCGCCAGCCGGGGACGTCGTCTCCCCCGTCGGCGGGCTGCTCGGCGTCCTCTACACGAAGCGGAACTTCGCGCGGGTCTGAGTAGGGTTTTTCTTGGTGAGCAGGGTCATGGTCGGGGTCATGAACAGGACCATGAGGGCACCGATGACCTCGCCGGGGTTGTCCACCGCGCCCATCAGGTCCACGACCTCGTCGAGGGAGACCTTGGTGCCGGAGTTGTTGAAGGCGGGGAGGGCGAACTTCTCGAGGAACTCCTCGACGGCGGTGTAGGTCCCCTTGCTCAGGAGCTTGGACGCCTCCTCGACGGTGACGCCCTCCTTCTCCATCCGCTTCACGAGGGCGCGGTCGTACTTGGCGGTGTACTCGACGCCGTTCTCGTCGGTGAGGACGATGGAGGACTTGCCCTCGAGCTCCTCGCGGAGCTTGTCGATGTCGAAGTCGAAGACGTCGTTGGTGGTGTTCTTGGCCATTGTCTGGATCCTTTCGGGTAGGGGACGCAACTCTATCGCGGGAGACGCCTTGCTAGGCGCTGATGAACTTGGGCTTGGTGCCGGAGGAGATGTACAGGGTCATCTCACGGACGGCGTTGACGTCGCCCTCGCCGAAGGCGGTGGTGATGCCGCCCTGCCAAACGAAGATGCCGTCGTGGCCGTCGGGGTTGCCGTCGGAGTCCGCGCCGAGGAAGAGGCCCCACCAGAGGGACTCGTCGCCCTCGAGGGCCTTGAGCTTGGAGTAGGTGCCTGCGACGTAGTTGGCGGTGAACTCCTTGGTGTCGGCGGACTGCACGCCGTTGATGAAGGTCTCGATGTCGTCCGAGAGCGTGGTGGTCTCGAGCTGCTCGGGCTCGCCGCCCATGGCGGGGTGGCTCTTGATGTCGAGGAGCTTCTTGGCCTTGGAGATGTCGGCGGAGGTGGGCTCGGCGGTCACCCCCTCGAACTGCATGAGGAAGGTGTTGATGGTGGCGGTTGCGGTGGTGGAAGCAGCCATGCTGTCCCCTTTCTAATACCTGGCGACGGTGCCCGACGCGTCGAGCTGCCCTCGCCAACTGATAGCTATCCTGCGGACCGTGGGGTCGGCGTTCTCGCGAGGCCCCATGGAGGTGCGTCGGAACCCGCACTCCCTCATCGCCTCGTCAGCGGCCTTGGCTATGGCCTTGGCCTCCTGTAGGCTCGCCGAGCTGTAGACCTCGGCGTCTACGACCGTCGGGGTCCAGAGTTCCTCGCCCGAGCTGTCGATGGTCCGCGCATCGACCTCTGGGAAGGAGAACTCGGCGAAGAGCGCGGGCAGCTTGATGTCGGTGGACTCGACCGACGCCGTCGTGCAGAAGCACGTCGGGTGCGCCAGCTGCACCTGCTGGCGCATGTAGGAGAAGAGCCTGTCGGAGTAGTCGTTCACAGGCCCATCTCCTTCTTGACCTTACTGGCCTTGAAGACGCTGCGGGCGCACGACGGGAGGTAGATGCGCATCTTCTGGGTTGCCTCACGCATGAAGTGGATGCCCGGTCGCCCGTTGGTGTGGTACCACCTCTCGGTCTCCTCGTCGTAGTAGTCCCAGCCGCCGAAACCTCGGTTGCCTTTGCCGCCCGTGTAGCCGGGTCCCGAGGACGCCCAGATGCCCGTACCGTACTCGAGGACCTTCACGAGCGGGACGTCATAGACCTTGAACCCCCTCGGCTTCGTCTTCCTGCCGCCCTCGAGCGCGTGCCACTTGTTCTTGACCTTCGGCCCCTTTGCGACCAGCTGGTAGTTGGCTACCGACGGCATGCCGTAGCCACCGCTGTGGTTCCTACGGGGCTCGATGGTGATGCCCCCGGTCGAGGACGCGCCCTTGGCGAGGGCCTTGGTGGCGGACTTCGCGCCGTACTCGCAGACCTTCCGCTCGACCTCACGGACGTCCTCCTCGACCACCGTCCCGAACTTGCCCAGGGCGTAATAGATGTCGATGGGCTTCACCTTGGAGCTGAAGTAGATTCCCTTGCCCATTACTCGCCCTCCGATTTCTGCAAGCCGATGGACACGAAGTTCAGGGAGGGGGACACGCGGTCCACCTTGTAGCTCCCCTTGGCCGCGTCCTCCGGGTCCGACAGGTCGGGCTTGTCGTCCCTGCGCCACATGCGGTCGCCCTCCTCGATGCCCCACTTGTTCTCGTCCGCCACCAGCGACAGGTCGTAGGAGGCGAAGATGCCGTAGGGCTTGGCGGAGCACGCGCCAGACGGCGTGGACGCGTTTATCAGCAGGGAGACGGGGTCCGTCCACCCGTTGACGTACTCGCCCGTGCCGTAGCCCTCCTCGTCCACGAGCTCGGTGAGACCCGTGGGCTTGGAGAGCCACATGCGGCGGCGGTTGGCGGGCATGCACCTCATGACAGGCTCCTTGCCTTGCCGAGGGGGACGATGCGCTGCGCGAGGGCGATGGGCACCGAAGCGCCCGACTCCCACTCGCGGTCGACGCCGTTCTCGTCGTGCTTGGTCTCGCCCTCGCTGCCCCTGCGGGAGAACATCGCCGCCGCCACCTCGCACTGGAGGTGGTCGTAGCGGGTCTCCCACTTCTCCCCGTCAGCGTCGTCCGAGAACGGGTGGCGCGTGACGAGGATGTAGTGCTTGGCCAGCGGGAGGTACGCGGACTCGACGAGCTCGACGTCGTCCATGTCCTCATCCTCGTCTAGGCCGAGGATGGCGCAGGTCATCGTCTTCTTCTCGTCGTCGGTCAGCATTGTCTCTCCTAGGCGATGCCGGGGGTGGTGACGGCCATGAACGGGATGGCGCGGTGGTCGCTGTAGGCGAGCGACCAGTTGGCGGACGCGGACAGCTGGGCGTCGGTCGGGGAGATGACCTTGTTGCCCTTGTTGGAGCCCGAGGTGTCCTTCGGCGCGGTGAAGTTGAAGCCGTTGGCGTGGATGGCCTCGCGCAGGCGGTAGCCCATGTACGAGGTGCCGCCGCGCTTCAGCTCGTCGCGGTCGGAGAAGACCGGGCGGGCGACGGGGATGGAGGCGTAGCGGAACGCGCCGTCGCCGAACATGTAGGTGGTGTAGGTCGCGGCAGCGCCCTCAGAGGCGGCGGTGTACGGCACGTCGTCGGAGACGAGCACGGTGATGCCGTTGACCTGGTAGACGGGGAGCTGGGACTGCACGCCGTTGGGGTCGGTGTACTTCAGGAACTCGACGCGCTCGAGGTCCTCGAAGGCCTGCGCCACGGAGGAGTGCATGATGGCGAGGGAGACGCAGCCCTTGTACTCGCCGTAGACCTCCTGGGCGGCGTCGGAGAGCGTGGTGGCCTCGACCTTGTCCTTGACCACGGTGTGCTTCTCCATGCCCTTGCAGCCGAGGACGGCGGTGGCGATGCCCGTCAGGCGGGCGTTGCGGCGGGTCTGCTGCCACTTGGCCATGCGCGCGGCGATTGCGGCCATCGGGTTGGCGGTGGTGAAGTCCTGCGGGAAGTCGTCGCAGTACCAGCCGTGGGCGCGGCCGTAGGCGTAGCCGGTCTGGTAGGACGCGGAGATGGTGGACAGCGTGATGTCGGTCGTGCCGTCGTAGTTCTCCTCCTCGCCGTCCGCCAGGTTGTTGTAGAAGGGGATGGTGAACTGGTTGCCCTGAGCGCCGAGGGAGGCGGAGATCAGGGGGTCGTCAACCATGACGCCGCTCTCGACGAGGACGTTGCGGACGAGGTCGGGCTCGTCCTGGTACTGGGAGACGAAGATCTCCTCGTCGAACGGGAAGGTCGAGTCGCCCATGTAGAGAATGCCTGCCATACAGATACCTTTCTTTTAAGCGAGGTTCTTCCACGCCTCGGGGTTCTCGGACTTCCAGCGAACCTGCTCGGAGTCCGACATGGCGCGGAACTGTGCCTTGGTCGTGACCGCGCCGCCCTCGTCGCCGCCAGCGGGCGCGGGCATGCCTGCCAGCGCCTCCTTCTTCGCGGCGTCGCTCGCCGCCTTCGCCTTCGCCGACACGACGTCGGCGATGGCCTTGGCTGCGGTGACGGTCTGCTCGCGGGTGCCGCCGATGACGGAGCCGATGAACGGCCTGTACTCGTCCTCGGTCATGCCCGCCGCAGCGAACACCGTCGCGGCGGTCTGCTCGTTGAGGTCGTGGAGCGCCTGCTTCGCCTTCTGGTTGGCGGCGTCCAGCTTCTGCTGCCACTTCTCCTCGTCGGTCAGCTTCTCGGAAGCGGCCTTCTCGAGCTCGGCGATACGCGCGTTCGCCTCGCTGAGCTGGGCGTCGGACGCGAGCTTGGCGGACTTCGCCGTGTTCACGTCGTTGCCGTTGGCCTGCATGACGGAGTTGATGACGTCGTCCGTCGCTGCGTCTCCCAGGAGCTGCTTGAGCCAGTCGCGGTTCATTCGGTTTCCTTTCCATCGTCGCTACGCTTTGGTGACGGGGGTCGCGTCCCCTGGCTAGCGGCCGTGACGTCGCCGCCCACATCTTCGCCGTCTTCGACGGCCTTGCTATCTCCATCGGCGTCGCCGCCGTCGGATTCGTCTCCCGAGCGGAACAGCTCGACGTTCCTCGCCGCCTGCTCGTCCACGTAACGCCGGGACATGTCGTAGGCGTTCTCGGGGTCGGGGAACATGCCGCAGTGCTCGAAGGCCAGGCGCGGGTGGACCTTGCCCGAGCCGAGCAGGGTCGTGAGGACCTGCGCCTTGGACTGGATGGCCTCGTAGTTCCTGCGCGTGAACTTGACCTCCACCTGCTGGGGCCTGAGACCGAGGTGCTCTGACGTGTCGAGGATGGAGCAGACCGCCTTGAGGAACAGGCGCTCCCCCCTCTTGAAGTGGACCTCGGTCTCCTTGCAGCGCGACTCGCTGTTGGACCAGCCGTCGCGCATCGTCACCGCAGCGCCCGTGTCGGAGGTGGAGCCCGACCCGCCCACGTTGAAGGGCATGCCGCAGATGGACAGCACCGTCTTGTAGAGGGCGTCCACCAGCGTCTGGGTCTGGTCCTGGTTCAGCTCCGAGGTGAGCATGGTGACGGACGCCTTGTTGGCCTCCGTGGAGTGGATCTGCACGCACCCGAGTTTCAGCATCTGCTTGAAGGAGGACGCGTCGTCGTCCTCGAACTCGACGTTCTCGAGGACCATCAGGCTCTGCACGAACTGCGCCACGCCGTCCACGCGGTTGGACTCCACCTCGTTGATGGCGTCGAGCAGGGACAGCACCGCCTCGAACACGCCCATGCGCTCGGCGTTGGCGTCGTACTCGATGATGGGCAGCATGCCCAGCGGGTTCGGCGCGGTCTCCACCTTGTCGGCGGTGACGGTGAAAACCTGCTGGTCGGTGTAGACGGTGTAGACGGGCTCGTGGGTGACCTCGTGCTTGACGAAGGTCACGGCGAAGTAGGGCCTGCGGTAGACGTCGTTGGTGTACGCCACGAAGGTATATCGGGGGTCGAGGGACGCCATCATGAACGGCATGTCCGCGTCCTCGCCCTCCATGACGTCGCGCGTCGGCAGCACCAGCCTGTAGGCCACGCCGCACTCGCACAGCCACTGCACGAGCTCGATGTCGCACGCGTGCTTGTCGGCCGCGTCGCAGTAGTCGTTGAGCGCCTGCACCTTGTGGGACAGCTCGTCCGACAGGGCCTCGGCGTCCTCGGCGCACCCGGCGGTTGTGCCGTGCGCGGAGTAGGCGATGGGCTCGCCCGCCAGCGCGTCGGCGCGGTCCTTGCAGATCTGGTAGGCGCGGTTCTCCACGACCTTGTTGTTGATCTCCTCGCGCACGCTCTTCTCGCGGCGGAGGACGGGCTGGTAGCCGAGGAAGTATCGGTGGAGGTAGTCTATCGCGGCGGCGTTCTGGGAATGGACCAGCAGCGAGCGGTCGAGCAGGGTGCGGACGTTGTCGGCGTCCACGCCGCCGGGCGTGCAAAGAATCCTGTGCCGCCCGTGGTAGACGGTCGGGACGTCGTCTATGGTCAGCGTCTCTGGCATCCATGCTCCTAAGCTGCGGAAGGTCGGGCGGTCGGAGAGGAGGTGTCCTACCAGGAGGAAGAGGAGGGTTCAACCGCCCGACCGCCGCGATGGGGTTGCGCCCCCGCCGGGAATCTTCGCAGCGCGGGCGCGACACTCCGTGCGGGGCCGTCAGAACGGGCGCTTGATGGCGCGGGCCTTGGCCCTGAGCGACGCGGACAGCAGGTCCGCCAGCATGGAGAGCGCGTCGGGCGCGTCGTCGTGCGGGTTCTTGCCGTCGAGCACGTAGGTCGTCAGCTGGGACATGGCCACGGCGTAGTCGCTGCCGGGGGCGTAGAGGGAGCTGTCCCTGAACACGAGGTTGTCCAGGACCCATGGCGAGGACGCGAGGATGCGCGTCTCCTTGTTGGACATCGTGTACTTCTTCTGCACGGCGCACACGTGTCCGTCCGCCTTAAGGATGGCGTCCACGTCCTCGGCCACCTTGCCGCCCGCCGCGTTGGACTCGAAGCGCACCTGCTGCACGCCGTTGGCCTCGATGCGCTGCGCCAGCTTGGCGTTGAGCAGGTTCGGGGTGGAGTTGTCGCAGACCCAGTCCACGACGAACCACTTCGGGGAGCCGTCCCACTTCGCGGCCACGGGCATGGCGCAGTAGTCCTCGCCGGCGCCCTTGGTGTCCACCACGGCCACGACCTTGGAGGGCTCGCCCTCGGGCAGCGACATGTAGGTCTCGAGCTCGTCGGGGTTGTAGAGCTGGCCCTGCCTGACTATCGGGTCGCCGTCGTACTTGGCGGCGTAGGTGGCCTGGTCCGTCGTGCGGCGCATGTCCACGTAGTACTGACGGTCGAAGCCGACGCCGTGGAGGTAGTCGAAGTTGCTCTCGCCCGTGCCGGGGTCGAGGGCGGGGATGGTCAGGACGTGGAAGCCCTCCTCCCCGCGATGGAGCTCCACCATCCTGCCGATCGGGTCGTAGACGTCCCAGCGGGTGCCGACCATCAGCTGCTTCGCGCCCTTCTTGCGGCGGTCGTAGGCCTGGTTGACGTAGGCGTCCCACTTGGCCTGCAAGCGCCTGGGGCTCATGGCCTCCTCGAGGTCCTTGACCAGGTCGTCAGCGTAGAGCCAGCCGTCCTCGCCGACCTCGACCGCGCCCGTCAGGGTCCCCGAGATGGAACGGCAGGTGAGCGTGTCGTAGGCCCCTCGCCTCCTCAAGGAGAGGGACTCGTTGAGCATCGACCTGTGGACGAGCGGGCTGTCGGGGAAGATGTCGGCGAAACGGTACATGGGGTCGGACACGAAGGCCAGGCACTGCTCGAAGAAGTGCATGGAGAGCGTGTCGGAGTGGGCCACCATCAGGTTGGCGTGCATGGGGTCGCGCCCTATGTGCCAGCACATGGCGAGCGAGCACACCGAGGACTTGCCCGTTCGGGGCGGCATGGAGACGGAGAGGAACTCGGCAGACGGGTCAGTCTCGAACCACTGGAGCTCGCGGTAGAGGTTCCAGAGCTTGGAGCGGCGAGGGAGCCACAGGCGCGTCTCGGGGTCCCGGTCGAACTCCATGGCCTGCGCGAAGGCGTCGAAGTCGAAGCGCCCGTCCCACGTGAGGGCGTCCCTCAGCGAGTGGCCGATGAACTCGAGCTCGGGCGCGGTGGCCCAGCCCGCGCTGACGGCGCGGGAGAGGACGCGCCTCGCCTCGACGAGGGAGGGGTGGTCGGACGTCCCCTTGGCGTTCTTGTCGCGCTCCAGCGCCATCAGGTCGCGGTAGGCCCCGATGTCCTCAGGGCGGGCGTCGATGGCGGCGACTATCTGTCTGCTCAGCTCTTCCATGCGGGAAAGCATAGGGAAAGGGAAAGGTCACGCCGTGCAAAGGGAAGGCCCCCGCCGAAGCAGGGGCCGAGGGGGATTTTTTTGTTTTCCCGATTATTCTCCGCTGTAGCCGTGCTCCCGCCGCCACTTGAGGTCGGCGACGTGCTCGGGGGTGGGCTCGCGGTCGATGAGGTGCTGGCGGTACCACGCCCTGCCGTCCTCGACGGAGCCGGAGCCGTAGTGATCCACGACCCTCCAGTCCGACAGAGGGCAGGCCCACAGCTCGATGAGCCCCGTGCCGTAGGGGAACATGTAGCCCCCGTCCTCGTCGCGCGGGGTGCGGTCGGCGTAAAGGGTGTCGCCGACGCGGAAGACGTACTGGCGGGAGGAGCCGCCGACGTGGCCGAGGACGTCCCCGGCCTTGATGCTGCCGTGTGCCATGGGGCCTCCTAGCCGATGAGCTCGTCCGAGTCGCCGTGCATGTTGACGCGCCTGTTTGCCGCCGTCCTGTCATCGATGGGGTCGTTCTTGCCCCTGCCCTTCTCGATGATGTAATGCTCATCAGGCAGCTTCGCGGCCTTCGGCACCACGACCAGCTCGTATCCGAGAGGATCGAGCAGCCTCACGAGCGTGTCGACCATGCAACTGTCCTTGCGGCAGCAGCTGAACACAGTGCCGAGCGGCACGCCCTTAGCTTCCGCGTACCCCCTCTGCGAATACCCATGTTTCTTCAGCAGGTTCTTAGCAATCTCGCTAGTCCTCATACAATCTCCTCTCTGACGAGGCAACTATAACCGCTATTCGAATGCATTGCAAGGCTTCAGCTAAAAGGCGTCTAAATTCGTCGGTATAAGGGGATGGTGTATAGGGATTAACTTACATCATAACTCGCTGGCATCAAGAGCAAACGAGTGAAAATAGATGGCAGGCTATAACAACCGTCTGCTAGTGCTGAGCTGGGGTTTTTTAGAATTTCGGTTACATGAGGGGCTAACACCCCCCCGCGAACCTGAAAGAAATACCTGCCCGGTGTATCCCTCCGTGCATAAAATATTGCATTAACGAATAGCCAAAACCGTCAACCGTGGGCAAAACCACCTCGTCTGACCTGGCCATATGTAGGATTTGTGAATGCAACGCCGACGGTTGCAGGAATTACCGTAAAGAGTATATTAGTAACCGTCAGACGCGACGGCGAACGCCTCGCACATGACAGGCCAGCGACGGGATAAGCCCGCGCCGTGCGCGGGGGCGAACGCCCCCCAAAAGAATAAAGCACCTATTCAAAGCGGCCCCCTCACCTGCGGTGAGCGGGGAACGGGGCCGCTTATGTCTCGAGAAGGGGGACAAAATGGCACAACAGATTCTCTCACTTAGGGACGCAAAGGGCCGCGCCCGCGCGTGCTACCCGCTTGCCACGCTTTACGGCGGTGGGTACGCGTTGCTCAAAGCCGACGGCACGGGGTTGTGCCGTAAGGCAAGGCGGCACATCAACTATCTTAAGTGGGTACGCGACGACGCGCCCGCCACTTATGCGGCTAAGCAGTGGGCCGCAAACAGGCTCGACTCCATCGAGTCTAGCTTGCAGACGCAACTTGAGGGTGAGTTGCGCCGCGCGGAAAAGGAAGCGAAACTTGCGACTCGCGTACCGTCGCCCGATAACGGTACGCCCCACTTGCACAAACAAGTGGCTACAGGACTAACGGACTCGCGAACCATGACGCCTGCACAACGCGCCGCGTGTCGCGCCGTGCTCAATCATAAGGCCGACAGGGAGGACGGCACAATTGGCAAACATCACACGTGCGAACTTGTCGAAACGCGTGATGCAGCCGTTAAGGCCCTCGACAAGGCCCGCAAAAACCTAGCCTATGCCGAGTACAAGCGTGGCGCGGCCACGCAACCCCGATACGTCAAGTATTGGACCGACAAGGCCGCGACGGCTGCAATCACCGTCACGGAGTGTGAAAGGGCGTTGGCCACGGCTTAGCCCCGAACATAGGCACGGAGAAACCCGCCCTAACACGGCGGGTTTTTTCGTGCCCGTTCTCTGTGCCATTTCGCCCCCGTTCTCGAGACACGTGACAGGGATAGGTATTTCAAGGCATACGGATACGCGAGGGGCTAAAACGCTCTACCCGGCCCGTGGCAACCGCCTACGGGCTATCAGTCAAATCGAATCCGACGGCTTCCACCCTACGGGGCGGGGGCCGTTTCGTTTGGAGGTCAACTATGGTTCTCACCTACCGCGCCCGCGCCCAAATGGAGCGCATCTCCGCCTATGTCGCGGCCAACTACCGCGACTACGACGACCCCGGCTGCGAGGCCGCAATCAACGCCCTCACGGGCTTCTACGCCTACACCCACGGCCTGGGCGACGACGAGTCCGCCGCCTTCTCCTACGCAACCTACCTCGCCTGCGGGCGGGCCATGTCGGAGAGGGGGCGCTAGCCGTGACCGACGCCGTCTGGAAGCTCCTCATGGACTCCTCGGAGTCCTTCGGCTTCTCCCTGGGCGACGCCGTCGCCCTCTGGCAGGTCTGCAAGGGCGACCCCATCGCCTACATGCAGGCCGCGCATACCTTCGACCCCGAGGCCTTCTACGCCGCGAGGGGGTGCTAGCCGTGGCCCATCCTTCCGTCGAAGACGTCCTGGACCGCTACTACTACGTCCTTGACTGTCTCGGGGCGGAGACCGTCGCCCAGGACATCGCCAACTACCTGCCTTGCGGCGAAGTCCCCGACTTCAACCTCGGGGACTTCGCCGACTGGCTGGCCCGCGCCTACGACCTCTAGGGCCGTGGGCGCTTCTCGTATCGAATCTAAGAAAGGGGGCAAGCCATGCTTGCCATCACTTCCGGCCTTGACCGCGACTTCTGCGTCGAGGTCACGGGCTCCTACTCCTCCAAGCGCGGCCTCATGCGCGTCGTCAACAAGGCGGTGCGCGACCGCTGCGAGGTCATGGGCATCGAGTGCCCCAGGCAGCCCCGCTTCAACCTCTACCGCGGGTACAGCTACGACCGCTACCGCTCGTACTCCCCCGTGTTCTTCGAGGGGGACGACGTCCTCTTCCGCGACATGGACCTGATCGAGGTCTTCGGGACCGACATGTCCGAGGTCGACGTCGCCCTCGAGCTCGCCTCCCACGGCCCCGGCATGTACCGCGTGCTGCGGTCCTCCTCGGACCCGTCCCCCGTTCGCCACGGGTACTCGTGCGACATCCGCCTCACCTTCTGGGACGGCGAGGACCCCGCTTCCAAGGCCGCTTCCGTCATGGCTCCCGACGGCGACCTCGCCCACGTCCTCGCCCTTCAGTTCGTCACCGACGAGTTCGTCTGGGACGAGGGCTACCGCAAGGCCACCCCGAAGGTGGAGTGCTCCCTGCACGACGGCAAGTGGTACTCCGACCGCTACTGGGCCAGGAACCACTACACCTGCCTCTACTGCGGCGTCGAGCACGAGGGGAGCGGCTACCGCACCACCTGGGCCTACGACCCCGCTACCGACAGCCAATCGGCGCGGTACTGCTGCCCCGAGTGCTACGGCGACGGCTCCGACTTCGTCTTCGAGGAGGTCTTCGGCCGGACGCTCTACCGACCTTCCCTCCCCGACGGCTACCTCACCGAGGTGAGGGGCCACACGGTCCTCGCATCCCGCGCCGCCAACGTCGAGTTCTGCGACGTCTGCGGCAAGGTCGACGACATGCCCTACCACGTGGGCCTCAAGACCTACTGCCGTGCCTGCGGCAAGCCCCACGACCTCCACGGCTACGGCCACACCGCGCCCGGTCCCGACGACTTCCGCTCCGTCTCCGACGACGACGCCGGGCTGAACCTCTACCTCGGCATCGAGCTCGAGACCAGGGACGAGCTCATGTGCGCCCCCAGCGACTGGGCCTCCGTCACGAAGGACGTGGCCGAGCTCGACGTCTCCGACCGCGACTTCGTGGAGTGCAAGGAGGACTGCTCCATCGGGACCTGCGGCGTGGAAATCGTGTCCATGCCCGCCACGCCCCTGTGGCACCTCACTACCGACTACTGGCCCGACCTCCTCACTTACGCCGGGAACCGCGCCGTCTCCAACGGCGAGCGCGGCGAGTGCGGCCTCCACATCCACATCAACAACGGGTTCTTCCACGACTCCGGCCGCTCCGGCGACGAGCAGGTCACCGTCGACCGCCTCGTGAACCGCTTCGCCGACGAATGGAAACTCTTCTCCCGTCGCGGCGACGTCGAGGACGCCGAGAACCCCTACGGGTACTGCCGCTTCCTCACCGACGACGACCTCGGGCTCTTCCCCGAGGACTGCGGGCGGCGCAAGCACAAGGAGGCCAAGCAGCGCATGACGGAGACCCGCTACCACGCCGTCAACCACAAGCGCGAGTCCACGGTCGAGCTCCGCTTCTTCCGCAGCACGGTCGATTACGGCGAGCTGAGGGCCGCTGTCGAGGCTGCTGCGGGCCTTGCCATCATGGCCCGTTCCCTCAACAAGTCCGGTTGGCTGATGGAGGACTGGAGCTGGTCCGACATGCGCTTCGAGCTCACCTGCGCCCTCAAGGCCAACGGCATCCCCTACGAGGACTTCAACGCCTACTGCGACAAGCGAGGTCTGTAAATGAGCAACGAGGAGCTTTACCGCCGCCACTGGATTAAGTACGACGTCCCCTACCTGTTCACCCACGAGCCCGAGGCCCTGAGCGCCCGCTGGTACGACGCCTACGCCGACTTCGAGGAGGCCTGCGCGGAGAACGCCCGCGAGTGGGCCGACGACGAGCGCGACGACTGCTTCGAGTACGACGACTAACCCCTACCGGAAGGAACCGACATGTGCGTGATTCTTGCCTGCCAGCCGAACAAGCGCCCTACCGAGGAGGTGCTGGCGACCTGCTGGGTCGCCAACCCCGACGGCGGGGGCGTCATGTGGTCCGACGGCCGCATGGTCCACGGGCGCAAGGGACTCATGACCCTCGACGCCCTGCTCGACGCCCTTACCGCCGTACCCGACGACGCGCCCCTGGTCATCCACATGCGCATCGGCACGAGCGGCGGCTACGACGAGCGCGTCACCCACCCCTACCCCGTGACCGACAGCCTTACCGCGCTCCATGCGACCGAGTGGGCCGCGCCCCTGGGCATAGCCCACAACGGCGTCATCCACGGCATGCCCACCGACGACGAGGCGGGCATCTCCGACACGGTGGCCTACATCCGCGACGTCGTCGCGCCAATGGCCGCTAGGGACAACATCTTCTTCCACGGGTCCTTGGAGGACCTGGAGAACAGCTCCGCCGGGTCAAGGCTCTGTATCCTGTCGGGCGAGGGCGGGATGGCCCTGACGGGCACTGGCTGGAACGACGTGGCCCTCGGCATCAAGGCCTCGAACAAGTCCTGGGTGGCCCACAGGGACATGTGGTCCCGCTACTTCGCCTACCCGGCGACCGACCTTCCCGCCGGGTGCTTCGAGTGCGCCTGCTTCACCTACTGCAAGAACGGTTGCCCCTACTGCTACGACATCGCCCTCGACCTCGGCTACACGCCCAAGG
>CAVIES010000033.1:0-16807 GCA_963641675.1 Anaerovoracaceae bacterium
GGGCGTAGGAGATGCCCCCAACGACCTCGAGATGCTCAAGGCCGCCGGCTGCAGCGTGGGCGTGGCAAACATCGACGGTGAGTGCCGCCCCTACTGCGACCTGGTCCTTAACACCAAGGGCCCCGACGGAGCCTTCCCCGAGCTGCTGGATAGGCTGTTCTAACATACATACATCGTCAGCCGGGGCTTAAGGGAGCCGCGCTGCGCGAGATTCTGCATGAGCCGAAGGTGACTTTGCGTCACCTTCGTGCGAGCTCAGGTGCGCCTTAGCACAGCGTGGTGGCCCTAGGCCCCAGCCTTTGGGATTCGTTAGCCGATTAGCACGTCAAGCTCGCGCAGGAGGCGTGAGACGGGCAGTCCGACGATGTTGAAGTAGTCACCGTTGATGGACTTCACGAGGGCGCGGCCAAGTCCCTGGATGCCATAGGCGCCGGCCTTGTCCATCGGCTCGGCTGTGGCCACGTAGGCGCTGATCTCCTCCACCGTGAGCTCATAGAACTCCACGTCACTGGAGTCAACGAAGCTCACGAGCTTGGCGTCATCGGGCGTCTCACCGGCAAGCGCGATGCAAACACCCGTCTTCACCTGGTGTTTATTGCCAGAGAGCTCCGCCAGCATGCGACGGGCGTCAGCCTCGTCGGCAGGCTTGCCCAGAAGCTCGCCGTTAAGCGTGACGATGGTGTCCGCGGCGATGACGACGTCTCCGGCGCAGGCCGGGGAGTTCGTAAGCGCGCTCGTGGCCTTGAGGCGCGCAAGGCGCTCCACGAGGTGCTCTGGGGCCTCGCCGTCGAGCGCAGTCTCGTCAACGTCCTGCGGGGCCACGAGCGGCGTGAAGCCGGCCTCGGTAAGGAGCTCGATGCGACGGGGCGAGCCGCTGGCAAGCACCAGGCGGCCCACGCGGGTGGGAAGGTCAAATACGCTCATGCGGCAGCCCTAGCGCTTGATGAGCATGCCGGCGGCCACCTTGTCGGCGGCCTCCTTGCCGGCGACATGCTCGAGAAGGGCCAGGCCAAACTCCACGGCAAAGCCGGGGCCAGAGGCAGTGATGAGGTTGCCGCTCACGTAGACGCCGTTCTCGGCCGGGCGAACGCCGGCGGGGAAATCACCCTCAAAGCCTGGGTAGCAGGTGGCGGTGCGGCCCTCGAGAAGGCCAAGCTCGGCCAGGATGGACGGTGCGGCGCAGATGGAGGCTACGCTCTTCTCGGCCATGAACTCGCGAGCAAGCTCGCAGACCTTGTCGGTGGCGCGCAGGGTGGTGGTGCCAGGCAGGCCGCCGGGCAGCACGATAAGGTCGCAGGTGGAGAAGTCGTAGGTGGCAAGCGTGGCGTCGCAGTCAATTCCCACCTTCTGCGCGGTGGTGACGTGCGGGGCCTCGTTCACAGTGACGAGGGCCACGTCCTGGCCGCCACGGCGCAGCACGTCGGCGGGCGCCAGAGCCTCGATCGTCTCAAACCCATCAGCCAAAAGAATTGCAACGCGAGCCATGTCAGTCTCCTAAAAGGTCGAAGTGCCAAACAGCCCCATGGTATCGCGGTTACGTCGACAACGTAAGCCGGAGGAAAAACCAGCTCATCATCGGCGGTTATCTAATAGGGCCCGGAGCAAATGATGCTCCGGGCCTACTCAATCCTCAATTAACCCCAGCTAGAAGGGCATGCGGCCGTTGCCCATGCCCATTTGGCGCATCATCTGCTGGAGCTGACGCTTGCTCTGCTTCTTGTTGCCGTTACCCATCATGCCGCGGACCTTGCCCATCATCTTGTTCATCTCGCCCCACTGCTTGATGAGCTGGTTCACCTCCTGCACGGAACGGCCGGAGCCCTTGGCGATGCGCTGGCGGCGCATGCCGTTGATGAGCTTCGGGCGGGCTCGCTCCTCCTTGGTCATGGAGTAGATCATGCTCTCGATCTTCTTCATCTGCTCCTCGGAGTTGTCGCCGCCCATCTGGCGCAGGGCCTTGTCGCCGCCCGGCAGCATGCCGAGCAGCTTGCCCACGCCGCCCATCTTGCGGATCTGCTGCATCTGGGTGAGCATGTCGTCCATCGTGAAGCCCTCGCGCAGCATGCGCTCGGCGTCGGCCGCGGCCTCGGCGTCGGCGTTGGCCTGGGCGGTCTCGATGATGCCGTACATGTCGCCCATGCCAAGGATGCGCTTGGCCATGCGGTCGGGGTGGAAGACCTCGAGCGACTCGGGCTTCTCGCCCATGGAGACGAACTTGATGGGCTTGCCGGTGACGGCACGGACGGAGAGCGCGCCGCCGCCGCGGGCGTCGCCGTCGAGCTTGGACATGATGACACCGTCGAAGTCGGTGCGCTCGGCAAACTCGGTCACGACGTTCACGATGTCCTGGCCGGTCATGGCGTCGACCACCATGAGGACCTGGTCGGGCTTGACGGCCTTCTTGATGTCGACGGCCTCCTGCATCATGAGCTCGTCGATCTGCAGGCGGCCGGCGGTGTCGACGATGACGACGTCGCGCAGGTGGTCGACGGCCTCCTGGATGGACTCGCGGGCGATGGCCACGGCGTCCTTGCCGTCGCCGCGATAGACCGGCACGCCGATCTCCCCGCCGAGGGTCTCCAGCTGGTCGGCGGCGGCGGGACGGTGCACGTCGCAGGCGGCGAGCTGGGGCGAGCGGCCCTGCTTCTTGAGCATGTAGGCGAGCTTGGCCGCAGCGGTGGTCTTACCGGAGCCCTGCAGGCCCACGAGCATGATGACGTTGGGCGTGCGGTTCTGCATGAAGGTGAGCTTGCTCTCGGTGGAGCCGAGCAGCTCGGTCAGCTGGTCGAGCACGACCTTGACGACGTTCTGCGCCGGCGTGAGCGAGTCGAGCACGTCTGCCGTGAGGCACTTCTCCTTGCAGGTGGCGACGAAGTCCTTCACCACGCGGAAGTTGACGTCGGCCTCGAGGAGGGCCATGCGGATCTCGCGCATGGCGACGTTGATGTCGTCCTCGGTGAGGCGGCCCTTGCCACGAAGCTTGTCAAAGGTGTCTGTGAGGCGGTCGGAGAGGTTGTCGAACATCTCTTGCTCCTAGCTGGTGTTAATTGGCAGTGCGGTCGCGCCGTGGCGCGGGTGGTGCAAGCGGAGAAACGCAGGCCGGCGCCCGAAGCCACCAGCCGGGCGTCCTCCCCTAGATGGCCTCGCCCACGAGGGCGCGGCAGAACTCGAGCGCGTCGAAGGCCTGGAGGTCATCCACGCCCTCGCCCACGCCGATGCGGTAGATCGGCAGGTCGAGCTGGCTCGCGATGGAGACGGCGATGCCGCCCTTGGAGGTGCCGTCGAGCTTGGTGACGATGAGGCCGTCGAGGTCGAGCGCATCGTTGAACTCGCGTGCCTGAGCGAGGCCGTTCTGGCCGGTGGTGGCGTCCACCACAAGCACCACGGTGACGGGCATGGTGGCGCGCTTGCGCGTGACGTTCACGACCTTGGCGAGCTCGCGCATGAGCTCGGGCGAAGTGTGCAGGCGGCCCGCGGTGTCAACAAGCAGAAGTCCCGTGCCTTCCTTCTCGGCGGCCTCCACCACGTCGTAGCAGACGCTTGCCGGGTCAGCGCCGCGCTCGCGGGTGACCACGCGCACGCCGGCGCGCTCGCCCCAGACCTCGAGCTGCTCGATGGCCGCGGCGCGGAAGGTGTCGGCACCGCCGATGAGGGTCGCGGTGCCGGCAGCCTTGGAGGCGGCGGCGAGCTTGCCCACCGTGGTGGTCTTACCGGCGCCGTTGATGCCCACGAAGAGCACGCACGAGGGCGTGTCGGTGAAGGGGTCGCGCTCGCTCACCGGGAAGGCCTCCGCCAGGCGCTGGGCCAGGGCCTCGCGCATCTGGTTGGCCGTGCGCAAGCCCTTCTTGGCGGAGAGCTCGCGCAGGTCGTCCGAGACGTTCATGGCAAGCTCGGGGCCGATGTCACCCATGACGAGGGTGTCCTCGAGGTCTTCCCAGAACTGCTCGTCGACCTCGCCACCCATGTAGAAGATCTCGTTCAGTGCCTCGCGAGACTTCTCGAGGCCCTTCTTCAAGCGGTCAGTGAAGCCCATTAGGCGTCGACCACCTTTCCTGTTGCGCGGTCGAGCCGCTGGGATACGACATGGCTCACGCCGTCGGCCTGCATGGAGACGCCGTAGAGGACGTCGGCCTGCTCCATGGTGCGCCTCTGGTGCGAGATAACGATGAGCTGCGTGGTCTCCTTGAGCTGCTCGATGGCGTTGAGCAGCTTGTCGAGGTTGGCGTCGTCAAGCGCCGCCTCGACCTCGTCGAAGACGTAGAAGGGGACGGTGCGCGTGCGGTAGACGGCAAAGAGCAGCGCAAGCGCCACGAGGCTCTTCTCGCCGCCGCTCATGAGCGTCATCTTGGCGATGCGCTTACCGCGGGGCTGGGCGATGACCTCGATGCCCGTCTCGTCAGGGTGGTCGGGGTCGGTCATCTCCAGGTGGGCCTTGCCGCCCGGGAAGAGCATCCCGAAGACCTCGATGAAGTTGGCGTTCACGGCCTCGAAGGTCGAGAGGAACTGACGACGCATCTTGCGGTCGATGGCGGCCGTGATCTTGGTGAGGGCCGTGCGGGCGCTCTCGAGGTCGGCGAGCTGGGCGGCGATGTAGTCGGAGCGCTCCTTGAGCTTGGTGTACTCGTCCATGGCCACCTGGTTCACCGGGCCCAGGCTCTCGATCTGGCGGCGGAGGTTGTTGACCTCGCGCTCGGTGGCCGGGCGGTCGTCGGGCTCGGGCATCTGGAGGGCCTCCTCCAGCACGTGGCGGCCGTCAGCCGTGATCTGGGCGATGGCCTGCTCCACGCGTACCTCGAGCTGGGCGCTCTCGACCTTGACGTCGTTCTGGGCGGCCTTGGCGTCTTCCAGGGCCTTGGTGGCTGCGGCCACGGCCTCCTTGGCGTCGCCGATGGTCTTCTTGAGGGAGTCGGAGTCTGCCTCGGCCAGGCTCGCGCGGTCGCGAAGGCGCTCGGCCCAAGACTGGCAGACCTCGTGAATCTGCTGGTAGCGGTCGTGCAGCGGGTCGACGCGCAGGCGCAGGACCTCGAGCGAGCGAGTGGCCTCCTCGGCCGTGCGGGCACGCTCGGCAAGCTCTGCGATGCGGCTCGTGAGCTCGCGCTCGCGCTCCTCGAGGTGGCGCTGGCGCTCACGGCTGGTGGCGAGGTCGAGGCGCGCGTCGGCGGCCTTCTTGGTGGCCTCGTCCTCCGCGCGGGAGGCCTCGCGGCGGCGCTGGGTGGCCTGCTCGAGCGAGCGGGTGAGCTCGGCGAGCTTGGCCTTGCCCTCCTCCACCTCGGCCTTAAGGGTCTCCAGACGGGGCTTTGCCTCGGCGGCGCGTTCGGCGGCCTTCTCGCGCTTGGCGCTCACCTGGGCGCGCTCGTCGTTGGCTCGGTTGAGCTGGCTCTCCAGGCGGCCGATCTCTGAGGTGACGGAACTCTGCTCGCCACGAAGACGGCTGAGCTCGCCGGCGGCGTCTGCGGAGGCGTCGCGCGCCTCTGAGAGGGCCTGGGCCGCGGCCTCGGCGGCGGAGTTGGCGGCACCAAGGGCGCCCTCCCCTTCCGTCACGGCGGCCTCGAGCCCGGTAAGGCTCTCCTCGAGCTCCGCCACCTGACGCTTGCGCGCGAGGGTGCCCGCGGCGGCGCCGGCGGAGACGCCGGCCTGGGTGCGGCCGTCGGGCAGCGCCACGACGCCGGCCTCGGTCACGTAGGTAAAGCTCGGGTCGGAGGCGTGGGCGGCCACGGCGTCGGCCGCGGTGGCGACCACGCGCACGTCTCCCAGCAGGCGCTCCACGAGGCCACGGGCCTCATCGGAGACGGTAAGCCTATCTACCAGGCGCTCGCCCGCGCCGGAGCGCGCGGCGGGAGCCTTCTCGGCAAGCGAGAGCACGGTGAGCGAGCCCTCAGCGCCCTGCTCGGCACTCGCGGCCTCCATGAGGCGGCTGACATCGGTGCCGGCGGCCACCACGGGCGCGCCCAGGGCATCGCCCAGCAGGCGCTCCACGAGCGAATCCAGCTCGGCCGGGGCGCTCACCACGTCTGCCAGGCGGCAGCGCACCAGGCCCGCCAGCGTCTCGTTTGCGAGCACGCGGCCCTCGAGCGAGCCGGAGCCACCCACGAGCTGGGCGTCCACGCCGCGAAGGGCCTGGAGGGTCGCCTTGGCCTGTGCAAGCTCGGTGCGGGCGGCCTCAAGCGTGCGGCGCGCCTCGTCGGCGGCGGCACGGGCGGCGTCGCGCTCGGCGGTGCGGGTGCGGATGGCCTCGGCGGCCTCGTCGGCGGCCTTCTGCGCGGCCTCGAGCGCGGCGAAAATCTCCTCGGCGCGCTCGCGGCGGCTCTTGAGGGCTGCCTCGGCGGTCTCAACCGATTCATCGATCTGGGCGAGGCGGGAGGCAAACATCTGGTCCTCCACCTCGGCGTTGCTGATCTCGTCCGTGAGCTTGGCGTGCTCGAGCGTAGCGGCGTCGACCTTCTTCTGGCAGTCGCGCTGCTCGTTGGTGAGGCGGTTCTGCTCGGCACCTGCCTCGCGGCGGGCCGTGGTGGCCTCGCGGGCGGCGGGCTCAAGGCGCGCCACGTCGGCGGCGAGCTTCTCGGTGGTGGTGCGCGTGGCCTCGGCGCGTTCGCTCACGTCGGCGAGCTCCTTGGCGGCGTCTGTGCGCTGACGCTCGGCCTGCGAGAGGGTGAGGCGCGTGTCGGAGAGGCGGTCGACCATGTTGCGACCCTTCTCCTCCAGAAGGCGCATGTCGCTCTCCAGGCGGCCGAGGATGTCGCTGCAACGGCGGCGCTGCTCGCCGAGGTCGCCCACGAAGAGGCCCTTCTGCTCGAGCATGCTCTGAAGCTTCTCGAGCTCGCGGTTCTTCTCGTCGGCGCGGAACTGCGCGAGCTCCACGGCGGCTGCCGCCTCCTTGGCCTTGCCCTCGAGCTCGCCCCAGGTGCGCTGCAGGCGGCGGACGTCGTCCACGGCGAGCTGGCAGGTGAGCTCGGAGAGGCGGGCGTCGAGCTCGTTATAGCGCTTGGCACGGTCCACCTGCTTCTCCAGCGGGCGGAGCTGGCGGTTGAGCTCGCGCGCAACGTCACGGGCGCGCACGAGGTTCTTGTCCATGGCGTCGAGCTTGCGAAGGCTCCTCTCCTTGCGGCGGCGGTGCTTGGAGATGCCGGCCGCCTCCTCGATGAGGGAGCGCCTCTCCTCCGGGCGGCTGGAGAGAATCGAGTCGAGCTTGCCCTGCGAGATGATTGAGTGGGTGTCCTTGCCCAGGCCAGAGTCGTGCAGGATGTCCTGGATGTCCATGAGGCGGGCCGGGGATCCGTTGATGAGGTACTCGGACTCGCCGGAGCGATACATGCGACGGGTGATGCCCACCTCGGAGAACTCCACCGGCAGGGTGTGGTCGGTGTTGTCGAGCACGAGGGTGACCTCTGCCACGCCCACCGGCTTGCGGGCGCTGGAGCCGGAGAAGACGACGTCCTCCATGGCCTGGCCGCGCAGCATCTTTGCGCTCTGCTCGCCGAGGACCCACAGGATTGCGTCAGAGACGTTGGACTTGCCCGAGCCGTTGGGGCCCACGACGACGTTAAGGCCCGGGTCGAGCACCATGTGGGTGCGGTCGGCGAAGGACTTGAAGCCCTTGAGCGTGAGTGACTTTAGGAACAATTGACGCCCTCCTCGGCCAGGCGCTTGATGGCGTCGGCAGCGGCCTCGCTCTCGGCCTCCTTCTTGGAGGAGCCGGTGCCGCGGCCCATGCGGCGGCCGTCAACGAGCACGACGGAGGTGAAGGTGGGGCTGTGCGCGGGGCCGCTCTCGCCCTCGAGCTTGTACTCGGGGGCGCAGCGGAGCTCGCGCTGGGTGATCTCTTGCAGGCGGCTCTTGGGGCTCACCGGGCGCTCGGCCAGTTCGGGCACCATGTGGGGGCCGAGCGTCTTCTGCACGAAGGCGTGGGTGGGCTCAAAGCCGGCGTCGAGGTAGAGCGCGCCGACGATGGCCTCGTAGACGTTCTCCAGCGCGGAGTGCATGCCGCGGGCTCCGGTGCCCTTCTCACTCTCGCCGAAGATGATGCACTCGCCGATGCCGAGCTCGGCGGCCACGGCGGAGAGGGTCTTGCCCGAGACGAGGCTGATCTTCAGGCGCGTGAGGGCGCCCTCGTCCATGTCACGGAAGTTCTCGAAGAGGTCGGTGGCGACGAGGCCGCCGAGGATGGAGTCGCCGAGGAACTCGAGGCGCTCGTATGAGGCCGAGACGGGCTGGCCCTCCACGGCGCTCGGGTGCGTGATGGCACTGGTGACGAGCCTGCGGTCCTTGAACGTGTGGCCGCAGATGCTCTCGATGTGGGCGATCCGCTCGTTGGCGGTGGCGTGGGGCATGCGCGCTCCCCCATCTGGTTGGGTTGGCTAGATACGACGGCGGCGCCCGTGAGGCGCCGCCGCACACAACATTTGATTGTACCGTCTAGGCCATATCCGCGCAGGGCTGGAGCCCAATTCAACCGTTCGCGTGAAGGCTCTGTGCGCCCGCCTATTCGCCGGGCGCCATGGCCGCGGCGATCTTGCCGCAGAGGCCCTGGCGCACGCAGTCGGCAGCGGCCAGCGTGCCGTTCTTGATGGCCTCGGGGTTGGTCTTGCCGTGGCCCACGAGCACCGGCGCCTTAAGGCCGAGCAGGGCCGCCCCGCCGTACTGGTCGCCGGAAAGCAGGCTCGCCACGCCCTTGAGGGCAGGCTTTACCGCCATGGCACCGGCAGCCACCAGCAGGTTCTTGCTCGCCTGCTCCTTCAGCACAGAGACGATGAACTTGGCCGTGCCCTCCACGGTCTTCACCGCGACGTTGCCGGTGAAGCCGTCGGTGACGATGACGTCGATCTCTCCGCAGAGCAGGTCGCGGCCCTCGCAGTTGCCGGCGAAGTTGATGCCGTCTTCCGCGGCGAGGGCGGCGTGGCGGGCAAGCGCGGCCTCTGAGCCCTTGGTCTCCTCCGTGCCGTTGTTGAGAAGGCCCACGGTGGGGTTGTCCTTGCCAACCACGAGCTTGGAGTAGGCGGTGCCCATGTGGGCGAACTGCACGATCATCTCGGGCGGGCAGTCGGCGTTGGCGCCGAGGTCGAGGAAGGTGGTGACGTGGCCGCCCACGCCAGGCATGGCCGTGGCGAGCGCCGCGCGCTTCACGCCCTTCACGCGGCCAACCACCAGGGTGCCCGCGGCAAGGATGGCGCCGGTGGACCCGGCGGAGAAGAACGCGTCGGCCTCGCCCTTGCGGATGGCACGGCAGCCGCGGACGATGGAGGAGTCCTTCTTCTTGCGCACGGCCTCGGTGGGGTGCTCCGCCATCTCGATGACCTCGGTGGTCACGAGGGCCTCCGCGCGGGAGTGCTTGGCGCAGAACGGCACGACGACGTCCTCGTTGCCGGCGACGATGACCTCAAGGTCCTCGTCAGCTGCGAGCGCGAGCTCAATGCCCTCGAGCACGACCTCGGGCTTCTCGTCGCCGCCCATGGCGTCAACTACCACACGTACCATGTCTTCTCCTCTCGCGAGGGCGCTCGCGCTCCCCCGCCCGCGGGCGGCACCCGGCCACCACGCCGTCTTAGCTGGCACATGCCCGCACGCTCGCGGGCATACGACCCGCGCATCTGCGGGCATGTGCGCCCCAAAAAGGGGCGAAAACCTACGAAAAAGGCCGACCCAATTATAGGGCCGGCCTCATGCCATTCTCTGAATGGAAGCTACTCGGTGACAATGACCTGACGGCCGTTGTAGTAGCCACAGCTCGGGCACACGCGGTGCGGGAGCTTCACGGCGCCGCACTGGGAGCAAGTGGAGCGAGCAGGCATAGCGAGCTTGCTGTTAGCCGAGCGACGGGTGTGGGTCGCGCCGCGACCCTTCTTCTGCTTGGGTACTGCCATTGTTGACCTCTCTTACGAATCTCACGTCGCACCGCACGCGACGGTCTATCACAGACGAACTGGAACTATAGCACGAATTGGGGCTTGCCCACCAGAGATACACACGATTTAGTGTGAAATCTGGCAAAGCGACCACGAAGCCTTACTTCTCATCCTCCAACTTGAGGTTTGCGAGTGCCGCGAAGGGGCTCTCCTTGGCAGCCTCGGCGGCGCGCTTGGCCGCGCAGCCGCAATCCTGCTCGTTGAGGTTGGCGCCGCAGTCGGGGCAGAGGCCCTTGCAGTCATCTTTGCAGAGGACGACGAACGGGGTCTCCATAACGATGGCGGCCATGATGGGGTCGGCGATGTCGATGGTGTTGTCATCGCTCACCAGCGAGAAATCGACCTCGTCCTCGTCGTCGCTCATCTCCTCCTCGGCCGGAGCCTCGAAGAGGAAGTACTCGTCGACCTCGGAGGCGACGTCGAACTCGGCGTCCTCGAGGCAGCGGTCGCAGGTGCCCACGACGTGGGCGCGCACCATGCCAGAGGCGAGGATGCCCTCGCCGGCGTTGGTGAGCACGAGGTCGTAGTCGATGCCGTTCGGGAGCGAGAACTCACGGCCGCCGAGCTCGTAGGAGGGCTCGTCGACATGGCCTGCCAGCGGAAGGACGCAACCGGCGCCGTCGAGGCGCTCGTCTATGACGACGGGAATGGGCTGCATGGTTTACCTGCGGGCGGCGGAGCCGTCGTCGAGGGCCTGGCGGCTGCGCTCGAGCTGGCCGATGACGTTCTTGAGGTTGTCCTCGATGCCGGTGAGCACGCCCTCGGCGTAGTCGTTGATGTGATAGCGAAGATCGCGCTCGTACTGCGAGGCCTGGTCGCGGATCTCCTCGGCCTGCTGGTTAGCGAGACGCACGACCTCCTGGTCGCCGGCGAGGATCATGGCCTGCTGCTGGGCGTCGGCCACGATGGAGTCGGCGGTCTGGTGGGCGCGGGCGATGATCTCGTCCTCCTCCTTCAGCACGCGGCGCGCGGCCTGGAACTCGTCCGGGAAGACGCGGCGCATCTCGTCGAGGATCTCGAAGATCTCGTCGGCGTCGACGATCTTCGGGTTAGAACCCTGGCCACCCATAAGGGGCTTCTTACCCTCGGAGATGATGTCCTCGAGCTCGTTGACCAAGCTCTCGATCTCCTCACCTGGCTGCATGCGCAGGCTCCTTTCGTGCGCGCCCCGACCCAAAAACTAGGTTGCGGAGCAACAAAATAGCTGGCAATTCGGCAACGCCAAAGGCGTTAATCCGAACAACCTTACCATAAGCGCAGCTACTCAACCCGGCTTCAACCGCCCTACGGCACATCTCCACCACGAACAGCGAAAGGCCCCGCCTGCCAAACAGCAAGCGGGGCCTTCGTTAGTCGTTCTTGATTTTCCTTAAGCCGCGTCCTCGTCGAACTGGGAGTTGTAGAGCTCGGCGTAGAAGCCGTCGAGCGCCAGCAGCTCCTCGTGGGTGCCTTGCTCCACCACGTCACCGTCGCGAAGGACCAGGATCACGTCGGCGTTCTTGATGGTGGAGAGCCTGTGCGCGATGACGAACGAGGTCTTGCCGGCCATCAGCGCGTCCATGGCGCTCTGGATGAGGCGCTCGGTGCGGGTGTCGACGTTGGAGGTGGCCTCGTCGAGGATGAGCGCCGGCCTCTCTGAGAGGAACGCGCGGGCGATGGTCACGAGCTGGCGCTGGCCCTGCGAGAGGTTGGTGCCCTCCTCGTTGATAACGAAGTCGTAGCCGCCGGCGAGCGTGTGGATGAAGTGGTCGCAGCGAGCGGCACGCGCGGCGGCCTCCACCTCCTCGTCGGTGGCGTCGGGGCGGCCGTAGCGGATGTTCTCGCGGATGGTGCCGTTGAAGAGCCAGGTGTCCTGCAGCACCATGGCGAACTGGCTGCGGAGCTCGGCGCGCCTCCACTCGCGCACATCCACGCCGTCAACCTTGAGCGACCCCGCGTCCACGTCGTAGAAGCGCTGGAGGAGCTTGATGAGGGTCGTCTTGCCGGCGCCCGTGGGGCCCACGATGGCGACCGTCTTGCCGGGCTCGGCCGTGAAGGTGAAGTCGTGGATGATGGGGCTCGCCGGGTCATAGCCAAAGCGCACGTGGTCAAACTCAACGAGGCCGTTCTTCTCGGCCGGCTCCACCGGCTGGGCGGCGTTGGGCTCCTCGGGCGCGGCAAGGAACTCAAAGACGCGCTCGGTGGCGGCGGCCATGGACTGCAGCGTGTTGCTGACGTTGGCGATCTGCTGCACCGGCTGGGTGAAGTTGCGAACGTACTGGATGAAGCTCTGGATGTCGCCCACGCCAACCATGCCGTTAAGCGCCAGCTGGGCGCCCACGACGACCACGGCCACGTAGCCGGCGTTACCCACGAGGCTCATGAGCGGCATCATGAGGCCGGAGAGGAACTGGGAGCGCCAGCCGGAAACGAAGAGCTCGTCGTTCTTCTCGTCAAACTCGGCCACGGCGTCGGTGGCACGGTCGAAGACCTGGATGACGTTCTGGCCGGCGAAGTCCTCCTCGATGATGCCGTTGACCTCGCCCAGGACCTTCTGCTGCGCGCGGAAGTAGGGCTGGGAGAAGTGCATCATGACGCCCATGATGACGGCCGCGCAGGGAAGCGTCACCACGACGACGCCCGTGAGCGGCAGGCTGATGGAGAGCATCATCACGAGCACGCCCACGATCTGGGTGATGGAGGTGATGAGCTGCGTCACGGACTGGTTGAGGCTCTGGCCGAGGGTGTCGACGTCGTTGGTGATGCGGGAGAGCACGTCGCCCTTGCTGTGGCCGTTGAAGTAGCTCATGGGGACGACCGCGATCTTCTCGCTGATCTCCTTGCGCATGCGGTAGCAGATCTTCTGCGTGACGCCGGTCATGAGCCAGCCCTGGATGAGGTTGCAGGCGCTACTCGTGAGGTAGAGGCCGAGCAGGAGCAGCAGCGTGCGGCCGATCCAGTCGAAGTCGACGCTGCCGGTGCCGGCGACCTTGGCGGTGAGGCCCTCGTAGAGCTTGGTGGTGACCTGGCCCAGCACCTTGGGGCCGATGATGTTGAAGACGACCGAGGCGATGGCGAAGAGGATCGCCGCCACGACGGCCACCTTGTGGGCGCCGACGTAGCCGAGCAGCTTCTTCATCGTGCCCTTGAAGTCCTTGGGCTTCTCCACCGGGCGCATGCCGCGCCCCGGACCGCGGCCGCGGCTGGGCTTGCGCGGCGGCATCTGGGTCTTGGAATCGTCTGCCATTAGCGCTCGCCTCCCTTCTTGACCTCGGCAATCTCGGCATCGGTCATGCCGAGCTCAGCCGGGCTCAGTTGCGATTCTGCAATCTCGAGATACGCGGGGCAGCTGCGCAGCAGCTCCTCGTGCGTGCCCTGGCCCACGACGGCGCCCTCGTCGAGCACGATGATCTGGTCGGCGTGCATGATGGTGGCGATGCGCTGGGCCACGACCACGTGCGCGCTCTTGGTCTCGCTCGCAGCGAGAGCCTCGCGGAGCTTTGCGTCGGTCTTGTAGTCGAGCGCGGAGAACGAGTCGTCGAACACGACGACCTCGGGGTTCTTGGCGAGCGCTCGCGCGATGGCCAGGCGCTGGCGCTGGCCGCCAGAGACGTTGGAGCCGCCCTGGCTGATCTCGCTTTCGTAGCCGCCCTCGCGCTCGGCGATGAAGTCGGCGGCCTGGGCCACCTCGGCGGCGCGGTGCATGTCGGCGTCGGTCACGGTGTCGCCTGCGAACTTGAGGTTCGTCTCCACCGTGCCCGAGAAGAGCATGCCCTGCTGGGGGATGTAGCCCACGCGGCGGCGGAGCTCGGAGAGGCCCATGTTGCGGACATCCACGCCGTCGAGCGTGACGCTGCCCTCGGAGACGTCGTAGAGGCGCGGGACGAGCTGGACGATGGAGGACTTGCCCGAGCCCGTGGGGCCGATGACGCCGAGCATCTGGCCGGCCTCGACCTTGAAGCTCACGTGGCTCACGACGTTCTCGTCACCATCCGGGTAGCGGAAGGCCACGTCATGGAACTCGAGCGTGCCGCGCGGGGCGTCCTCAGCGGGGAGCTCGGGGTGCTCCGGCTCGGTGATGGAGCTCTCGGTGTCGAGCACCTCCTCCACGCGTGCCGCGGCCACCTCTGCGCGGGGCAGCATGACCGAGACCATGGTGAGGATCATGAACGACATGACGATCTGCATGGTGTATGAGATGAAGGCCATCATGGAGCCGACCTGCATCACGCCGGAATCGACGCCCTTGCTGCCAAACCACACGATCATGACGGTGACGCAGTTCATGATAAGCATCATGAGCGGCATCATGAAGTTCATGGCGCGGTTGGTGAAGAGCTGGGTGCTCATGAGCTCGGTGCTGGCGTCGTCAAAGCGCTTAAGCTCGTGCCCCTCGCGGCCGAAGGCGCGGATGGGCATGAGGCCGTCGAGCATCTCGCGGGCAACGAGGTTCACGCGGTCCACGAGCTTCTGCATCTTCTTGAACATGGGCATGGTGAGGCCCATGAGCACGCCCACCACGGCACAGACCGCGATGACGGCAACGCCGATGGTCCACTCGAGGCCGGTGCTCGTGGCAAGCACGCGCATGACGGCAACGACGCACATGACGGGAGCCATCAGCACCATGCGGATGAAGAGCGTGACGGCCATCTGGATCTGCTGGACGTCGTTGGTGCAGCGGGTGATGAGCGAGGCCTGGCTGAACTTGCCGACCTCGGCCGGCGAGAAGCTCATGACCTTGGCGAACGTCTCGCGGCGCAGGTCGCGCGCGATGGTGGAGGCGGTGTGCGAGGCCACGGCGCCAAGAAGGATGGTGGAGATGAGCGAGACGGCGCAGAGGCCGAACATCTTGAGCGTCATGGCGCCAAGGTAGGCGTTCTGGATGTCTGCGAGCGAGAGGCCCTGGGCCTCGTACTCGGCGCTCACGTAGCTCACGGCGCGCTGCTCCACGATCGAGCCGCTCATGGAGCCCATGGCCTCAGCCATGGCGTCGGAGGCCTCCGAGAGCTGCTCTCGCGTGATGAGGCCCAGGTCGTAAGCCGTGCGGACGTCATCCATGGTGATGGTGCCCTCGATACCCGTAGCGCCGAGCGCGCTGGCGTCCACGCCCTGGCTGAGCGAGAGCGCCACCGTCTCGGGCAGGCTCATGAGGCTCGCGACGTCGTCGACGTCGGCACCGAGCTCACCGCCCTGGTAGGCGCGGACGCCGTCGGCGTCGGCCTCGGCGTAGAGCGAATCGACGTAGTCGGCGTCCGTCTCGTCCATGAACATCTCGAGGTCAGCGAGGCTCTGTTCGCGAATGGACTGCGGCACGGCGGTCTCGATGCCGCTCTGCTGGATGCCCACGTCGACGATCTCGCTCATGTAGGTCGGCAGCGTCAGGTCGGCGTTGCAGCTGATGATGGTGAGCGCGATGGCGACGATGAGTGCCGGAATGTGGTTGCGGAAGAGCTTGATGATCTTCACGCTACTCCCCCTCTCCCTCGGTCTTGGGCGCGCTGGCCCAGGGGTATGCGGGCGGCCTTACCTGCCTGCCCTCGGCCGCGCGAGCGGCCATGATCTGCGCCACGCGGCCGGTGATGCGCACGAGCTCGCGGGTGTCGTCCTCGCCAAGCTCTGCGAGAAACTCTGCCGTGGCGCGCACGCCCTCCGTGCGAAGGCGCTCGCTCTCGGCGAGCCCGAGCTCGGTGAGCGAGACGTTGACGCAGCGGCGGTCGTTCTCGTCGGCGGTGCGCAGGATGAGGCCTCGCTCCTCAAGCGCGCGCAGGGCATTTGCCACGCGCGCGTCTGAGACGCCCGTGCGCCGGGCGATCTCTTTTGGCGAGAGCGGCGCGTCGGCGAGCATAAGCACGCGCATGACGGCCGGCTGGCCGCGAAGGCCCTTGTTCAGGCTGTCGCTCGTGCGCAGGCGGGCCATCTCGCAGCCAACGTGAATAAGCTCGTCGGCATAGCCAGCGTAAGGCCCTGGCAGCGCGTTTGACGAGCTAGAGTGGGCAGTGTCTAGCGCACTCCCCTTGGTTTGGCTCATGGTTTCCCTCCAATTAGTTTCTAGTATTAGTTTTTAGCGTTAGGAATATATCCCCAAAAGGGCCTGGCTATTCCGGGCAACGTTTTGGTATGCTCGGCTACACAAGACGGGCACAAGATGTTGTGGAAATCCAGATGCCCGAGAAACTCACTTGCACAGGTAATCCGCTGTGTTATTCTTAACCAGCTTTTGTGTCGAGGGCGGCCGCGAGCGCGCCGCTTAATGGAGGTTTACAACAATGTCTAAGGTTTGCGCCATCTGCGGCAAGCACGCCGTCGCCGGCCGTTCGGTCAGCCACTCGCACCGCGTCACCAACCGCAAGTTCCGTCCGAACATCCAGCACGTCACCGTCGTCATGAACGGCCACAAGCAGAAGATGAACGTCTGCTCCACGTGCCTCAAGTCCGGCAAGGTCGCCCGCTCCTAATAGCGGCAACATAGCAAGACCAAGGGAGTCGCCACGGCGGCTCCCTTTTTTGTTGCGCGAAGTGCTCAGAATATGCCCACAGCGCCTTCAGGGCCCGATCGAATGCAAAATCGCGCTAAATGGGGAACAAGTTCGCGTTTCCATGAGTAGTCCCCCAATTTGCCCTACCGTCAACTGGGGTTTTACAGCTAAAAATCGAGCGCTACTCTGAGAAAGTCAATTCCGTTCCCCATTTAGCGGCTTTTTGATATCCGCGCACACGAAAAGGGCCCGCCGCAATGCGCGACGGGCCCAACTGTTGTAGCTATAAGCGCTTTAGCCCAGGCCCGCGAAAGGGCCGCTCTCCCCTAGCCGCGGCGACGGGAGAGGAAGGCGCCGGCGCCGAGGGCGGTGACGCCCGCGGCAGCGGCGGCGAAGACACCCGCAGCGGAGGCGTCGCCGGTCTGCGCGAGGCGCGAGCCGCCAGAGGTC
>CAVIES010000034.1:0-16762 GCA_963641675.1 Anaerovoracaceae bacterium
AGGGCCAGGCCATCGTCGACGCCAACCACAAGGCCATCGACGCCGGCGCCACCGCCTTCCGCAAGTTCGAGGTTCCCTCCGACTGGCTGCACGCCACCGGCGAGGTCAAGCACGAGATCAAGGGCCGCGAGCAGATCGTCCGTCAGGTCGAGAAGCTCATGAACCCGATCAACCGCATGGAGGGCGACTCCCTGCCCGTCTCCGCCTTCGAGCGTCACATCGACGGCCAGTGGGAGCTCGGTGCCTCTCAGTACGAGAAGCGCGGCGTCGCCGTCATGGTTCCGCACTGGGACGAGACCAAGTGCATCCAGTGCAACCAGTGCGCCTACGTCTGCTCGCACGCCACGCTGCGCCCGATCGCGCTTAACGCCGACGAGGCTGCCGCCGCTCCGGCCGACATGCGCATGATCGACGCCAAGGGCAAGGGCGCCGAGGGCCTCAAGTTCGCCATCGCCGTCTCCCCGCTCGACTGCATGGGCTGCTACAACTGCGTCTCCGTCTGCCCGAAGGACGCTCTCACCATGGTCCCGCAGGAGGACGAGGCTGCTCAGGCCAAGGTCTGGGACTACGCCGTCAACGAGGTCAGCACCAAGACCGAGCTCGTTGCCAGCAACGTCAAGGGCAGCCAGTTCGCTAAGCCCTACCTCGAGTTCTCCGGCTCCTGCGCCGGCTGCGCCGAGACCGCTTACGCGCGCCTCATCACGCAGCTCTGCGGCGACCGCATGTTCATCTCCAACGCCACCGGCTGCTCCTCCATTTGGGGTAACCCCGCTGCCGTCTCCCCGTTCACGGTTGACGTCAACGGCCACGGCCCGGCTTGGAACAACTCGCTCTTCGAGGACAACGCCGAGCACGGCCTTGGTCTCGCGGTCGGCTATGCCGCCGTCCAGGACAAGCTCGTTGCCCAGACCGAGGCCCTTCTCCAGAGCGACGAGTCCGACGCCCTGAAGACCGCTGCCACTGCCTGGCTCGAGAACCGTCACGACGCCGAGGGCTCCAAGACGGCCGCTGCCGCCTACATCGCCGAGCTCGAGAAGTGCGGCTGCGACGCCTGCAAGGCCATCCTCGCCGACAAGGCTTACCTCACCAAGAAGTCCTTCTGGATCTTCGGCGGCGACGGTTGGGCCTACGACATCGGCTTCGGCGGCCTCGATCACGTCCTGGCCTCCAACCACGACGTTAACGTCTTCGTCTTCGACACCGAGGTCTACTCCAACACCGGTGGCCAGGCTTCCAAGGCCTCTAACCTCGGCCAGGTCGCGCAGTTCGCTGCCGCCGGCAAGGTGACCAAGAAGAAGAGCCTCGCCGAGATCGCCATGAGCTACGGCTACGTCTACGTTGCCCAGGTCGCCATGGGCGCCAACGCCGCCCAGACCCTCAAGGCCATCACCGAGGCCGAGGCCTACGACGGCCCGTCCATCGTCATCGGCTACAGCCCCTGCGAGATGCACTCCATCAAGAAGGGCGGCATGATGAACTGCCAGTCCGAGATGAAGAAGGCTGTGGACTGCGGTTACTGGAACCTCTTCCGCTTCAACCCCGCCGCCGAGGAGGGCAAGAAGTTCACGCTGGATTCCAAGGAGCCGCAGGGTGGCTACCAGGACTTCCTGATGAACGAGGCTCGTTACGCTTCGCTCACCCGTGCGTTCCCCGAGCGCGCCAAGGAGCTCTTCGCCGAGAACGAGCAGGCCGCCATGGATCGCTACGCGCACCTGCTCAAGCTCAAGGCCCTCTACAACGAGGCCTAAGAGCCAGCGCATAGCAGCTAGCGTCTAAGCCAGCCAAGCCCCGACCTGGGTTATCCGGGTCGGGGCTTTTCTTCTTCCGTGGGGTAGAATGAGCGTACGACCGAAACAGGGGAGGGTCCATGGGCGAGTTCATCGCTGGCACTTGCATGCCGCAGGCTGCGCGCGCGTATGCGTGCGGGCCCGCCATGGCCGTTCTTGACGATTCATATAAGCGCTGGTAGGCCTATGAATCCAGCGATTGTCATCCCCACCTACTGGGCGGCCGACCCCACGCAGCTTGGCGTCTACGACCACGCCACGGCGCTTGACGAGCCGCTGCCCGAGCTTGCCCGCTGCCTGGACTCGCTCGACGACGTCCGCGGCGTCATCCGCACCATCATCCTGCTTGTGGCCCCGCCCTCCGCGCAGGAGGCGGCGCGCGCCCGCGTGAACGCCATCGTGCGCGACCACAAGAACCTAAACCCCATGGTCATCGGCTCGCGCGAGGCGCGTCTCGTCACCTCCCGCGTGGAGGCGATCTGTCCGGGCATCGACGGCGACCCGGTGAGCCTGCGCGGCTACGGTTCCATCCGCAACCTCGGGCTGGCGGTATGCGCCACGCTCGGCCACGACGTCTGCGTCTTCATGGACGACGACGAGGTGGCCCTTTCGCCGGAGTTCCTCGTGGACGCCGCCTACGGCCTGGGCCAGCTCACGCGCCAAGACCTCAAGGTGCTTGCCAAGACGGGCCACTTCGTGGACTCTGAGGGCTCGCACCTGGCCGGCGGCCCCAAGAAGCACTTCTGGGAGCGTTGGTGGACCAAGCGCGACGACTTCAACAGCTGGATGCAGCGCGCGCTTTCCGGCACGCGCATCTGCCGCTCGAGCATTGCCTGCGGCGGCTGCATGGCCGTGCACGCAAGCGCCTTCTCGCAGGTGCCGTTCGACCCGTGGGTCACCCGCGGCGAGGACCTCGACTATCTCTTTAACCTGCGACTTGTTGGCCTCGACATGTGGTTTGACGGACAGTGGTACGTAAAGCACCTGCCGCCCGCCACGGCTGATGAGCCCAACCGGTTCCTCCAGGACGTCTACCGCTGGCTCTACGAGCGTGCCAAGCTCACGTTCTGCGCCCAGCAGCCGGGGCTTCGCCAGGTCACGGCCGCCTCGCTCATGCCCTACCCCGGCCAGTGGATTGGCCCGGAGCTAGAGGAGCGCATTCGCAAGACGACGCTCGCCCGCGTGTTCACCGGCCCCGGACGCGGTGCCAGCCTGCGAATCTTCACCAAGGGCCGCCAAGAGGCCCGTGCTTACGCGGAGGCCAACCGCAAGAACTACGCGCGCCTTCTGAACTTCTGGCCCGCCGTCATCGACGGGCTCTGGCAGGACGAGGAGCTTGCGGCCGAAGTGGCCGCCATCACGCCCGGCGCCAATGCGGCCAAGGTCGCCAGGCGCCCCGCCTCCCCCGACGCGTTGCTGGTGGAGGACGACGCCGAGCCGCTTGACGCTGTCGCCGGCCAGCCCGCTACGCGGCCCGCGCCCGCCGAGACCGAGCCCGCCGAGCCCGCGCCTGCGGCGCAGATCGCATCCGCTGCGCCCGCAACTCCCGCATCACCCGAACCCACACCCAAGGAGGAGGCCGAATGACGCCGCACCGCATCAACAACCGCCTCTCGCGCCTTGGCGACCACCGCAGCTCGCAGGGCGCTGAGCACATGCTCGGCCTTGCCTCCAAGACCCTCGACCTCATGCGCGGCGGCCTCACGCAAGAGGCCAGCCAGGCGGTCTGTCGCCTTATCCTGCCCGAGACCACGGCCATCGCTGTCGCCATCACCGACGCCGAGCGCGTGCTTGGCTACGAGGGTGCGATGGCTGCCGACTTCCCACCCGGCAGCCTCATCAAGACGGTCGGCACGCTGGAGGTTCTCCAGACCGGCAAGCTCGGCATGTTCCAGTCCTACGACGAGGGCGACGAGGCCTCGACCGAGCTGCCCGCCACCGTGCGCGGCGGCATCGTCGTGCCGCTGCTGGTGCAGGAGCGCGCCTGTGGCACTATCAAGTTCTACTATCGCTCGCCCGCAGAGATAAACCGCAGCCAGCTTGCCATCGCCCGCGGCTTTGGCCAGCTGCTCTCCACCCAGCTCTCCACCCACGAGCTCGACCGCCAGGCCGAGCTCACCGCCCGTGCCGAGCTCAAGGCCCTGCAGGCCCAGATCAACCCGCACTTCCTGTTCAACACGCTCAACACCATCGCGGCCTTCACGCGCACCGACCCGGCCCGCGCGCGCAACCTGCTGCGCGAGTTCTCGGTCTTCTACCGCCAGACGCTCGAGAGCTCAGACCAGCTCATCCCGCTGGCCCGCGAGCTCGAGCAGACGAGGCGCTACCTGAGCTTTGAGCACGCCCGCTTTGGCGAGGACCGCATCGCGGAGAGCGAGCACGTGGCGCCGGGCTGCGGCGATGTGCTGGTGCCCGCCTTCATCATCCAGCCCATCGTGGAGAACGCCGTGCGCCACGCCATGCGCGACGAGGGGACGCTGCACATCGACATCCGTGCCGAGGAGGACGAGGGCGACGTGGTCATCGCCGTCATCGATGACGGCAACGGCATGGACGAGGAGGAGCTCATCAAGCTCCGCGAGAAGGTTGCCACCGAGCACGACCCCGGCTACTCCAAGGAGAAGAAGGGGACGGGAATCGCCCTGCGTAACGTTGCGGAGCGCCTCGAGAGGTTCTATGGTTTTAACTCGGGCATTGATATCATGTCTAAGCCCGGCGAGGGTACGTGCGTGACCCTGCGACTCGCTCGCACGGCCGCTCGCGACTAGGAGGAATGGAAGTATATGCTGCGTGCCATGATTGTTGACGACGAGGCTCCCGCTCGTTCCGAGCTGCGCTACCTGCTCGAGGAGACGGGCCGCGTTGAGAACATCGTCGAAGCTACCGGCGCCCGTGACGCCGTCGAGAAGCTGATGGAGAGCCGTCCGGACGTCCTGTTCCTGGACATCTCCATGCCCAAGACGAGTGGCATGCAGCTGGCCGAGGCCCTGCACAAGCTCAAGAACCCGCCCGCGGTTGTCTTCGTCACCGCCTACAGCGAGTACGCGCTGGAGGCCTTCAACGTCGACGCCGTGGACTACCTCATGAAGCCGGTGGAGACCGACCGCCTCGAGCGCGCCCTCGACAAGGTGGCCGCGCGCACCAAGAGCGCCGCCGCGCCCGCCGCGCCGGCCGAGCGCATCCCGGTGGAGAAGGGCGGCCGCAAGGTCCTCGTCCCCATCGACCAGATCCGCTACATCGAGGCCAAGGACGACTACTCCTGCATCTACACCGACACCGACCGCTACCTCTCGGTGATCTCGCTCGCCCAGCTCGAGGCCAAGCTCTCCCCGCACGGCTTCTTCCGCGTGCACCGCGGCTACATCGTGAACCTGCAGTACGTCGAGGACGTCGAGGTCGTCTCCAGCGGCGTCATGCAGCTTGGCATCCAGGGCGTCGAGGGCAAGAAGATTTCTGTCTCGCGCCGCCGCGTGGTGCAGCTCAAGCGAGCCCTGGGCCTCTAATGGCCAAGCGCATCGACGTCATCTCGGACACTCACGGTCGGCTCTCCAAGGAGCTGCTTGAGGCACTCGACGGCTGCGACCTCATCGTGCACGCCGGCGACATCACCTCCGACGAGGACTTCATCACGCTCGGCGCGCTCGCGCCGCTCAAGGCCTGCCTTGGCAACAACGACTGGTCGGGCGAGTACGGCCCCGAGGTGAAGCGCCTGGTGCGCTTTGAGTACGAGGGCCTTTCGTTCAGCGTCTCGCACTACCGCGAGAACCTCACCGCCGAGCAGTGCGACGTGGGCGTCTTTGGCCACACGCACGTGCCCGAGGTGATTGAGCGCAACAACGGGTCGTTCCTCATCAACCCCGGCAGCCCCACCTTCCCGCGCAGCGCCAGCGGCCCCACCATGGCAAGGCTCATGGTGGAGGATGGCAAGGTGCTCTCCAAGGAGATCGTGAAGCTCGCTCGCGAGGGCGAGGAAGGCAAGCGCTTTGGCTTCTTTGGCTGGTAGCCGCCCGGCGCGCGGCCGCACGGCGAGGCGCCGCATTGCGAGCGGTCGCGAACATAGCGAAACGAAACGAGCCGCCTGGCGTCTGCCGGGCGGCTCGTTTGTTGGCATGGGTTTGTTTGCCTGTCTACAGGAACTCGCGCAGCTCCGCGACGATGCGGGCCTTGGGCGCGGAGCCCACCATGGTGTGGACGAGCTTGCCATTCTTAAAGAGCAGCAGCGTCGGGATCGACATCACTTGGAACTTGAGTGCAAGCTCCTCCTCGTCCTCCACATTGCACTTGTAGACGGCGAGTTCGTTGTGGAGCTCGTTGCTAATCTCCTCCACCACGGGGGAGAGGGCGCGGCAGGGGCCGCACCAGCTGGCCCAGAAGTCCACAAGGACGGGCCTCGCAGAAGTGGAGATGACGTCTTCGAAATTCTCCTGCGTGATTGCCTTCGTGGCCATTCTGAAGCCTCCCAAATGTGTGTGGCGGGCGCTTTTTGCGCGCTTGGCGCGGCTGCGGTGCCGCCCCGCGCGAGCTACCCGCGAGTTTGCTCACGAGGGGCTTATACCCACCTTGGCCGGCGCGCCAACGCTGGCATCGGGAAAAGGTAGAATCCGCTTGTGAGAAAACCGGCCGCGGCCCTTGGGCGCGGCGTGTGCCGTCCGCACCGCCCGTCCTCGCGGCACGGCGCGTGCCGTCCGCACCGCCCGTCCTCGCGGCGCGGCGTGTGCCGCCTGCACCGCCCGTCCTCGCGTTTGCTCTACGGATTCTGCAGTCTTCCCCTCAATTTGGGGCCATAACTGCAAATAACGTAGAGTCAGTTTGGAAGATGGCCGTCGGGGCTGCGGGCCGGGACGGACGCGCCGTATGGCGGGTGCTTGGAAGTTTGGATTGGGGCCGCAGGCCCCGAGTGCTTGGAGTTGCGCATGGACGTGAGCGAGGAGCTTCTCGAGAAGACAAAGGCCGAGCTTGAGGACCTGGCACAGGCCGGCGTCGTCATGGCGGGCAACGCCTTCTCGCCCGTGTTGCTGGTGAAGGGCGAGCCCGAGGAGGAGGACGACTCGCCGGAGGGCGCGCCGGCGCTGCTCGGCGGCCCGGACGGCGACGCCCTGCGTGCCTGCCTCAAGGCGCTCGGCTACGCGCCCGAGGAGTGGGTGGGCCTCTCCACCCGCGACGCCGAGGGCTACCCGCTCGTGCCGGGGACGCTGCGCCTCGCCATTGCCACGCTCGACCCCTCCACGCTCATTGCGCTCGACGACGCGGCGGCCGAGGCCCTGCGCGAGACCTTCGCCGACGAGCTGGTGGAGCTCGCCGACCTCGAGGCCGCCACGCTCGCCCCGGGCAAGGTCGTGCAGGTGCTGGGCATGCGCGTGCTCGCGCTTGGCGGCTTTGAACGGTGCCTCGCCGACCCCAAGGCCAAGCAGCTCATGTGGGCGCGCCTCAAGCAGGTCCCGCCCCTGAGCGAGCCGTACTAAATCGCAACTGACCGGCGCCCGAGCGATCGGGCGCCATTTTTATGCGCCACCAAGACCCTACAGAGGCCTCCGTGCCAAAAAAGGGCCTATGTGAGTAACCTAATCCGGATTTGCTGAGTAGAGGGCCAAATCGGCGTTCTGACAACTGGGGTTTTGCTTCCAAATCGGCCGTGCTACTCGCCAAATCCCAAAGAGGTTACTCACATAGGGCCATTTTGGGCATCTGGCCCCATCGCACGGGGCCTCGCCCCTTTGATACGGCCTCCGTCGAACACATGACATCCGGGCTCGCCGCGTAGAGTCGCGCCCTGCCGGGAGCGGAATCCTACAGACGGCTGCCAAAATGGGGCGGTGCGCCCAAAATACATAGCGAACCTGCGCCGATAGAAGTATCCTTATAGCTTGGTGTATGTAACGGCCCCGGAACCCCTAAGCCAGGGCCACTACCTAAAGGAGGGCGCATGACGGGAATCTCCGCTCCTATCGACGCAACCACCACCTCTGCCTGGGCGGCGCTTAAGGCCCACTACGCAGAAATCTCTAAGAACTTCTCCCTCAAGCAGGCCTTTGCCGCGGACGCCGAGCGTGTGAGCAAGCTCAGCTTCGACGTCAACGACCTGCACTTCGACTTCTCCAAGAACCTCGTCGACGACGAGACCGTGAAGCTGCTCTGCCAGCTCGCGCGCGAGGTCAAGCTCGAGGAGCGCCGCGACGCCATGTTCGCCGGCGAGCACATCAACACCACCGAGGACCGTGCTGTTCTCCACACCGCGCTTCGTCGCCCGGCCTCCGAGAAGGGCCAGCTCATCGTTGACGGCCAGGACTGCGTAGCCGACGTCCACGAGGTCCTCGACCGCATGTACGCCTTCGCCGAGAAGGTTCGCTCTGGCGAGTGGACCGGCGTCACCGGCAAGAAGATCGAGCACGTCGTGAACATCGGCATCGGTGGCTCCGACCTCGGCCCGGTTATGGCCTACGAGGCGCTCAAGCCCTACGCCGACGCCGGCATCGACTGCCGCTTCATCTCCAACATCGACCCGAACGACATGGCCGAGAAGGTCCGTGGCCTCGACCCCGAGACCACGCTCGTGATCATCGTCTCCAAGACGTTCACCACGCTCGAGACCATCACCAACGCCCGTGAGGTCAAGGCCTGGATGCTCGAGGCCCTTGCCGCCGCCGGCGCCATCGACGGCACCGACGCCCAGGCCGCCGAGGCCATCGCCAAGCACTTCGTGGCCGTCTCCACCAACCTCGAGCTCGTTGAGCAGTTCGGCATCGACCCGGCCAACGCCTTCGGCTTCTGGAGCTGGGTCGGCGGCCGCTACTCCGTCGACGCCGCCGTGGGCCTCTCGCTCATCCTCGCCTTCGGCCCCGAGCGCTTCAAGGAGTTCCTCGCCGGCTTCAACGCCATCGACGAGCACTTCAAGAACACCCCGCTCGAGAGCAACGTCGTTGCCCTCATGGGCCTCATGAACGTCTGGTACGTGGACTTCTTCGGCTTCGAGAGCCACGCCGTGCTGCCCTATAACCAGTACCTGCACCGCTTCCCGGCCTACCTGCAGCAGCTGACCATGGAGAGCAACGGCAAGACCACCCGCTGGGACGGCACCCCCACCACCTGCCCCACCGGCGAGATTTTCTGGGGCGAGGCCGGCACCAACGGTCAGCACGCCTTCTACCAGCTTATTCACCAGGGCAGCCGTAAGATTCCGGCCGACTTCATCGCCTTCGTGAACACGCCCAGCCCCACGCAGGACGGCGACCAGGACGTGCACGAGCTGTTCTTGGGCAACTTCCTCGCCCAGACCAAGGCCCTTGCCTTTGGCAAGACGGCCGACGAGGTCCGCGCCGAGGGCACGGCCGAGTGGATGGTCCCGGCTCGCGTGTTCGAGGGCAACCGCCCGACCACCTCGATCTTTGGCGAGGCGCTCACGCCCTTCGCGCTCGGCGAGCTCATCGCCCTCTACGAGCACCTCACCTTCGTCGAAGGCACCGTCTGGGGCCTCGACTCCTACGACCAGTGGGGCGTTGAGCTGGGCAAGCAGCTTGCCAAGCAGATCACCCCGGCCTTCCACGACGACGAGGCCCTGGCCCAGCAGGACGCCAGCACCCAGGCCCTCATCGCCTACTATCGTGCCCACCGCAAGTAGGCCGGGCTAGCAATAAGCAAGTGCCGAGGGGCCGTACCGAGGGGTGCGGCCCCTTATCTGTGGGGCGGTTGCGGCGTGCCCGCGGCTTGGGCTGCGGCGCCCGTCGCGCTGCATGCAAGTTTGGCGCCGCGCCGCGGTGCCAATAGCTGATACCCTAAGGGGGCTGCGCCAGAGGGCGTGGCCCCCTTTTGTTTGGAGGACCAAATGGATAACGCCAGCCCGCGTTTTGCCGCCGTCATCTTCGACATGGACGGCGTGCTCATCGACTCTGAGGAGATGTACCTCAAGGAACTGCTGGCGTTTTCTGACTGCTATGGCCTAGGGGTGACGCAGGAGCTTGCCGCACAGCAGGTCGGTGCCTCCCACCAGGACTTTCAGCGCCTGTGCAAGCGCCTGCTGGAGGGCGCCGGTGTCGGCAGCTTCACGCCCGAGGAGGCCGAGCGCTTCTATGAGCGCTGGGCAGAGGGCCGCAAGCGCGACTACCTCTCGGTCGTCTTTCCCGGTGCGGTGGAGACGATTGACGCCCTGCTCGCCGCTGGCGTGCGCGTGGCGCTTGCTTCGTCCTCGCCGCGCGCGATGATCGAATATGTGCTGGAGTCTGTCGGCATCGCCGACCGCTTTGAGCAGGTGGTCTCTGGCGAGCAGTTCCGCCAGAGCAAGCCCGACCCCGAGATTTACCTGCACTCCGTGGAGGCCCTTGGCCTCACGCCGGCGCAGTGCTGCTGCGTGGAAGACTCCGTTCCCGGCATCGCCGCAGGTAAGGCGGCCGGTCTTACGGTCTTTGCTCGCCGCGAGGAGCGCTTTGGCTTTTCGCAGGAAGAGGCCGACGTCATCATCGACACCCTCCCGGAGCTCCTGCCGCACGTGCTCAATGTCTAAAAAGCGGCCTATGTGAGTAACCTCTTTGGGATTTGCCGAGTAGCCCGTCCAATTTGGCGGCAAAACCCCAGTTGGTAGAGGGCCGATTTGGCCCTCTACTCAGCAAATTCGGATTAGGTTACTCACATAGCCCCTGTTTTGGCGCGGCGCCGCTTCTCGATGCGACAAAGGGCGCGTTATGAGCGAAATTCGGCCTGGTGCATCGCCGCAGCGGGGCGCCGCGGCGGTTCTTTCCCTACTTCTTAAGGCCCTCGACAAACGAGGAGAGCTCGTGGAAGCGCTGGGCGCTCATGGCGCTCTCCGGCAGGATCACGAAGTAGGGATCGCGGAACTCAAGCACGATGATGCCGCGGCCCTGGTGGGCCTTGAAGAGGCTCGTGAACTCGGCGCGGGTGACGTCGCCGTCGGCATCGGTGACCTCCACGTGGCGCTCGAACACGCGGATGCTGCGGCGGCGCTTATCCTTGGGAAGCAGCGTGGCGTCGAGCCCGGCCTTGCAGAGGCGGCGGAAGTGGTGCTTGTTCCAGTTGTCAGCGAGGTACCACAGGCCAACCTCGATCATCACCAGCAAGAGGAGCACCGGCGTGGCGACCCTGGCCGCAGGGGAGAGCGCCACGAGCACGATGACCACGAGGATCGCGACGCTCGTGATGCCGGCCGGGTTCTTCACCTTGCTGTCGACCATGGCGCGCGACGCCTCGTCGACGAGCGCATAGTCGAGGTCGTAGCTTGCGGTGAAGAGCGGCTTCTCGCCGCTGGCGCTCTTGGCTGCGTTCTTGTTCTTGGCCTTTGCCATGCGAGGCTCCCTGGGTTGCCTTGCCCGTGCTTATGATCGAGCGAACATTCTAGTTCTAGTAGACTCCGCGCTCGCGACCCTTTCGGTCACCGACGCGACGGCGCGGCTTGTCGCCGGCCTTGCCGCTCTTGGAGGCGGGCTTTGCCGAGCTCTTGGGCTTGGAGGACTTGCCGCCGTTCTTGGGCGCGCCGCCCTTGCGCTGGCTGTTTGCGTCACCCTTGCCGGAGCGCTTGCGCTGGCCGTCGCGGCGCTCGCCGTTGGCGCCGCCCTTGCGGCTGCCGGTCTCGCCGTCGTGGCCCTCGCCCTTGCCGCCGCGCTGCTTGGAGGCGCGGGCCTGCTCACCATCGTTACGGGAGCCGCTACGCTCGCCGCGCTCGGCACGGCTCTCGGCGCGCTCACCTGCGGCCTGGCCGCCGTTGCCGCGGCCCTTGCCGCCGCGACGGCGGCGCTTGCCACCCTCGCTTGCGGCTGCGAGCTCGGCCACCTCGGCGTCGCTCAGCAGGGCGCCCTCGGTCTTGATGCCGCGCTTCTTACCGCCGCGCTTCTTCTTGCCCTTGCCCTTGCCGCGCGCGGGCGCCGTGGCGTCGCGGTTGGGGTCGAGCACGGGCGGCTCCTCGCCAAGCTCCAGCTCAACCTTGCTCTGGTAGGTGGGTACGGTCTGGCCCATCAGGCGCTCGATGCCATAGAGGTCGTCGGCGTCGGTGACGGTGACGAAGGTGAGCGCCCAGCCTGTCTCGCCGGCGCGGCCGGTGCGGCCGATGCGGTGGATGTAGTCCTCGGGGTCGGCCGGCACGTCAAAGTTCACGACATAGCGCACGTCGGAGACGTCGATGCCGCGGGCCAGCACGTCGGTGGCCACGAGAACGTCCACCTTGCCGTTGCGGAACTCGGCCAGGGCGCGCTCGCGCTGGTTCTGGCTGCGGTTGCCGTGGATGGGCGCGCAGGTGATGCCGGCGCGGCGCAGGCGGCGGCAGGCGGCGTCGGCGCGGTGCTTGGTGCGGGTGAAGACGATGACGCGCTCGGTGCCCTCGCTCTTGAGGACCTTCGCAAGCAGGCCGTTCTTGGCCTCGAGCGAGACGGGCAGCACGTACTGGTCGATGGTCTCGGCCACGGTTCCCTTGTGGGCAATCTCAACCGTGGCGGGGTCGGTCACGAGGTCGCGGATGCCGCCGATGGCGCCCTCGTCCAGCGTGGCCGAGAAGAGCAGCGTCTGGCGCGTGGAGGGCGTCTGGCCCACGATCTTGCGCATGGCGGGCAAGAAGCCCATGTCGAGCATGCGGTCGGCCTCGTCCAGCACGAGGATCTCCACCTCGCCGAGGTGCGCCTCGCCCTGCTCAATGAGGTCCACGAGGCGGCCCGGGGTGGCCACGAGGACGTCGCAGCCACGTCGAAGCGCCGCCTTCTGCGGCTCGTAGCCAACGCCGCCCACCACGGTGACGCTGCGGTGATGCGTGCGCGTCTCAATCGTGGCGCAGACGTCGGCGATCTGCTGGGCAAGCTCGCGCGTGGGGGTAACCACCAGCATGCTGGGGCCGTGGTGGCGCTCGGCGTGGCCGAGCTTGCTCATGGAGGGCAGCAGGAACGCGGCCGTCTTGCCGGTGCCGGTCTGGGCGGCGGCGAGGAGGTCGCGGCCCCCCAGCACGTAGGGGATGGCCTGGGCCTGCACGGGCGTGGGCTCGGTGTAGCCCAGCGCGTTCACAGCGGTGAGTACGGCCTCGGAAAGCCCAAGGTCGGAGAAGGCAACGGTGTCGTTGCCGGGGGTGGTGCTTTGGGTCATGCGATTCCTATCTATGGTGTTCCGGGAGCGGGCCCGGGTGCGTTTGTGCACGTGGTTTGGGGCGGTGCGCCCCGCGCGGATGCAAAGACCAGTGCGGGCGCGAAGCGGTGCGTTCGCAGAAGCGCGCCTTCAAACGGTCGTTTAATCCGTAATACTGTAGCTGAATTATGTCGCTCGCGCAGGTCAGCGCGGTAGGCTTGTGTACTAACGGCGAATTTTTCAGGCTATAGTCATCGGTAGTGGCTTTAGGCGAGTGGAGTGCGAAATGGCTGGGTCTACAGGCGGAGAGTGGTGGAAGCACGACGAGCAGGACGTGAGCTCGCGCGGACGTTCGTCCGCTGGGCACGGCTCTGCTGGCCAACGCCGTACCGAGCGTGGCTCCGCCGGCGACGCTGCCTCTGGGCGAGACGAGCGTTCTAGCTTGCGTTATGGCGAGCGCACGGCGCGTTCTGGCCGTGACGCGCGCTCCGGCCGCGATGCCGGCGTGCGTTCCGGCCATGGCGACAACGCCCGCGGTGCCGCACGCTCCAGCCGCGGCGACAACCTCAGCAGCCGCCTCGATCGCCCGGAGCGCTCCGTGCGCCCGAGCGATACCGCCAGCTACACGAGGAGCGACCTCGACGGCCGTGCCGGCCGCGGCGCAGATGCCGGGCGCGATGCCTACGCCGGCCGCGGTGCAGATGCCGGGCGCGATGCCTACGCCGGCCACGAGTCCACCGACTACGACAGCTACCTCGCCCGCGACGACCGCGCGAGCGCCAGCCACAGCGGCTATGCCAGCGAGCACGCCTCCGTCCTCTACGGTAGCGACCGCCCGCAAGATCCGCGCACGGTCGGCCGCGAGGCGCCCACCTACGCCGGCCAGGCCGACGCCATGGCGAGCTACGGCCCCTCCACCTACACGGACGCCGAGTATGCCTCCCGCGGCTATTCCGCGAGCTACGCGCGCCGCCGCCAGCGCGAGGAGGGCTACCGCATCGACCCTTCCGCCGGCGAGGCCCAGGCCTCTCGCCTGCCCAACTCGCGCCACCGCAGCGTGGGCGGCGTGGGCAACCGCGAGACGGTTGGCATGCACCACGAGGGCCCGGCCAACGCCTCCGACTACGGCGCCGGTCGCTTCTCGAGCGGCCCGGCCACCATCCCCGACGACCGCGACCCGCGCGCCCGCCAGCGCCGCCGCAGGCAGCGCCCGCTTGGCTGGGGCGCCAACAACGTGCCGCAGATGAACCGCACCAACAACGTGCTCGGCGGCTTTGGCTACAAGCCGCTGAACGGCAACCAGAACACCTGGCAGGCCAAGCTCAAGAAGGCCGCGCCCATCCTCGGCATCGTGCTGGCAGCTGTCCTTGTCGTGCTTATCCTGCGCGGTATCGTGGGCTGCGCCACCGGCCTCGTTGCCGGCGGCGCCACCGAGCCCGAGGCCGCGGCCACTACCGAGGCCGCCACGGACGACGCCACGCAAACCGCAGGCTACGACACCTCGGTTGCCACCAAGCTCCTGGACGAGGGCCGCAAGACGGCGAGCGGCATGGGCACCATGAGCTTCTCCGCCGTGGGCGACAACCTCATGAACGACAACCTCCTCACCCTGGCCGACTCCTGGGCCGGCACCGAGGGTGACGGCGAGTACGACTTCTCGCCCTTCTACACCGAGGTCAGCGACTACATCCAGAACAACTGCGACGTGAGCTTCATCAACCAAGAGACCACGCTCGGCGGCACCGACAGCTACGGCTATTCGGGCTACCCCAGCTACAACACGCCCGACAGCATGGCCGACGCCGTGGCCAATGCCGGCTGGCGCATCGTGAACACCAACTCCAACCACACCTACGACTACTGGACGAGCTGCATCGAGCACGCGCAGGAGGTCTGGAACGCCAAGAGCAGCCTGCTCACCGTGGGCAGCTACACCAGCGAGGACGACCGCAACACCATTCGCGTGGTGGAGTGCAACGGCATCCGCCTGGCCACGCTCTCGTATAGCTACGGCCAGAACGGCTACGAGCAGAGCGACCTGCCCAACGACTACTACGCCGTGCCCTACGACGAGGAGAAGCTCAAGACCGAGGTGGCAAACGCCCGCAAGGTGGCCGATGTCGTGATGGTCTACCTGCACTTTGGCACCGAGTACACCAACGAGGCCAACTCCGAGCAAGAGGCCATCGCGCAGGTTTGCGCCGACAACGGGGTGGATCTTGTGATTGGCAGCCACGCCCACGTGATCCAGCCGGTGAAGTGGATCGAGCGCGCAAGCGGCGGCAAGATGCTCTGCGCCTACGGCCTGGGCGACTTCGTGGCCGGCTACACCGGCAACCCCGACACCATCATGAGCGGCATGCTCACCTGCAACTTCGTGCGCGTGAGCGGCGACGACGCCAATGCCGACAACGTCGGCCCCGGCGGCATCGCGGTGGAGGACGTGGTGTGGCACCCGCTGGTTGAGCACATGGAGGGCAACACCGACACCGTGCGCTTCGTGAAGAGCTACACCGCCGAGGAGGCCGAGGCCAACGAGCTGCTCGCCGGTCTGGACGACCCGCGCGGCTGGCTCGTGAGCCAGACCCAGACCGTCATCGGCGACGAGGTAACCATCGACGTGTAACGCCTGCGCCGGCCGGCTCGCGTCTGCGCCGGAAGTCGATGAACGGGCAATAACGATGCGCCCCGCAAGCCCCGAGCTTGCGGGGCGCCGTGCTACGCTCTTGAAAGTTGTAGGACAACAGCAAGGACACACCATGCAAGAGCTTAGCCAGCGCACGGCGCAGTTTACCGATTCGGTCATTCGTCGCATGACGCGCGTCTCAATGCAGTACGGCGCCATCAACCTCTCCCAGGGCTTCCCCGACTTCGATCCGCCCGAGGCCATCAAGAACCGCCTGGCCAAGGCCGCCGCAGAGGGCCCGCACCAGTACGCCATCACGTGGGGCGCGCCCAACTTCCGCGCTGCGCTTGCCGCCAAGCAGAGCCCGCGCATGCAGATGGACATCGACCCAGAGACGCAGATCGTCGTCACCTGCGGCTCCACCGAGGCCATGATGTGCTCGGTCATGACGGTCACCAACCCCGGCGACCGCGTGGTCATCTTCTCGCCCTTCTACGAGAACTACGGCGCCGACGCCATCCTTTGCGGCGCCACGCCCACCTACGTGGAGCTCCACGCGCCCACCTTCACCTTTGACGAGGCCGAGCTGGAGGCCGCCTGCGCGCTCCCCGGCACCAAGGCGCTCATCCTCTGCAACCCCTCCAACCCCACCGGCCACGTGTTCTCGCGCTCTGAACTGGGCTTTATTGCCAAGATGGCCGAGAAGTACGACCTCTGGGTCATCACCGACGAGGTCTACGAGCACATCGTCTACGCCCCCTACGAGCACGTCTACTTCGCAAGCCTGCCCGGCATGGCCGAACGCACGCTCAGCTGCAGCTCGCTTTCCAAGACCTACTCCATGACGGGCTGGCGCCTGGGCTACGTCATCAGCACGCCCGAGGTAATCGACCGCGCGCGCAAGGTGCACGACTTCCTCACCGTGGGCGCGGCCGCCCCGCTCATGGAGGCCGCCGTGGCTGGTCTCGAGCTGCCGCAGAGCTACTACGACGAGCTCACCGAGCTCTACACCCACAAGCGCGACCTGTTCTGCCAGGGCCTTCGCGACGTGGGCTTCTCGTTTGTGGAGCCGCAGGGCGCCTATTACGTCATGTGCGACGTCTCGGCGCTGGGTTACGAGAGCGACGAGGAGTGCGCCGTGGACCTCTGCCGAAAGGTGGGCGTGGGCGCGGTGCCCGGTAGCTGCTTCTTTAACGCTCCGGAGAACCGCTTCGTGCGCTTCCACTTTGCCAAGAGCGACGAGGTGCTAAAGGCCGCGCTCGCCAACCTCGAGGGCTGGCAGGAGAAGATGGCCCGCTAAGGT
>CAVIES010000035.1:0-16741 GCA_963641675.1 Anaerovoracaceae bacterium
GACCACCTCGTCTACGCGGACGCCGACGTCACCTTCTACCGCGGCGACCACGTAGCGCTCGTCGGCCCCAACGGCGCCGGCAAGTCCACGCTCATGAAGCTCGCCCTCGGCCTCGAGGAGCCCACCTCGGGCAAGATCGAGCTCGGCCAGAACGTGAGCGTCGCCTACTACGCCCAGCACCAGCTGGAGACCCTGAACGAGTCCAACACCGTCATGCGCGAGATGGACGAGGCCGCCCCCGGCTGGACGAGCTCCGAGGAGCGCCGTCTGCTTGGCGCCTTCCTCTTCCACGGCGACGACGTCGAGAAGCGCGTGGGCGTGCTCTCTGGCGGCGAGAGGGCCCGCCTAGCACTGGCCAAGATGCTCGTGGCGCCCGACCCTCTGCTCTGCCTCGACGAGCCGACGAACCATCTCGACATCGACTCTGTCGACGTGCTTGAGGAGGCCCTCGTCGACTTCAAAGGCACGATCCTGCTCATCAGCCACGACGAACACCTCGTGCGCGCCGTTGCCAACAAGGTCGTCGATGTCCGCGACGGCCAGGTGACCGTCTACGACGGCGACTACGACTACTACCTCTTCAAGCGCGCCGAGCTCGAGGCCCGCGCGAGCGAGGAGGCCGCCGGTGCCCCCGCGACGCCCGTTGCCGCCAAGGCCGCAGCGCAGGCAGCGCCCGCGCAGCCCGCAGGCCGTAACGTCAAGACCAAGGAGCAGCGCCGCGCCGAGGCCGAGGCCAGAAACGCCCAGAGCAAGGCCCTGCGCTCCACCAAGAAACGCCTGGCCGAGGTCGAGGCCGCGCTTAACCCCGCACATGAGCGCTACGACGAGCTCATGGCCCTCATGGCATCCGAGGAGCTCTACGCCGACGCCAAGAAGTTCGACGAGGCCATGGCCGAGTACAACGCTCTCAAGAAGAAGATTCCCGCGCTCGAGGAGGAGTGGCTCGAGCTCTCGACCATCCTCGAGGAGGCGCAGCAGGGGAGTGCCTCATGATAAGCGTGGCGCGCATCTTCTCGCTCGTCCTCACGGTGGTGCTCCTCATGCTGAGCTCCGTCGTGCACGAGGTGGCCCACGGCTTCACCGCTCATCTCTGCGGTGACGACACGGCCAAGGAGGCCGGACGCCTTTCCTTGAACCCCGCCAAGCACCTCGACCCCTTGGGCTCGTTCGTGCTACCGCTCATCATGGCAATGGCCGGCGGCTTCGTCTTTGCCTACGCAAAGCCCGTGCCCTATAACCCCTACCGCCTCAAGAATCGCAGGCGCGACGAGGTACTCGTGTCTCTTGCCGGCCCCGCGTCGAACCTTCTGCAGGCGGGTATCGGCGCCATCCTCGTACGCGTGCTCGTGAGCGCCGCCACCGCCAATCCCCAGGTCTTCCTCGGTTCCGAGCTTTTCCTCGGCATGACGCTCTTCGACCTCTTGGCGGACATCCTCACCACCTACATGTGGGTGAATCTGCTGCTCTGCTTCTTCAACCTCATACCGCTGCCGCCCCTCGACGGCTCGAAGGTCGTATGCTATTTCCTTAAGGGGGAGCAGCTCCAGCGCTACTACCAGATTCAGCAATACGCCATGCCGATACTGATCGTCGCGCTCTATGCCATCCCCAAGCTGGGAATCGACCCTGTTGGCGCCTACCTCGACTTCACGGCGGGCGGCGTCTACGACCTGATGCTTCTGGGGGTGTGAGTTGAGCTATCGCGTGCAGACACAGGCCTACTCCGGCCCCTTTGACCTGCTCTTGCAGCTCGTGAGCCGCCAGAGGGTCGACATCGGCGCCATCTCCATCACCGAGGTCGCCGACCAGTACCTCGAAGAGGTGGAGCGCATGGGCGAGCTCGACCTCGACGTCGCGAGCGACTTCGTGCTCGTAGCCTCCACGCTCCTCGACATAAAGGCGGCCTCGCTCGTTCCAGACGAGGCGCCCAAGGGTCGCGTAGACGAGGACGAGGAGGACGAGCTCGAGGGCCTCACCGCCGACGAGGCGCGCGAGGTGCTCATCGCAAGGCTCATCGCCTACAAGCAGTTCAGAAACGCCGCCGCTGCCCTTGGCAGCCGCATGGAGTCCGAGGCCCGCATGCACCCGCGCACGGCAGGGCCCGACCCGGAGTTTCTGCACACCATGCCCGACTACCTCGAGGGAATCACGCTCAGGAGCCTCGCCGTCATCTGCGCCGACCTCGACAGCCGCCGCGAGAGCTTCCTGCTCGAGGCCGAGCACATCGCGCCAAAGCGCCTGCCGGTGGCCCTCACCGTGGCATCCGTCGACCGTGTCACGCGCTCGCGCCTGCACCTCACGTTCAACGAGCTGCTCGACGGCGACAAGACGCCCGAACAGGTCGTCGTGACGTTCCTGGCCATTCTGCAGCTCTACAAGCTCGGATCCGTGACCCTCACGCAGTCCGAGATCTTTGGCGACATCGACATCGACCGCGTGGAGGGGGCGCCCGCCTACGAGCTGGACGCCACCACGCTGGCCGAGCTGGAAGGGGAGTACTAATGCAGGAGCTCGACAAGCTCTCCGGAGACTCCATCAAGGGCGCCCTCGAGGCGATGCTGCTCGTTTCGAGCGACCCCGTGAGCGCTACCGACCTCGCCGAGGTCCTCGGCATAACGCCCGGCGAGGTGTCTTCGACGCTCGCCGACCTCGCGGCAGAGTACTCCGACGCCAACCGCGGCTTCCAGCTGCGCGAGGTGGCGGGAGGTTGGAGGCTTTTCACCCATCCCGCCTTCCATGACCAGGTGGAGGCCCTCGTCATGAGCTGGGACACGAGGAGGCTTTCGCAGGCCGCTCTCGAGACGCTCGCCGTCATCGCCTACCATCAGCCGGTGACGCGTGAGGGCGTCAAGGCCATCCGTGGCGTCAACTCCGACGGTGTCATCTCGAGCCTCATCGAGAAGGGCCTCGTGCGCGAGGCCGGCCGCGACCCCCAGCGATCGCAGGCCATCCGCTATGCCACCACGCAGTCGTTCCTCGAGCGCTTCGGCCTCAAGAGCGTGCGCGACCTCCCCGATCTGGAGCAGTTCGCACCCGACGAGGAGTCGAAGAAGTTCATCCGCGAGCGCCTCTCGGGCCGCTCCATCGAGTCGACCCTCGAGGAGGCCGCGGCCGACATCGACGAGGAGCAAGACCTGCTCGATTCGGATGCGGACGAGGCCGAACTCACCTTTGACGAGCAGCCCACGCTCCCCGATGAAACCGATGGCGAGTAGGCCTCACGTGACAGAAGATACGAGCGAGCGCATCGTTCCCATGCGCCTCCAGAAGTTCCTTGCGCGCGCCGGCGTCGCCAGCAGGCGTGGCTCAGAGAACCTCATGACCGCCGGGCGCGTGCGCGTGAACGGCGTGGTCGTGACTGAGCTCGGCAGCAAGGTCGACCCAGCCGTCGACATCGTCACGGTTGATGGAGTCGAGGTGAGTCTGGGGGACGGATCGGTCTACCTCATGCTCAACAAGCCGGCCGGCTACGTGACCACCATGCGCGACCCGGGTGGCCGCAGGTGCGTGGCCGAGCTTGTGCCCACGGCCCAGTACCCTGGGCTCTTCCCGGTGGGCAGGCTCGACCGCGACACGACGGGACTCCTTCTCTTCACAACAGACGGCGAGGCGGCGCAAAAGCTGCTGCACCCATCCTTCGAGAAGGACAAGCACTACCTCGCGCTCATCGAAGGCGAGCTCACGGCATCCGAGGCCCAGACGCTAAAGAGCGGCATCACGCTCGACGACGGCCCTTGTGCCCCCGCCGGGGTCCGCACGATCGGCCCCAAGACCCCGAAGGGCAAGAAGGCCCTCGAGGCGTTCTCCGGCATTGCGGGCGTCTCGGTGAAGTTTGGTCGCACGCCCGCTGGAACAAGCATCGTCGAGCTGGTGATCCACGAAGGCAGAAAGCACCAGGTAAAGCGCATGCTCTCCGCCGTGGGGCACGAGGTCGTCGCCCTTCACCGCGCGAGCTTCGGCCCGCTCGAGCTCACCGGCGTGAGGCCGGGGGAGTGGCGTACGCTCACGGAAGAAGAGAAGGCCGCGCTCGCAGCGGCCACGCGATAGGAGAGACCATGGCTGAGTTCGGACGAGTCCTGTTCATGCGCCATCCAGAGACCACCTACAACATCTCGAGGCAGCTCTCGGGCCGCCTCGACGTCGACCTTTCCGAGAAGGGCAGGGGCCAGGCCAGGCGTGCCGCAGACGCAATCGTCGCCTGGGAGCCCGACCGCATCATCTCGAGCCCGCTCAAGCGCTGCCACGCCATCGCCGATGACGCCGCCGATCGCCTTGGGATTGAGGTCATGAACGACGAGCGCATCATCGAGATCGACTTCGGCGACGTCGAGGGCATCGTGAAGGACACGCTCGCAGACATGGGCCTTGCGTTTCCGTGGGAGATTCGCGACGGCCATTCCATAGCCGCCGAGAACGCGGAGACCTTCGAGGACCTCATCGCGCGCGCCAAGACCTTTGTCGACTACGTCGCGACCCTTCCCGGCAAGACCGCCTGCGTCACCCACGGCGGCTTCACGAGGGCCGTCTATGGCGCCGTCTACCAGGAGCCGGTCGAGCTCTTCTGGAACCACGTCGTTCCCAACGTCTCCTCGCACATATTCGTCTCCAATGGCCAGAGGCTCTCGCTTCAGACCGCCGGTCTTACGCCCGAGGAGCTTCACCACAGGGCGGACATCGGGTTCGTACCCCATGATTCGGTGAGTGCGGAAGCCTACGTCGACCCTTACACTAAGTAGCAGACACAAACGCGACAGACCTCGCTTGGGAGGAAACCATGATCGTTGCCATTGACGGGCCCGCTGGCTCCGGAAAGTCCACCGTAGCACGTGCCATGGCCGCACGCGCGAACCTTACCTACCTCGACACGGGAGCGATGTATCGAGCCGTGACCGACGCCGCCCTCACGCGAGGCATCGACGTCACGGACTCCGAGGCCGTGGGCAAGCTCGCCTACGAACTCGACCTCAAGTTCGAAAACGGGGAGTCCGGCCCCGTCGTTCTCGTCGACGGCCAGGACCGTACGGCCGCCATCCGCACGCCCGAGGTCGACGCCAACGTGAGCGCCGTCGCCGCGGTGCCTGCCGTCCGCGAGGCCATGCTCGTGGTGCAGCGCGCCGCCGCCGAGAGCGCAGACGTTGTGGCCGAGGGCCGCGACATCGGAACCGTCGTCTTCCCGAACGCCGAGGTCAAGGTGTTCCTCACGGCAGATCCTTCCGCGCGCGCCCTCCGCCGCGCCGTCCAGCGCCATGGCGGAGACACCGCCAAGGACAGCTCCGCCACGGCAGACGCCGCCGAGCAGGCCGCCATCGAGGCCGAGCTCGTCGCCCGCGACAAGGCCGACTCCGAGCGCAAGGCCGCTCCGCTCAAGCCCGCCGAGGACGCCGTGCACATCGATTCCACCTCGCTCTCCGTAGACGAGGTCTGCGACAAGATCTCCGAGCTCATGGAGGCTGCGCGCTAATGGCAGAGAGCGCTGAGCAGAAGAAGACCACAAAGGCCAAGGAGTGCGGCTTTGACTTCCTGAAGCACGGGCTTTCTGAGTACCCGCTGCCCACCAGGTGCGTCTACGCCTTCGTCGCCTTCGTCATCTGGATCTTCATGTCCATCGTCTATCCCTCACGCATCGAGGGCGTCGAGCGCATCAAGGAGCGCGTGGCCAAGAGCGGCAAGGGCGACATGATCGTCATGAACCACACCTCTATGGTGGAGCCCGTCGTCTTCATCGTCGCGTTTTGGCGCGCAGGTGTCCCGATGCGCATGCTCTACAAGCGAGAGTTTGAGAAGATCGGCCCCGCCAAGTGGCTCTTCAGGCGTATGGGCGGCATCCCCATCGACCGCGGCACGGCAGACCTCAAGGCCCTCAAGAGCTGCAGGGACGCCCTCAACCGTGGCGAGTGCATGCTCGTCTACCCAGAGGGCACGCGCATTAAGAGCGATGACCAAAAGATTGAGATCCACGGCGGATTCGCCATGATCGCCCAGATGGCCAAGGCCGACGTCGTTCCCTCCGCCGTCGTCGGCGCTGCCGACCCCTACAAGATGCGCAAGACACTCCGTCGCCACTCGAAGATCCGCATTGGCGAGCCCATCAAGTTCGACGAGCTCGCGGGCGAGAGCCGCAAGGAGAAGCTTGCCGAGATGGAGCGCGTGGCCGTAGAGCGCATGTACGCCATCCGAGACGAGCTTCGCTCCGAGAACCCGACCCTCTGGTAGAACCAGGTAAGGAAGACCATGGCAACCATCACCGTCGCCAACCACGCGGGCGCCTGCTATGGCGTCCAGCGAGCCCTCGACCTTGTTGTCAAGGTCTCAGATGAGGCCGAAGGCTCCGTTCGCACGCTCGGGCCTCTCATCCATAACCCCCAGGTAGTGGCTGGGCTCGAGGCCTCTGGCGTCACCGTCACCGAGGACGTTCCAAAAGACGCCGGCTCTACGCTTGTGCTCCGCACGCACGGCGTCGTGCCCGAGGTGGAGGCCGAGGCGAAGGCAAACGGCCTTAAGGTCGTTGACGCCACCTGCCCCTACGTCAAGCGCGCCCACCATGCGGCAGAGCGCCTCATGCGTGATGGCTACCAGGTACTTGTGGTGGGGGAGGCCGGACACCCCGAGGTCGACGGCATACTCGGACACGCGCCTGGCGCCGTCGCCATCGCCGACGTATCCGCGCTCGAGGGCCTGGAGCTTGGCAAGAAGGTCGGCGTCGTCGTCCAGACCACCCAAGCCAAGGCCACGCTCGACGCCGTGGTCTGCGAGCTCATGGCCCGCGTGGGCGAGGTCTGCGTCGTGAACACCATCTGCGAGGCTACGAGCGAGCGCCAGCAGGCCGCGGGCGAGCTTGCGAAGGCCTCCGACGTCATGGTCGTCATCGGCGGCAAGAACTCCGCCAACACCACGCGCCTTGCCGAGATTTGCTCCGCCTCCTGCGCCCGTACGCACCACATTGAGGTGCCAGACGAGCTTGAGGCCAGCTGGTTCGATGGGGCCGAGCGCGTCGGCGTCACCGCCGGAGCGTCCACGCCCTCCATGCAGATCGACGAGGTCGTCGGCGCCATCGAGGGCCTCTGCTCATAGCGTGGTGAAGTGCTTTTTGCGCAGGTAGCTCGGGCGGGCATGGTAGACTCTAAATCTTGAGTATTCGAGCAAGGAGCATCTATGTCCAAGCCCATCGTCGCCGTGGTCGGCCGCCCGAACGTCGGCAAGTCCACGCTGGTAAACCGCATCGCCCAGAAGAAGGACGCCATCGTCCACGAGAGCCGCGGCGTCACGCGCGACCGCAGCTATCACGAAGCCGACTGGAACGGCCGTGAGTTCACGCTCGTGGACACCGGCGGCATCGAGTCTGAGAAGTCAGAGGACGTCTTCGCCGGTCGCATCCGCGAGCAGGCCCAGGCCGCCTGCATCGAGGCCGACGTCATCATCTTCGTGGTTGACGCCACCACCGGAGTCGTCGATGAGGACGAGACCGTGGCGAAGATCCTGCGCCGCGCAGGCAAGCCTGTCTTCCTCGTCGCCAACAAGCTCGACAACCCCTCTGACGAGAAGACCATCTGGGACTTCTACTCCCTGGGCCTGGGCGAGCCCCGCGCCATCTCCGCCTCCCACGGCCACGGCACGGGCGACCTTCTGGACGAGGTCGTCGCCGCCCTTCCCGCGGAGCCCGAGGAGCCCGAGTATCCCGAGGACGCCCTGCGCGTTGCCATCATCGGCCGCCCGAACGTCGGCAAGTCCTCCATCACCAACCGCTTCGCCGGCAAGAACCGCTCCATCGTGAGCGACGTCGCCGGCACCACCCGTGACGCCCTCGACGTCGTGGTCGAGCGCGATGGCAAGCGCTACCGCCTGGTTGACACCGCCGGCATGCGCAAGCGCAACCTCGTGCACGAGGACGTCGAGTACTACAGCCTCGTCCGCGGCCTTCGCGCCATCGACGAGGCGGACATCTGCCTGCTCGTCGTCGACGCCTCAGAGGGCGTCACCGAGCAGGACCAGAAGGTCGCCGCACTTGCCATCGAGCGCGGTTGCGCCCTCATCCTGTTGCTGAACAAATGGGACCTTGTAGACACCGACGTCAAGCGCGAGGAAGTCATGCAGTCCGTGGCCCGTCGCATGACGTTTGCCCCCTGGGCGCCCGTCATCCGCGTCTCGGCCCTCACCGGTCGTTCGCTCGACAAGGTCTGGGCCGTCGTCGACCGCGTCGGTGAGGCGCACGCCGGACAGGTGCCCACCGGAGCCCTCAACAACCTGCTTGCCCAGATGCGTGAGAGCGGCCACACCGTCACCAACGGTGCGAAGCGCCTGCGCATCCAATATGCCAACCAGACGGGCAACAAGCCCCCCGTCATCACCTTCTTCTGCAACTTCCCGGAACTCGTGGACGACAACTTCAAGCGATATCTCGAGAACCGCCTGCGCGAGAACTTCAACCTCGAGGGAACGCCGCTTCGCCTGCGCTTCCGCAAGAAGCAGTAACTGAACGCCCCATCCTTAGGAGACAGACCGTGAACGCCACCGTTCTCGTCATCTACCTCGCGCTTACCTTCGTTGTCTGCGGCATTCCGTTTGGCAAGATCATTGCCCGGATGAAGGGTGTCGACATCCAGAAGGTCGGCTCCGGAAACATCGGTACCACCAACGTCGCTCGCGAGATCGGCAAGGGTGCAGCCGCCCTTACGCTCGCGCTCGACGCCGGCAAGGGCGCCCTGGCGACAGGCCTGGCAACGGTGCTCTTTCCCTCGATAGTATGTGCCGGCGCTGCCGTGAGCCCCGTGGATCCCATGGGCTGGACGGTCGGTCTCGTGATGCTCTTCGCCATCCTCGGCCATATCTTCTCGCCTTTCCTGGGCTTTCACGGCGGTAAGGGCATCGCCGTGGGCGTAGGTTCGCTCCTCGGCTTTGCCTGGCCCGTTGGCCTCGCGCTTCTCGGCACCTTCTTCGTCATCGTGCTCATCACCAAGCGCGTATCCATCGGCTCTATCTTCGTGGCCTCTGTCGTGGGCTTTGCGCTTGCGCTTTTCTATGGGCTCAACCTTGCCTGCGATGCAATCGTAGAAGTCGCTGGCCTAATCGTCGTCTGGGCCCACCGCTCCAACATCAAGAAGCTCATGAACGGCACCGAACCGGAGTTCTCCTTCCACAAGACCGGTGAGGCCCTTACGTCAGATGACGAGGTGGCCGCCCAGTGAGCCGCGTATCCGTCATTGGCGCGGGCTCCTGGGGAACTGCCTTCACGGGCCTTCTTGCCGAAAACGCCGGCGAGGTAATGCTCTGGGCTCGCCGTGAGGAACTTGCGGCGTCCATCAACCAAACGCGCGCAAACCCCGCCTATCTCAAGGGCTATGAGCTTTCGGGCAACGTCGTTGCCACCTCGAGCCTTAAAGAGGCCGTATCTGGCTCTGAGCTCGTAGTTCTCGCCGTTCCCTCGACTCACCTGAGGGACGTCTGTCACAACCTGGCGGCTCACCTTAGTGAAAAGACGCCCGTCGTGACGCTCACCAAGGGCGTTGAGCCCGAGAGCGGCCTTCTCATGAGCGAGGTTGCCGCGACGGAGCTTGGCAACCCCTCTCGCATCTTCGCGCTCTCTGGCCCCAACCACGCCGAGGAGGTCTGTCGCGAGATGTACTCTGCGGCGGTGCTCGCCGGCGAGAACCTACCGGAGGCGGAGGCCGTGCGTGACCTCATCGCCACGCCCGCCTTCCGCGTCTACGTCTCCGAAGACGTCAAGGGCGTCGAGACCTGCGGCGCCGTGAAGAACGTCATCGCCATCGCCTGCGGCATCGCCGCCGGTTCGGGCCTTGGGGACAACACGCTTGCCCTCATCATGACCCGTGGCATCGCAGAGATCGGGCGCGTGGTGGCCGCCACCGGCGGCGAGCCCATGACCTGCATGGGCCTTGCCGGCATGGGAGACCTCGTCGCCACCTGCACCTCCGAACACTCGCGAAACCGCCGCTTCGGCGAGGCCTTCGCCAAAGGAGAGTCCCTTGCCGAGTTCGAGGCCAAGAGCCACATGGTGGTCGAGGGCGCGCACGCGGCCATCTCGGTTCGCGAGCTTGCCCACGCCAAGGGAGTCGAGGTTCCCATTACCGAGGCCGTCTGGGGCCTCGTCCATGGCGGGGCATCAATAGACCAGGTAACCGCCGCTCTTGTGGGCCGCGAGCCAAAGCGCGAGTTCTACGGCATGAGCCGCGAATAGCAAGATTCATCTGGAAAGTTCGGCGCAAGGGGACGCCGATGAAATACCGAAATGGGGAAACACATGCTCAACGACGTTATGATCGCTCCTTCCATCCTCTCCGCCGACATCGCCAACCTGGCGAGCGACCTTGAGGCCATCTCCACCGCCGACTACGTGCACGTCGACGTCATGGACGGCCACTTCGTGCCCGTCGTGACCTTTGGCGACAACGTCGTGAAGGCCGTCAAGGCCAACACCGACGTGCCCGCCGACGTCCACCTCATGATCTCCAACCCCGACGAAAAGGCCATCGACTACGCCAAGGCCGGCGCCGACATTGTGACCTTCCACTACGAGGCCGCTGTCCACGCCCACCGCATCATCAGCGGCATCAAGGACGCGGGCGCCAAGGCCGGTCTCGTCCTCAACCCCGCCACGCCCGTGAACGTGCTCGAGGACATCATCTCCGAGCTCGACATCGTGCTCGTCATGAGCGTGAACCCCGGCTTCGGCGGCCAGAAGTTCATCCCTTCCTCCGTGAAGAAGGTCGCCAAGGTGCGCGCGCTTGCCAACGAGGCCGGCGTGAACCCGATCATCGAGGTCGACGGCGGTTGCTCTGCCGCCAACGCCGCCGAGCTCGTGGCCGCCGGCGCCAACATGCTCGTGGCCGGCAGCGCCGTCTACGGCAAGGCCGACCGCAACGCCGCCATCACCGAGATCCGCGAGGCTGGCCGCAAGGGCCTCGTTAGGCAGGCCTAAGAGCCGTGTTTGATAAGAACTACGTCTATCTCGACTACGCCGCCTCCGCGCCGCTGAGGCCCGAGGCCCGCGATGCCTGGCTCGCCTACCACGAGAGCGCCTGCGGCGTCGCCAACCCCAACTCGCTCCACACGCTCGGCCGAGACGCCTCGCAGGCGCTCGAGGGGGCCAAGCGAGACCTGGCCCGCGCCATAGGCTGCGGGTTCCGCCCGAGCGAGGTCGTCATGACCTCCGGCGGCACCGAGAGCAACAACCTCGCCGTGCTTGGCATGGCCGAGGGCGCCCGTCGCAAGAGCGGCAACAAGCGCAATCGCGTTGTGCTCTCCGCCATCGAGCACGACTCCGTCCTCGACGTCGCGACGCTTCTGCGCGGTCGCGGCTTTGAGGTTGAGCTCGCCCGCGCCAACCGCGAGGGCATCGTGGACGCAGAGGCAGTGCGTGCCGCGATGGGGGAGAAGTGCGCCCTCGTGAGCGTCATGGCCGCCAACAACGAGACGGGCGTCATCCAGCCCATCGCGAGCGTCATCAAGGCCGCCCACCAGGGCGGCGCCCTCGCCCATGTCGACGCCGTACAGGCCTTCGGCCGCATCCCGCTCGATTGCGCCGAGGCGGACGCTCTTTCCGTGGCCGCGCACAAGATCGGAGGCCCGCTGGGCGTCGGCGCACTCGCCATCCGCACCCGCTGCCCCTTCGAGGCCCAAGGCCTAGGAGGCGGCCAGGAAGGCGGCAAGCGCCCGGGCACCCAGGACGTCGCCGGCGCCGTCGCTTTTGCGGCAACGGCAAAGCTCGTATGCGCCGAGATGGAAGAGATTCGACCTCGCGTAGCCGCCATGGCGAACAAGGCCTATGAGAGGCTCTGCACGCCTGGCACGGGCATCATCCCCACTACGGTCGCGCACGTGGATGATTCGCGTCTCCCCGGCATGCTGAGCCTCATGGTGCCGAGCATGGACTCCGAGTCGCTCGTGCTCCAGATGGATAACCTCGGCTTTGAGGTCTCCGCCGGCTCCGCCTGCAGCTCGGGCTCTCTTGACCCCAGCCATGTGCTCTCCGCCATGGGCATTCCGCGCGACGACGCACTTGGCTCCCTGCGCGTGAGTTTTGACGAGCGCGTGGGTGAGGACGAGCTCATGGCCTTCTGTGACGCATTGCTCGGGCTCGTTTCCAAAGGCTAAAGTACTACTTGAGGGTTAATGTTACTTGAAGGTTTTGCCACTAACTCGAGGAAGAGGCTTAGGTTGAGAGTCTGCGATATCGAACAAGCGCTCTTCGAGCGTTTCCCGAGGTCAATGGCTGAGGATTGGGATAAGCCTGGCTTGAGCGTCGGCGACCCAAACCTTCAAGTGACGCACATCGCCTGCGCGCTCGACCCTACGCCCGCAAACATTCGTAAGGCCCATGAGCTTGGTTGCGAGTTGCTCGTGACCCACCATCCGGCCTTCCTCGACGCGCCGTTTCCGATGACGCCGGAGATCGGTACGAGCTCCATCGGAGGTGCCTCCGCCTATACGGCTGCGAGCCTCGGTGTCTCGCTCATAGCGATGCACACGAACCTCGACCGCTCTGAGGCGGCACTCGACCTCGGGGCTGAGCTTCTCGGCCTTGCGCGCACGGGCAGGCTCGAGGAGCCGGACGGCTACGGTGCCCTGCTCTCTGGCAACGGCGTCAGCCTCGGCGAGCTTACCGAGCGCGCCGCATCCTCATTCGGCTGCACGCCGACTGTCTGGGGAGAAGAATCGCGCAAGCTCAATACGGTCGCCTTCTGCTCCGGCTCCGGCGGCTCCTTTACGGGCGAGCTCATCTCCCAGGGCATCGATTGCGTGGTTACGGGGGAGGCCGGCTATCACCGCATATCGGAGGCCTACGACGCCGGAGTTGCGGCTATACTTTTGGGGCACGACGCATCTGAGCGCCCGTGTGCGCGCCTTTTGGCCGACACGCTCGCACTCGTTGCACCTGATACACGAATAGACGTCCTTGACGAGAGCCTGCGCTGGCACGCGTGGGGCACGGGAGAGTGAACTGAACCATGACCGAACAGACCGCGCTGCTTAGGCTCCAGGAAATCGACCTCGAGCTCATGAGGGCAAAGAAGACCGCCGAGGAGCTTCCCCAGAGGGCCAAGGTCCAGGCGGCACGCGCCGCCTACAAGAAGGTCTCGGGCGAGCTCACCAAGATCGTCGGCCAGCGCAAGGACGTCGAGATCGAGCTTAGCGAGCTCGAGGACCAGAAGAACTTCCTGGAGGGGAAGGTCACTGAGGTCCAAGAGGCCGTCTCGAACGGCACCTATCGCGACGCCCAGAGCTATGACGCCGCCCTCTCCACGCTTGCCAAGAAGCTCGAGAAGATCTCCTTCGACACCGAGCGCCAGCTCGAGCAGCTCGAGATCGTCGAGCGCGCCGAGAAGAACGCCCGCGATCTTGCCGCCAAGGTTCAGGCCGAGGAGGAGGCCCAGACCGAGTCCTTCAAGGCTGACATGGAGACCATCAAGGGCCACGTGACCGAGCTTGCCACTGAGCGCACCGACGTCGCCGGCCAGGTGAGCGCCGACAACATGAAGGCCTACGAGGACGCCAAGAAGCGCTTCGGTGGCATCGCCGTCGAGACCCTCGTCGGCAACCGTCCCTCCGTCTGCCGCGTGACGCTGCAGCCCAGCTCCTACACAGAGATCAGGCGCTCCGGCAAGAGCGTCACCTCGTGCCCCTACTGCAAGCGCATCCTCGTGCTTGGCCAGGAAGGGGAGGAGGAGTAGCCATGGCCTCTGAGTCCCCCAAGGTCGCCCTCTTCGTCTCTGGCGGAATCGCAGCCTACAAGGCATGCGAGGTGCTCCGCGGGCTCCAGAAGGGTGGCTGCGACGTACGCGTCTGCATGACCAAGAGCGCCACAGAGCTCGTGGGCCCCAAGACCTTCGAGGCACTCTCCGGCCACCACGTCACCCTCAGCATCTTTGACGACTCAGAGACGCCCATCCCGCACATCGAGCTTTCCGGCTGGGCCGATCTCGCACTCGTATGTCCCGCTACCGCCAACGTCATCGCCAAGATGGCCCATGGAATCGCAGACGACGCCGTGAGCACCACGCTTCTTGCCTGCACCTGCCCAGTCATCGTGGCACCGGCCATGAACACGCACATGTGGCAGAATCCCGCCACCCAGGACAACGTCGAGCTTCTGGAGGACCGCGGCATCGAGTTTGTGGGGCCCGCTAGTGGCCGCCTTGCCTGTGGTGACGTGGGGGAGGGCAAGCTCACCGACGTCGCAGAGATCGTCTCCGCCGCGCTCTTCAAGGTGAGGAGCAAGGGCGACCTCGGCGGCAAGAAGGTCGTCGTCACCGCCGGCCCCACCCACGAACCGATCGACCCCGTCCGCTATCTCTCCAACGCAAGCTCCGGCAAGATGGGCTTCGCACTTGCCGAGGCCGCGGCCGCGCACGGCGCCGAGGTCACGCTCGTCGCAGGTCCCGTGAGCCTTGCCGACCCCGCGGGCGTTAAGGTCGTGCGCGTCACGACCGCAGCCGAGATGTATGACGCCGCCACCGCCGCCTTCAAGGAGGCCGACGCCGCCATCCTCTCCGCAGCCGTCTCCGACTACCGTCCCGCCACCGTGAGCGACCACAAGCTCAAGAAGGCGACCGACCCCATGGAGAGCATCGAGCTCGTTGAGAACGAGGACATCCTCGCCACGCTCTCCGCCTCCCGCGGGAGCCGCAAGGTCATCGGCTTTGCCGCCGAGACCAACGACGTCATCGAGAACGCCCGCAAGAAGCTCGAGCGCAAGGGCTGCGACCTCATCGTCGCCAACGACGTGAGCCGCGCCGACTCCACCTTTGGCGCAGATACGAACCTCGTGACGCTGGTAGGCAAGAACTACGAGGAGGAGCTGCCGCTCCTTCCCAAAGACCAGGTGGCAGAAGAGATCGTCAGCCGCCTCGTGACCATGCTCGGCACGGATGAGACCGCGGTTGAGAAGCCCAATCACGACGCCTCCGTCGTCGACGAGATCTGGTAGGGGCTAGCGGCACGTGGGAATTCTCATTGGATGCGAGCACCTCGGGCACGAGTGGCCCGGCAAGCGCGTGCTCGACGACATTACCATCGGCGTCAACGAGGGCGACCGAATCGGCATCGTCGGCAAGAACGGCGACGGCAAGTCGACTCTGCTCCAGCTAATCGGCCATGTCATGGAGCCCGACGAGGGCAACGTCACCTGGCGTGGCGGAATCACTGTGGGTATGCTCGGGCAGTCCGACGACCTTTTGGACACCGACCCTGTGAGTCTCGCCGTCGTCGGTGACGTGCCAGAGTACGAGTGGGCCTCCAATGCCGAGACCCGTCGCATCATCGCTGAGCTTATCGGCGACGTCGACTGGAACGCGCCCGTAGGCACGCTCTCGGGCGGCCAGAGGCGCCGTGTGGACCTCACGCGACTACTTATCGGCACCTATGACGTGCTGCTGTTGGACGAGCCCACGAACCACCTCGACATGGGCGCCATCACCTGGCTCGCCGGCCACCTCAACCAGCGCTGGCAGGCTGGAAGCGGCGCCATGCTGCTCATCACACACGACCGTTGGTTCCTCGACGAGGTGTGCGAGAGCATGTGGGAGGTCCACGACCGCACGGTCGACCCCTTCGAGGGTGGCTACTCCGCCTACATCCAGCAGCGAGCCGAGCGCGACCGCCAGGCGGCCGCCAGTGAGGAGCGCAGGCAAAACATCCTGCGCAAGGAGCTCGCATGGCTCTCGCGCGGCGCTCAGGCCCGCACGAGCAAGGCGAAGTTCCGCATCGACGCGGCCCGCGCCCTCATCGCCGACGAGCCGCCACTGCGAAACCCGCTTGAGCTCAAGCGCCTCGCCGTAAGCCGCCTTGGCAAGCAGGTCTTTGAGCTTAAGCAGGCAACCGTAACCTACGAGGGCAAGACGGTCGTCGACCACGTCGACTGGCTCATCGGCCCCGGTGACCGCTACGGCATCCTTGGCGAGAACGGTGCCGGCAAGACGACGTTGCTTCGCCTGCTCGACGGCAAGCTCGCCCCAACGAGCGGTCGCGCCAAGATGGGCAAGTCGGTAAAGCTCGGCATCCTCTCGCAGCACCTCGACATGCTCGAGGACAAGCTCGATTGGCGCGTGCGCGAGCTCTTGGGCACGTATAAGCGCAGCTACGTCATCGGAGACAAGGAATACACGCCCACCAAGCTCCTCGAGAACCTCGGCTTTGACAAGCGCGAGCTCGACACGCCCATCGCAGACCTCTCCGGAGGCCAGTCGAGGCGCCTTGCGCTCATGTGCGTGCTTCTCGACGAGCCGAACGTCCTCATCCTCGACGAGCCCGGCAACGACCTCGACACCGACATGCTCGCCGTTATGGAGGACCTGCTCGACACCTGGCCGGGAACGCTTCTGCTCGTCACACACGACCGCTACCTCATGGAGCGAGTGACCGACGACCAGTTCGCCCTCATCGGCGGCAAGCTCCGTCATTGCCCGGGCGGTGTTGACGAGTACCTCAAGCTCATCGGCAACACGCACGGCGACGGCTATACCGCAGGCCACGGCCCGGCGCCCAAGGCGCCCGTGACGGCAGCAGCCAATCAGACCGAGTGCGACACCGCGCAAACGGCCACCAAGCCCGCAAACGGGCTCTCAAGCGCCGACGAATGGAAGCTCAAGAAGCAGCTCGCAAGCGTTGAGCGCAAGATGGAGACCCAACGCGGGCGCATCGAGGAGCTCGAGGGGGCGATGGCAGACGTCGACCCCACCGACTACGTTGCCCTTGGCGAGGCCCAAGCCCGCGTCAATGAGGCCAAGGG
>CAVIES010000036.1:0-1161 GCA_963641675.1 Anaerovoracaceae bacterium
CAAGAAGCCCGAGCCCGCAAAGGCCCCGCGCGGTGTCATCATCGGCATCGTCGTGGCTGTCGTCATCATCGTCATCCTTGCGTTCCTGCTGCTGAGCGCACTCATCACGCCTTCCTCCACCACTACCGAGGAGGCCGCGACCTCCGTTGCGGCCCAGACCGTCGTGGCCGCCGAGGAGGGCGTGGAGATCGGCGACTACACTTACGCGCTCAAGCAGGGCGATTCCGGCTGGGAGCTCGTGCGCGTCACCAGCGACGGCGACTCCGCGCTGGCCTCCCTCTCCGGCACGCCGGTCAACGTCTGCCTCTACCAGGGCACCCTCTTCATCCCGGAGAACCTCTCGGACGGCACCTGGGACGTCATCTGCTACGTGCTGGCCGACGGTTCCACCGCCGCGCAGCTGCTCGGCAGCGACGGCAACGCGGTCACCGGTTCCGGCACCATCGAGTCGGCCTCGGTCGACGGCTCCAACCTCGTCCTCACCGGCGACGGCGTCTCCCAGAGCGTCTCGCTGGAGTAGAGGAGACCCCGCCCTCGCGCCTGCGGCAGCGCCCTGCGCCCGCACGCGCGCCCCGGCGGCGACGCCTTACGCCCGCGGCGACGCTTCGCGCCTGCCCGCGCACCTATGCACCTGCGGCGACGCCTCGCGCCCGCGGTGATGCCCCGCGAGCGCCCGCACATCCCGGCGGCGACGCCCGCGCCCGCCCACGCGCCTGCGGCAGCGCCCCGGCGGCGACGCCTCGCGCCCGCCCGCGCCAGCTCCCACTTGGTTGCAGTATTTGCGTGCCGCGCGTCCTTGCGGCCGTCCACAGGGCACCAGAAATGCAACCTAGTGGAGCCTCTCGGAGGCCGCGCGGACCGCAAGGCTGGGGCGGCCAAGCGGGCAGTGCTATTTCTACCGCGGCAAAACTGCTGGTAGATACCTGCGCGCGTCTCACTCTTGGGCAAGTTATGGGCGCGAGCAAAAAAATTTGAAATTGGGGCTAGACAGGGCGCCAAAGTTTCCGGTACTATAGCTCTCGCACCACGCACGGGGTATTAGCTCAGCTGGTTAGAGCGCCGGCCTGTCACGTCGGAGGTCGCGGGTTCGAGCCCCGCATATCCCGCCATTGAGTGTTCGAGGGTCCTGGTTTTGCCAGGACCCTCTTTCTTTATCTCGAG
>CAVIES010000036.1:1336-16408 GCA_963641675.1 Anaerovoracaceae bacterium
CCTTACGAGTCCCTTGCAAGGCTAAACGTCAGCTGAATGGTCGCATTTGCTAGAATTTGCTCGTTCTTAGTCGCAATTGCGCGGGCCCTGCCGCCCGCCTGACTACAGGAGACGTCATTGTCCGGTTCTCCCGAGCTTAAGACCGAGGCGGCCACGCCCGTGCAGCTGGCCGTCTTCGACTTCGACGGCACCATCATGAGCGGTCAGTCCGGCTCGCTCTTCTCCATGTGGCTGCTGCGCCGCGGCCTCATCACCAAGCGCACAGCGGCCCGCCTCGTCTGGTGGGGTGGCCGCTACAAGCTCCACCTGCCGTTCCGTCAGGACGAATCGCGCGAGCTCATCTTCCGCGACATTGGCAAGCTCGGCTACGAGCGCACCATCGAGCTCATGGGCGAGTTCGTGGACGAGGTCCTCGTCCCGCTCGAGCGCCCGGCCGCCGTGGCCGAGGTCGCCCGCCGCAACGCCGAGGGCCAAAAGACCGTTCTCGTCTCTGCCACGTTCTACGAGATGGCGCGCCTCGCCGCCGAGCGCCTCGGCATGGACGCCGTGGCCGCCACCCACATGCAGCGCGACGAGCAGGGAAACCTCACCGGCCGCGTGGATGGCGAGGTCGTGGCGGGTGAGGGCAAGGTCCGCGCCGTCACCGCGCTCGCCAACGAGCGCTACGGCGAGGGCGCCTGGCAGATCGCCTGCGCCTACGGCGACCACTTCACCGACGAGCCGCTTCTCTCCCTCGCGGCCGAGCCCTTCGTCGTCAATCCCGGCCCCACGCTCAAGCGCATCGCCGCCCGCCGCGGCTGGCAGTCGCTGGACTGGAAGTAGCCATGGAAATCTCCCGCAAGACCGACTACGCCCTGCGCATGCTTGCAGCGCTCGTCCGCGAGCCCAGCGGCGTCATCTCCGTTCGCACCGCGGCCGACTCAAATGCCGTGCCTTATTCGTTTGCTCGTGCCATCCAGCGCGACCTCGCCGCGGCCGGCATCATCGAGAGCCTGCGCGGCGCCCATGGCGGCATGCGCCTGGTGAAGGCCCCCGGCCGCGTGACCCTCTACGAGATCGTAGTGGCCATGCAGGGCCAGCTCGCGGTCTCCGCCTGCGCTGTCAGCGGCCCCGACTGCATTGACTGCCCGCGCGCCGTGGGCTGCAAGTTCAACCCCATCTGGGCGGGCGCCCAGGAGCTTCTGGAGAGCTACCTCAGCTCCGTCACGCTGGAGGAGATCGTCCGCGGCCGCGCCAAGCCCGTGGTGGACGAGCGCTTCTGCCAACCCGGCGGCTCGGGCGTGCCCAAGCTATGAGCAAGAGGGAAAAGGGGACGAACCCGCAGGCATCGGGCGAGAAGCCTGGGCGCTCCAAGCGGGAGGGTGCGGGCGAGAGGGGTTCGTCCTCCAAGCTGGGGAGTGCTGTCGGAATCTCTACGGAGAAGGCCTGCGGCGTCGCGCGTGCGAAGAAGGACAGCGTGGTGGCCCACCCTGCCACAACCGAAACCCTCGAAGAGTTCCGTGCCCGCGTGTTCCTCGCGGGGCGCGAGCTTTATCGTGATCTGCCCTGGCGCAACACCCGTGACCCGTACGCCATCTGGGTCTCCGAAGCGATGCTCCAGCAGACGCAGGTTAGCCGCGTGGACGGCCGCTGGCAGCGCTGGCTCGAGCGTTTCCCCTCCGTAGATGCCCTTGCGGCCGCAAGCTCGGCCGACGTGCTGGCCGAGTGGCAGGGCCTTGGCTACAACCGCCGCGCCCTCGCCCTCTGGAATGCCGCCAAGGCCGTCTGCGAAACCCACGCCGGCGTGATGCCCACGGAAGAGGCCGAGCTCAAAGCCCTCCCCGGGATCGGTCCCGCCACGGCGGCCGGCATCCGTGCCTTTGCCTACGATCTGCCAGGCGTCTACCTGGAGACGAACGTCCGCACCGTCTTTCTCCACGAGCTTTTCCCCGACGCGGAGAACGTCCCCGACAGCGCCCTCGTGCCCCTCGTGCGCGATGCCTGCCCGCGCTCGGCAGTTGCCGTCGGCCCAAACGCAGTGAGCGGCTCCAGCGTCAACGCCCCGGCCGCGACGTCTGCCGTCCCTGCCGCCAGATCAGACGCGTCGGTCGGTGCCGTTGGCTTGGGCTTGGCGACCGCCCTCGGTTCGGGCGCAGACATCGCCCCTGTCGCAGCCGTCGCCATCGCTGCAATTGAAATCCCCGGCGCCGACGTGTCCTGCACGCCGCGTAGCTGGTACTATGCCCTGCTCGACTACGGTGCACACCTCAAGCGTACGGTGCCCAACCCCTCGCGCCGCTCGCGCTCGAATGTGCGCCAGAGCAAGTTCGAGGGCTCGCACCGCCAAAAGCGCGCCGCCATCGTGCGCCTGCTCCTGGCTGCCGGCGAGGTGGGTCTCACGTCCAAGGAAGCAGCCGCGGCCCTCACTTCAGAGGAGCTCGCTGCTGGTCGCGAGTCCGTCCCCGCCGAGACGGCGGCCTCAATCCTCTCCGAGCTGGCCCGCGAAGGCTTCTGCACCGAGCTCGTCTCGGGTCGCTTCCGCGCGTAGCCTTCGCCCGCGGTTCCGAAGCCTTTCCAGCCGGCCAATTTGTCTCATTTAGTCCGTTAATAAAGTTTGGCCCGCGCCGGATGGCAAATAATCGACGATTGTTTGCGGTGGACGAGTCTTCTGGGGCTGTTTCGGCCTCAAAAATGCCCCAAAACAAGCCTTATCCGAGCGGTCGGGCGGTGGAGTTGCGGCTCCGGGGTGCATTTCGGGCGGTTTTGGCCTTGCCTACCGCAAACAATCCTTGAAAATTTGCCAACCGCGGGAATCAAAACCGCTTGAGCGCCATTGGCGAAGGCCAAAGTTGCTAATTTTGGTCCGCTAATTAATTTGCTTCGCTTCTAGTGGCAAAAAAAAGAAGGATTGCGTGCGATGAAATAGTTCGCAGACGCTGTTTCTGGCTCAAAACCGCCCCATAGGCGCCGACTGATCCGGCGTAACCCCCGAAAACGGCCGAATGGGCCGTTCCAAATCGCCCGCTCAGCCCATTTACCGCACGCAATCCTTGAAAAATTGCCAACCGCGCGGCTTTAAACCACCTCAGCGCACGCAATCATCGTTTTTTTGCCAGCCCGACGCAGAAAGCCGCCCCCGTGGCAATTCGTGAAGCTCTCATTCTCGCGAGTAACCCGCTGTCCGCGCGGGTAGATATCTCTCAGCCATCAAGCGGCGCCGCCGGGGAGCGGGCCGCCCAAGAGAGAGGAACCACCGTGGCCGATTTCAACACCTCTAAGACCAAGCAGAACCTGGCCGCCGCGTTTGCCGGCGAGTCGCAGGCTTCCATGAAGTACGGCTACTACGCCAAGGCCGCCAAGAAGGAGGGCTACGTCCAGATCGGCGACATCTTCTCCGAGACGGCCGGCAACGAGGCCGAGCACGCCAAGATGTGGTTCAAGCTCCTGCACGACGGCGAGGTGCCCGACACCCTCACCAACCTGCGCGACGCCGCCTCTGGCGAGAACGACGAGTGGACCAGCATGTACCCCGAGTTCGCCAAGACCGCGCGCGAGGAGGGCTTCGATGACATCGCCGACGCCTTCGACGGCGTGGCCACCATCGAGAAGGCCCACGAGGAGCGCTACAAGAAGCTCGCCGAGCGCGTGGAGAAGGGCGAGGTGTTCGAGCGCGAGGGCGTGAAGGTCTGGAAGTGCCTCAACTGCGGCCACCTGCACGTGGGCGAGGCCGCGCCCAAGATCTGCCCGGTCTGCAAGCACCCGCAGTCCTACTTTGAGGAGCAGGTAGTCAACTACTAAACGGCGTGCGGACTGTTCTTTTCGCCTGTCGGTGCCGCTTCATATAACCGCAGCTCAGGGCGCTGACCAGCCGGTCGGCGCCCTTTTTCGTGCGCGTTCGGTATACCGCACAGGGCAAATATCACCCGTTCACCGAACCTTAACGAGCAAATTACCCCCTGCTAGCGTGCCCCGCGTTAAGGTAGAGGCCCATTCGGGGTCCGTTCGAGCGCTCATATAAAGGCAGCTCACGGCCCAGATGGATGGCCCACGGGAGGGGGAACAAGATGAAGGCAACCAAAGCCGCCGCTAAGCCGGTGGATGGCGCTAGCCTCGACATAACGCCTGACGACCTGTATCTCATGGCCGCTGGCACGTGGTACCGCAGCTACGAGAAGATGGGCGCGCACCCCGCGCACCAGGACGGCAAGGACGGCTACCGCTTTGCCGTCTGGGCGCCCGACGTCCGCTCCGTCCACGTGGTGGGCGACTTCAACAACTGGGACACCCACGCAAACCCGCTTACCTGCAGCCCCACCGGCGGCGTCTGGACGGGCTTCGTGCCCGGCCTTTCCGCGGGCGAGCTCTACAAGTTCGTGATCGAGACTGCTGCCGGCGAGCTCCTCTACAAGGCCGACCCCTACGCATTCGCCGCCGAGCTCACGCCCGGCACGGCGAGCGTCCTTGCCGCCGAGCCCGCCCACAAGTGGGCAGACGCCGCCTACCTCAAGAACCGCGCCGAGCACGACCACATGCACCAGCCGCTCAACATCTACGAGGTGCACCTCGGCAGCTGGAAGCGCCACGGCGACGAGCCGCAGGGCGAGCCCCGCGAGGACGGCACCTGGCCCGGCCCCATGGACGAGTTCCCGGCCCAGCGCGGCGAGTACTACACCTACGACGAGCTCGCCGAAGAGCTCGTGCCCTACGCCAAGAAGATGGGTTACTCCCACATCGAGATGCTGCCCGTGATGGAGCACCCCTTCGACGGCTCCTGGGGCTACCAGGTCACCGGCTACTATGCGCCCACCTCGCGCTTTGGTGACCCGGAGGGCCTCATGCGCCTCATCGACGCCTGCCACCAGGCCGGCCTCGGCGTCATCCTGGACTGGGTGCCCGGCGGCTTCTGCGCAGACGCCCACGGCCTGGCGATGTTTAACGGCGGCATGCTCTACGAGCGCGAGATTCACCCCAACTGGGGCACCCACAAGTTCGACTTCGCGCGCGGCGAGGTCCGCACGTTCCTCGTCTCCAACGTCCTCTACTGGCTGGAGCGCTTCCACGTCGACGGCATCCGCATGGACGGCGTCTCGAGCATGCTCTACCTCAACTTCGGCATCGACAACCCGGCCGACAAGCGCGTGAACGAGAAGGGCACCGAGGAGGACCTCGACGCCTCCGCCTTCATCCGCCAGGTCAACGCCACGGTGGGCCAGTACCACCCCGATTGCATGATGATGGCCGAGGAGTCCACCGCGTGGCCCCTCGTCACCTACCCGCCCGAGGACGGCGGCCTGGGCTTCCACTACAAGTGGGACATGGGCTGGATGAACGACACGCTGCACTACATGCAGACCGACTTCCCCTGGCGCCCCGGCAACCACGGCCTGCTCACGTTCTCGCTCATGTACGCGTTCAACGAGAACTTCATCCTGCCGCTCTCGCACGACGAGGTCGTGCACGGCAAGTGCTCGCTCATCACCCGCCAGCCGGGCGACCAGTGGCGCCAGTTCGCGGGCCTTCGCACGCTGGCCTTCTACCAGATGACGCACCCCGGTGCCAAGCTCAACTTCATGGGCAACGAGATCGGCCAGTACATCGAGTGGCGCTACTACGAGTCCATCCAGTGGTTCCTGGCGGAGGACTTCGAGGCCCACGCCAACCACCAGAAGTTCGTCGCCGCGCTCAACAACCTCTACCTGAGGGAACCCGCGCTCTGGCGCGAGGCCTACGAGTGGCGTGGCTTTGAGTGGCTCAACGCCGACGACTCCGAGCACTCCGTCATCTCCTTCGTCCGTCGCGGCGAGGGCGAGGACGAGGAGCTCGTGGTGGTCATCAACTTCGACGTCAACTTCCGCCCGAGCTGGCGCGTGCCCGTGCCGCGCGAGGGCGACTACGAGGAGATCTTCAACTCCGACGACCTCGCCTACGGCGGCTCCGGCCAGCTGAACCTGGGCACCATCATGAGCCGCCCAGAGGACTGCGACGGCCGCCCCAACTCGGTGATCATGAACGTGCCGCCGCTTGGCGGCGTCATCCTGCGCCGCGTGGGGCCGAGCAGCTACAAGCCCGAGCCCGCCGCCGTCGAAGCCGCCAAGCCCGCGCCCAAGGCCAAGCGCGCCACGGCCGCGGCGCCCAAGCGCACGGCCGCCAAGGCCGCCCGCCCCAAGCCGGCAAAGACCGCCAAGCCCGCCAAGGCAGAGAAGCCCGCCAAGGCCGCAAAGCCCGCCGCGAGTAAGAAGTCCGCAAAGCCCAAGGCGGCAAAGAAGCAGCCCAAGGCCTAGTTCCGTATCATCAAAAGCGCAAGTTCTATAGGCGCAGAGAGATAGCACCAAATCGTTAGGAGTTTTTGCATGATCGACAACGTTTTCGAGAGCCCCGAATCCTTCTGCCAGGAGTACCGCGGCATGCTTGAGTCCCTCGTGGGCAAGGACCTGCAGGGCTGCACCGCGCTCGAGCAGTACCAGGCGCTCGCGAAGCTCATTGCCAGCAAGGCCAACCGCGACTTCGTCTCCACCGAGGACGAGACCAAGAGGGCCGGCAAGAAGAAGGTCTACTACTTCTGCCTCGAGTTCCTCATGGGCCCCTTGCTCGACAACTACCTGCTGAACTTCGGCATCCGTGACGTGGTCAAGGAAGGCCTCGCCCAGATGGACATCGACCTCGAGGAGCTCATCAAGCAGGAGGTCGACCCGGGCCTCGGCAACGGCGGTCTTGGTCGTCTCGCCGCCTGCTTCCTCGACTCCATGGCCGCCGAGGGCATCCGCGGCTTTGGTAACGGCATGCGCTATCACTACGGTCTCTTCCGCCAGAAGATCGAGGGTGGCCGCCAGGTGGAGGTCACCGACAACTGGCTCGACAAGGGCTACCCGTGGGAGACCAAGCACCCCGAGAGCGCCGTGCTCGTGCGCTTCGGCGGCGAGGTCGTCCGCCACGAGGAGGACGGCAAGTACTGGTTCACCCAGGAGGGCGGCGAGCTCATCAAGGCCGTGCCCTACGACGTGCCCGTCATCGGCTACGGCGGCGAGACCGTGAACCGCCTGCGCCTCTGGAGCGCCGAGCCCGCACACGAGGACTTCGACCTCGACGCCTTCAACGCCGGCGACTACGCCAAGGCCGCGAAGTTCCGCACCGACGCCGAGGCCATCTCAGAGATCCTCTATCCCAACGACGCCGGCGAGCACGGCCGCATCCTGCGCCTTAAGCAGGAGTACCTGTTCGTGGCCGCTGGCCTTGCCACCATCCTGCGCACCTACAAGCACGAGTACGGCAAGGACTGCTGGGAGGAGTTCCCCGAGCACGTCGCCATCCACACCAACGACACCCACCCCGCCATGTGCGGCGCCGAGCTCATGCGCCTGTTCGTCGACGAGGAGGGCCTCGACTGGGATACCGCGTGGAGCATCGTCACGCGCACCATCTCCTACACCAACCACACGGTGCTCCCCGAGGCCCTGGAGAAGTGGCCCATCGAGACGTTCCGCAGCCTGCTTCCGCGCCTCTACATGTACGTTGACGAGATCAACCGCCGCTACATGGAGAGCTTCCCGCGCGACATCGACAACTGGCAGGACAAGCTCCGCAACACCGCCATCCTCTGGGACGGCCAGGTGCGCATGGCCAACCTCTCGGTCATCTGCAGCCACAGCGTGAACGGCGTCGCGGCCCTGCACACCGAGATCCTCAAGCGCGAGACGCTCCACGACTTCTACGAGCTCTTCCCCGAGAAGTTCAACAACAAGACCAACGGCATCTCGCCGCGTCGCTTCCTCGGCAACTCCAACCCGAGCCTCTCCAAGCTCATCAGCTCCAAGATCGGCGACGGCTGGCTGAGCGACGCCTCCGAGCTCAAGAAGCTCGAGGCCTTCTATGACGACGGCGACTTCCTGGACGCCATGGCTGCCTCCAAGCGCGAGAACAAGGTGCGCCTGGCCGCCTACGTCAAGGAGACCACCGGCGTCGAGATCGACCCCGACTCCATCTTCGACGTGCAGGTCAAGCGCTTCCACGCCTACAAGCGCCAGCTGCTGAACGCCTTCAAGATCATGCACATCTACAACCGCATGCTCGACGACCCCAACTACAAGCCGCCCAAGACCACCTTCATCGTCTCGGGTAAGGCCGCGAGCGCCTACACGTTCGCCAAGGAGGTCATCCGCCTCATCAACTCCATCGCCGACGTCATCAACAACGACCCGCGCGTGAACGAGTACATCAAGGTGGCCTTCGTCCCGAACTTCGCGGTTTCCAACGCCCAGCTCATCTACCCCGCGGCCGACATCTCCGAGCAGATCTCCACCGCCGGCAAGGAGGCCTCGGGCACCTCGAACATGAAGCTCATGATGAACGGCGCCATCACGCTCGGCACCCTCGACGGCGCCAACGTCGAGATTGCCGACCTCGCGGGCATGGAGAACGAGAAGATCTTCGGCATGAAGGTCGAGGAGGTCGAGGCCCTGCGCAACGGCAACTACTTCGCCTGGGACGTCGTCAACAACGACCCGAACGGCGTCGGCCGCTGCGTGCGCCAGCTCACCGACGGTACCTTCGCCGGCCTCTCTGGCAACTTCGACCAGATCAGCTCCGAGCTCATGGGCAACAACGACTACGACTTCGTCATCGCCGACTTTGCCAGCTACGTGCAGGCGTGGGACGAGCTCACCGCCTCCTACGCCGACCAGCGCGACTGGCAGCGCCGCGCGCTCCACAACATCGCGAACTCCGGCCACTTCTCCAGCGACCGCACCATTCGCGAGTACGCCTCCGACATTTGGGGGCTCTAGGTTAGAAAACGGGCCCCGAGCCTGCGCCATAAGGGAGGCGCAGGCGCCCGGGGCCACAAGATCGGCCGTTCCAGAAGGGGGAAGACCATGGCAAAGAAAGAAAGCATTGCGATGCTTCTTGCCGGCGGACAGGGCAGCAGGCTGCTTGCGCTCACGCGCAATATCGCCAAGCCCGCTGTCTCTTTCGGAGGCAAGTACCGCATCATCGACTTCGCGCTCTCCAACTGCGCGAACTCGGGTATCGACACGGTAGGCGTCCTGACGCAGTACCGCCCCTACCTGCTGCACTCCTACATCGGCACGGGTGCCGCCTGGAACCTCGACGCCCGCGACGGCGGCGTCTCCATCCTGCCGCCCTACGCCACCGAGGCGGGCGGCAACTGGTATGCCGGAACGGCCGATGCCATCTACCAGAACCTCGGCTACATCGAGAGCTATGACCCCGAGTACGTCGTCATCCTCTCTGGCGATCACCTGTACCGCATGGACTACAGCAAGATGATCGAGAGCCACATCAAGAACAACGCCGACCTCACCATCTCGGTCATGCCGGTGGATTGGGCCGAGGCCTCCCGCTTTGGCATCATCACCAAGAACGAGGACGACTCTGTGGCCAAGTTCACCGAGAAGCCCAAGAAGCCCGATTCAAACCTCGCCTCCATGGGCATCTACGTCTTCAGCACCGACGTTTTGCTCCGCAGCCTGCGCGAGGACGCCCAGGACCCGCAGTCTGAGCACGACTTTGGCAACAACATCATCCCGAAGCTGCTCGCCGAGCAGGCTCGCATCTACTGCTACGAGTTCCACGGCTTCTGGCGCGACGTCGGCACCATCTCCAGCTACCACGAGACCTCGATGGAGCTCCTCGGCCCCAACCCGGCCTTCGACCTGTTTGGCAAGGAGTTCCCGTTCATGACCAACGCCCCGGTGCGCCCACCGCACTACCTGGGCCCGGACGCCGTGGTTGACGACGCGATCATCGCCAACGGCTGCCGCGTCGAGGGAACGGTGCGCCACTCCATCCTCTCCACCGACGCCCGCGTCGAGGCACGCGCCGTGGTCGAGGACTCGGTGCTGTTCCCCGGAGCCGTCGTGAAGGAGGGCGCGCACGTGGTTCGCGCCATCCTGGGCGAGAACTCCGTCGTCGAGGCCGGCGTCGAGCTCGGCAGCGTTGACGTCACGAAGGACACTGCTGTCATCGGCGACGAAGTCGTCGTTGGAAGGGGGGAGGAGTAGTCATGGAGACGGCCATCGGACTCATCACCACCAACTATTCCGTCAAGCACCCGAGTGGGCTCACGAAGTCGCGCCCGGCGGCATCCGTGCCGTTCCTGGGCCGCTACCGCCTCGTGGACTTCCCGCTCTCTAACATGGTCAACGCCGGCATCAACAGCGTTGGCGTGATCATGCCGTTCAACTATCGCTCCATCGTCGACCACCTCTACACGGGCAAGGATTGGGGCCTCGACCGCAAGAAGGGCGGCCTGTTCCTCATGCCGGGCTCTGCCTTCGGCACGAGCCGCAAGGGCCCGCGCTTCCTTCTGCGCGACCTCATCTCCAACCGCGTGTTCCTCGAGCGCGACACCGCCACCAACGTGGTCGTGAGCGCCGCGAACATCATCTACAACTACGACTACAAGGAGCTCATCCGCGCTCACAACGAGAGCGGCGCCGACATCACGATGCTCACCAAGACCTTCCGCTGCGAGGCTGAGGACGTCACGAGCGTCTACACCGAGGACGGCCGCGTGCGCGGCTTCACCTACGGAACCCGCTACGGCGACGAGGCCTTCCTCGATTGCTTCGTGATCAGGCGCGAGAAGCTCCTCGAGCTTATCGAGCGCTACGCCAACGTCGACTACCTCGACCTCTTTGAGGCCATTGAGCCCGACCTGGCCCAGCTCAACATCCGCGCCCACAGGGTCGAGATGTACACGGGCTCCGTCTTCGACTCGCGCATGTACTACAAGCGCAGCCGCGAGATGCTCGATGCCAACGTCACCGCCGAGCTCTTCCCGCCCGACCGCCCGATTCTCACCAAGGCGCACGACAACCCGCCCGCCAAGTACGAGGCCGGCGCGCACGTCACCAACTCCATCGTCTCGGGCGGCTGCCACATCATGGGCACCGTCGCCGACTCGATCCTCTCGCGCAACGTCGTGGTTGAGCCCGGCGCCACCGTCCGCGGCTGCGTCATCAACAACGACTGCGTCGTCAAGCGCGGCGCCCGCCTGGAGAACGCGATCATCGACCGCGACAACGTCATCAAGGCCGGCACCGAGTTCCGCGGCACGCCCGACGCCGTGCTGGTGAAGGAGAAGGGTGGCGAGGCCGAGTGAGCAAGCGCACGCGCAGAAAGCTCCGCGTGGTCTTTTGCTCCGCCGAGGCCGCCCCGTTCGTAAAGACGGGCGGCCTGGGCGACGTCGCCGGCTCGCTTCCGGGCGAGCTGCGTCGCTGCGGCTGCAAGGTCAGCGTGATCCTGCCGAAGTACCGCCGCATCCCGGCCGAGTACCGCGACGCCATGGACCACGTGGGCGACTTCTACATGAACCTCGGGTGGCGCAACGTCTGGTGCGGCGTTGACCACCTGACGTTCCACAGCATCGACTACTACTTCATCGACAACGAGGACTACTTCGGCCGCGACACCATTTACGGTGACTTTGACGACGGCGAGCGCTTCGCCTTCTTCTCCAAGGCAATCACCGAGTGCCTCGGCCGCGTCCCTGCGCTTGCCGGTACCGACGTGCTGCACTGCAACGACTGGCAGACGGCCCTCTCCTGCGTGTTCCTGCGCGAGTTCTACAAGGGTCTGCCGGGCTACGACAACGTGAAGACGGTCTTCTCCATCCACAACGTCAAGTTCCAGGGCCAGTACGGCGACGAGGTGCTGAGCGACATCTGCGGACTGGCCGAGACGCCTGCCGCCGGCCAGATGTACACGGGCCCCAAGACCATCAACTTCATGAAGGGCGCCTGCGTCTACGCCGACACCATCACCACGGTGAGCCCCACTTATGCGGAGGAGCTCAAGATGCCCTTCTACGGCGAGGGCCTGGACGACATCTTCCGCGACCGCGCCTGGAAGCTCCACGGCATCCTGAACGGCATCGACACGCAGGAGTACGACCCGCGCATGGACGCCGGCATCGCCGCCACCTACAGCGCGGCCGACCTCTCTGGCAAGGCAGCTTGCAAGGCGGCCCTGCAGGAGGAGCTCGGCCTCAACGTCGACCCGGATCGCCCGCTTGCCGTTATGGTGAGCCGCCTCACCAAGCAGAAGGGCTGCGACCTGGTGCAGTACGCCATGGCCAACCTCATGGACCGCGGCGTGCAGGTGGCCGTGCTCGGCACCGGCGAGAGCCAGTACGAGGACTCCCTGCGCTACTTCGACTGGAAGTACAAGGGCCAGATGTGCGCGCGCATCGACTTCGACTCCAAGCTGAGCCACCGCATGTACGCGGGCGCCGACCTCTTCCTCATGCCCAGCCAGTTTGAGCCCTGCGGCCTCTCGCAGATGATCTCCATGCGCTACGGCACCCTGCCCGTGGTGCGCGAGACCGGCGGCCTCAAGGACTCCGTCCAGCCGTACAACAAGTTTACGGGCGAGGGCACGGGCTTCTCGTTCGCCAACTTCAACGGCGACGAGTTCGCCGGCGCGGTGCTTGGTGCATGTGAGGTATTCTGGACAGACAAGGATGCTTGGGCGGGTCTCATCAAAAACGCAATGGGAACCGACTTTGGTTGGAGGCAAGCCGCCAACCGCTACATGGAGGTCTACCACGACCTGCATCCCGAGGTCATCCCGTATAACAAGACGCGCAGTCGTTAGCGCTCGGCCGCAATCGTGCGGCCGAGCCTTTCGGCCGTATGGATGCACTGGGAGAGGCCATGTGGGCATACCACGATAGCCGCGACAGCCACTATAGGTTTCCGTTCGGTGCCGCCCCCGCGGGCGGCACCGTCATGTTGGCGCTGAGCGTCGGCGGCGACCCAAACTGCCAGGCGAGCGTGCGCACCTGGGTGGACGGCGAGGGGGAGGGCTTCTTCCCCATGACGAGCCAGGTTGAGGGCGACCACCTGCTCTTTACCTGCGACTTCGTTCGCGAGGAACCGGCGATCGTTTGGTACTCGTTCGTGATTGAGCGGGCCGACGGCCGCGTGCTGCACTACGGCGCGCAGGAGGGCCGCACCGGCGGCGAGGGTGCCCTGGCAGAGGGCCAGCCCGCAAGCTTCCAGCTTACCGTGTACAAGCCGCGCGAGGTCAAGCCGGAGTGGTTTACCTCGGGCATCGTGTACCAGATCTTCCCCGACCGCTACAAGCGCGGCGCCGATTGGCGCGAGCGTGCGGAGGCCGGCGCCCATCTCCACGAGGGCGACTCCAGCGACGGCGTTGCCGGCACCAAGAGGCGCGTGGTGGAGGACTGGAACCGCGAGCCTTACTACGAGAAGGACGAGACCGGCCGCGTCACCACGTGGGACTTCTACGGCGGCACGCTCGAGGGCATCCGCGAGGACCTGCCCCGCCTGGCCGACATGGGCATCACCGTGCTCTATCTCAACCCGATCTTTGAGGCCCGCAGCAACCACCGCTACGACACGGCTGACTATATGCAGGTCGACACCATGCTGGGCGACGAGGAGGGCTTCCGCGCCCTCTGCGCCGACGCTCGTGAGCTCGGCATCTCCGTCGTGCTCGACGGCGTGTTCAACCACGTGGGCGCCGACAGCCGCTACTTCAACCGCTATGGCTCCTATGCCGAGCCGGGCGCCTGGCAGGCACATGTCGCCGGCGCGCCCACCGGCGCCGCCGCGAGCGCGGCGGGGGAGGGCGAGGCGGCCGCTTCCGGCGCCGGCGCGCCCGCGAAGAACCCCTACGCCGCATGGTTCAACTTCAACGACGACGGCACCTACGACGCCTGGTGGGGCGTGGACGACCTGCCGGCCGTGAACGAGGGCGAGCCCTCCTACCGCGAGTTCATCACGGGCAAGGACGGCGTGGTGCGCAAGTGGATCGCCGAGGGTGCCGCCGGCTGGCGCCTGGACGTGGCCGACGAGCTGCCTGACGAGTTCATCGAGGACATCAAGTCCGCCGCCCTTGCCGAGCGCGACGACGCGCTCGTGCTGGGCGAGGTCTGGGAGGACGCCTCCAACAAGATCGCCTACGGCAAGCTCCGCCGTTACCTGCTCGGCAGCGAGCTCGACAGCGCCATGAACTACCCCTTCCGCACTGCGGTGCTGGATTTCCTCACCTACAAGACGAGTGCCGGCGAGGCCGCCGAGAGTCTCATGTCCATCGCGGAGAACTACCCGCCCGAGGCCATGGCCGCCGCGCTCAACCTGCTCTCGAGCCACGACCGCCCGCGCCTCATGAGCGTGCTTGGCGGCGGCCTCGACCACCCGGAGTGGCAGCCCTGGCCGGACGACTTCCCCGGCCGCCTCACGGACGGCGAGCGCGGCCTTGCCAAGGCCCGCTTCTGGCTGGCGACCCTGCTCCAGATGACCTACCAGGGCGTTCCTTCCATCTATTACGGAGACGAGCGTGGCATGGAGGGCCTCTCCGACCCGTACAACCGCGGGCCCTTCCCGTGGGAGGGCGGCGACGCCGACTGCCGCGCGATGTACCAGAACACCATCCAACTGCGCCGCGCGCTGCCCGTGCTCACCGATGGCATTGTGCGTCCCACCAGCTCCGGCACCGAGGTGCTCGGCTGGTGGCGCCTGCCTGCCGGCGCCGAGCTGGCAGACGGCGAGGTTGGGGCGAAGGAGCCCGGCGCCTCCGGTCGTGAGGCCGTGCCCGGCCCCAGCGTCTGCGTGCTGGTGAACCGCAGCCTCTCCGAGAGCGCAAACGTCGCCATCCCGAGCCGCGGCCCCCGCGCCACCGAGCTTGTGAGCAACCTGGAGCTTCGCCGCGACGGCAGCCAGGTGGCACTCACTCTGCCGCCGCTCGGCAGCGCCGTCGTCTACTTTGACGAGGCAGAGAGCCTGGCCAAGCCCATGGAGGGCGGCTCGGGCGTCATCTGTCACATCACCTCTGTCCCCAACGGGGGCAAGCCCGGCACGCTCGGCGCCCCCTCGCGTGCCTTTGTGGATTGGCTCGCCGCCGCGGGCCAGCGCTACTGGCAGATCCTGCCGGTGAACCCCACCGATTCCTTCGGCAGCCCCTATGCGGGCTCCTCCGTCTTTGCCGGCAACATCCACCTCTTGGAGTGCGACGAGGCCGAGCTCCGTCGCCGCTACGAGGCGCACGACCCCGAGACCGACCCCGCCTACCGCGAGTTTATCCAGGTAAACGCCAGCTGGCTCGAGCCCT
>CAVIES010000037.1:0-16219 GCA_963641675.1 Anaerovoracaceae bacterium
TGCGTATGGCAGGTGCCGCGAAGGCCCCCTCCGGAAGATCCCGGAGGGGGCCTTCCTGCGTTAGGGGTTTTCGTTCCCGACGCCCCTGGGGTTGGCTGCTGGGCCCTTTCAGTTCTCTTGCATGGTCAGATCTTTCACATGCGTGCGTATTTCTATCCGGTAATTTCAGGAACGGTTAAATTTTCTCCATCGTTCCTCTACCGTTGGCGGGTACCGTTCACCGGTCACCGACGATTTTGCGTCAAAAATTGGGCGATTTTTGAAATCTGACAAGTGTTTGTGCTGGTAGATGAGTTGTTAGATATGGACTGACATAAATCTGACAACCGTTCACCCTGTGCTGCTAGCGGTTTTAGCTTGCTTTCAGATTGCGCGTCGTACGCTCTTCTCCCGCATCACCAATAGGGAGGAAAACGATGTCTGACATTAAGGGAAATGCCCGATTCCAAGTGTTTGCTGCCACCGATGGACGCGATGCTGATTTCGTTGCGCCCAAGGTTAGGCCTGCTGCTAAGAAGCAGAAGAAGTCTCGTCGAGAGCCCGATGTCCTCGATTCCTACTACGTAGAACGAACGAGGCTCGTCCAGTCACTATGCGACTCGCTTGAGCGCGACAGGCTTGTGGCGTTGTGTGCTGAAAGGGGCATGGGGAGGCACGTTCTGGCTCGCCAGGTGTCCGAGGTGCTAAGAGGGCGCGGCGTTTCAACGCTTGAGCTGAGGGTCTCCGGCCTAATCCCGGAGAGTGTTTGTCGCAAGGTCAAGGCTGCTCTTAGAGATGCGCTTGATAGAGAGGACAGCGGCTCCAAGGCGCTCGTTGTAATCGATGGACTCGGTCTTCTTGATGACCCGTACCTTGCGCGCCTGGCCCGCTCAGTGGCCTCGGCCGTTGTGAGCGGCTGCAGGGTTATCGTGCTTCTTGATCCGGATTGCGAGAGCATGCTTGAGTTCTTGCCCGACTGCCGAGTAGTGAGGGCAGCTGAGCTCGTGCTTGAGTCGAGGGAATATAAGCAGTGGGACGGTTTGCTCGGTGGTTTCTCTGAGGTGGATGCCAAACGCTGCACCCATGGCATACCTTCACTTCTTGGGACCTTGCGTGGGGTTCGCTGCGAGGCCGATGGAACGCCGTTTGGTTCGCTTTGGGACCGAGCCGTTGCCGATCTTTTGCACGATGCGCTCCGCTCGGAACTCATTGACGAAGAACTCTCTGTTCGCGCAGCTATGGTTGCGCTTGGGGCTGGAGACTTCCAGATGCTGTCAGAATTGGGGCTTAGGGCCTCTCGCGACATTCTGAGAGAGATTGAGAGTGGGTGCCCGCTCTTTGGCGTCGATCTTCATGAGGGCACGTTTGAGCTTGTGACCTGCACCAATGATGTCGTGGGACAAGCGCTTTCTGGTTTGTCCGCTGAGTATTCCGGTCTCATTGCTGCGGCGGTTAGGTTGCTTGCTAAGCGCGGGCACCTGCGTAGGGCGGCGGCCATTGCGGCGGTGCAGGCTGATGCATCTGTTTTGCGGACGCTCGTGGCTGAGTATCCGCTTGAGCTTGTTGACGCGGGTCTGGCTAAGCTGGCGATTCGCGAGGTTGGCAAGGCCATGGATGTCCCCGAGCTTTGCCTTGCCAGGACCGTGCTTGAAGAGGTTGGTGCTCCGCTTCCCAAGTACGGCAATCGGGGCAAGCCGGTGGCAAGCGACGGCGCGCATGCGGCGAAGCTACCGCAGAGGGCTCGGAGGATTCAGGGGCAAATTGCGCTGCTTCGGGCCATTCACGAGGCGAAGCGCTATGGCAAGGCTGGTATGAGCGAGGACGAGCGAGTGGCCATCGCGGCTACGGGCGACGTGCTTGCCATGAGGCTGATTGCTCGGCTGAACGTGCTGGAGATGAGGCTTGGGGGACAGTCGATAGAGGCGTTTCGTGAGCTTTTGCTCGTAAGTAATCTGCGTGAGCAGGCCGGCGAGCCTTCTGTGTATGCAGCAATGCTTGCCTTGGAGTTTGAGGGGCTTCGCTGCTTGGTGGGTGACCCCGAGAGCGCGGGGGACATCTCCCGCTTGCGCAAGGCGCAGGACGTGCTGGAGGAAGGGGCGCTTTTCGCGCTTCGCTGTGAGGCCGAGTTGGTCCTCTCGATGTCCTATGAGGCCGTGGGCGTGAGCGCTGGATCATCGACGCTCGATAAGCTTATCTCCGTTTTGGAAGCTAGGGATGAGACGGCGGCTCTGGCTTGGGTGCGGCTCGCTGAGTGTGTGGCCGAGCTGCGAGTTGGAGCCTACAGAAACGTGCACGTGCGTGCCGTGGCTGCGTTTGATGCGGCGACGAAGGTGTGCCTGCCAGACGTGGCCGTTGCGGCAAGGTTGTTTGAACGCGTCGCGCTGCTGGGTCTTGGCGAAGAACCTGAGCTCGGCGAGGAGTGGCAGGTTGCTGGCGTTGAGCCTTCGCATGACCTGGCCATGCTCGACAAACTTCACGGGGCAGTGGCTGGAGATGTCATGGGAGCTGCGGACGGCGTTTGCATGGCCATGCGTGGGCTGATGCCCCGCACGGAGGCTAGGGTGCTTGCTGGATGCATCGTGGACGCGGACAGGGTCGTGGGCAGGGAGTTTGGCGCGTTGTTGCCTCTGCCATGGAAGCCGAAGCGAGGTGCGGTCGTTACGAGCGCGGAGCGCGGGTCCGTAGCGGTTGCCACATATGGCGTGGGAAGACGCAGCGCCGTGACGCTGCGTGAGGACGTTCCGACGCTCGAGGTGGGCGTCCTCGGAGGCTTTGCCGTAAGCCGCGGCGGCGTGCGCTTGGGGGAGAGCGCCTGGCACAGGCGCCGCTCGCGCGATCTTTTGGCCATGCTCGCGCTCACTCCCAGCCATGTGCTTACGCGGCGTGAGGCAATCAACCAGCTTTGGCAGGACATGGACCCGGTGCGTGGTCGCGAGAACCTCTATAGCGTGCTGAGCTCGTTGCGATCGACGGTGGGGCAGGCCCCGCCGGAGGTCATCTACATCGTGGGCGAGCAGGGGAAGATCTGGTTGAACGAGGGCACGGTAAGCTGCGACGTTGACGAGTTTGACCGCATGACGCGCCAGCTTATGGCAAGGCGCCTGCCCGACGACGAGGCCATTTCTCTTTGCCTGCGCCTTGAGGGGATGTACGGGCATGGCTCGTACCTTCCGACGAGCGACGCCGAGGGGAGGTATCGCCGCAGGCACGAGGAGCTGTCGCGCCGCTTTGTGGACGCGATGATGACGGGCGTGGACGCGGCGACGCGCTTGCATGACGAGCGCCAGGCCAAGTGGTTCCTAGAGACCGTGCGCATTGAGCGCGAGGACGGTGGGCCCACGGTGGCGCTGGGATAGCGGGCGCGATGCTAGGCCGTGGCGCTGCCAAGGCTTGGAGGATTGTGGCCTGCGTCGCGGGTCGTAGCGCTGCTGGACTCGGAAGGCTGGAGAACCTGCGCCGTGTGGTTGATATTTGTACTGCCGGTTGAGAAATCCAAGGGAGGCTTGTTGCTCGGCCATGTGCAGAGCCTGGCTTCGCCGCGGCTTGCACTTGGGTCGGTCGGCGAAGCCGCGGGCGTATGGCCCTGTGCCGGGTTTGCTCGCTCGCTGCGTTGCGCCCGCTATGTGCTGCTTCGTTGATATGGACTGTGCCTGTGGCGAGAGGGCTTCGTAAACGGTAAAGTGGTAAAGATTGCATAAGAAAGCTGGGATTCTCCCCTTTGGGAGGCCCCGGAGAAACAGGGGAACCACATGGCCGGTCTCTTCTCAAAGATTCTCTCAATTGGCTCTGACAAGGAGCTGAAGGAGTACAAGAAGATCCTCGCAAAGGTGAACGACCTTGCGGGCAAGTACGCCGAGATGGACGACGAGGAGCTCGCGGGTCAGACCGCGATCTTCCGCGAGCGCTATGAGAACGGTGAGACGCTCGATGACCTCCTGCCCGAGGCCTTCGCCGTCTGCCGCGAGGCGTCTGACCGCGTGCTTGGCATGCGCCACTTTGACGTGCAGATCATCGGCGGCATCGCGCTTCACCGCGGCACCATCGCCGAGATGAAGACCGGTGAGGGCAAGACGCTCGTCTCCACGCTCGCCGGCTACCTCAACGCCATTGCCGGCAAGGGTGTGCACATCGTCACCGTCAACGACTACCTCGCCCGCCGCGACTCCGAGTGGATGGGCCAGCTCTACAAGTTCCTCGGCATGAGCGTGGGCCTGCTGCAGAACGGCATGCCGCTCGCCGACAAGGGCCCGGCCTATGCCGCCGACGTCACCTACGGCACCAACTCCGAGTTTGGCTTTGACTACCTGCGCGACAACATGGTCACCCGCGCCGAGATGCGCGTGCAGCGCGGCCACAGCTTCGCCATCGTCGACGAGGTCGACTCCATCCTCATCGATGAGGCGCGCACCCCGCTCATCATCTCTGGCGCCGGCACCAAGTCTGCCGACACCTACAAGGAGTTCGCGCGCGCCGTGCGCGGCCTGGAGCGTGGCGAGGAGCCCGAGCGTGACCCGCTGGGCGGCCCCGTGCCCGAGCCCGACGGCGACTACATCATGGACGAGGCCAAGCACACCATCGCTGCCACCGAGCAGGGCCTCCGCACCATCGAGAAGCGCCTGGGCTGCGAGATCTACGCAGACCTCTCCGGCCAGCTTGCCAACCACCTGCAGCAGGCCCTGAAGGCCCAGTACATGTTCCACCGCGACAAGGACTACGTCGTGCTCGACGGCGAGGTTAAGATCGTCGACGAGTTCACCGGCCGCATCATGGAGGGCCGTCGTTGGTCTGAGGGCCTGCACCAGGCCGTGGAGGCCAAGGAAGGCGTGCTCGTTCGCGAGGAGAACCAGACGCTGGCCACGATTACGCTGCAGAACTACTTCCGCCTGTATGACAAGATCAGCGGCATGACGGGTACCGCCATGACCGAGGACGCCGAGTTCCGCGAGATCTATGAGCTGCCCGTGACGGAGATTCCGCCCAACAAGCCCGTGGCGCGCGTTGACCATGACGACCAGATTTACCGCAACGTCGACTACAAGTTCCAGGCCGTCGCCAACGACGTGGCCGAGCGCCACGCCAACGGCCAGCCCGTGCTGGTGGGCACCGTCTCGGTCGAGAGCTCCGAGCGCCTCTCCAAGCTCCTCTCCGAGCGCGGCATTAAGCACGAGGTCCTGAACGCGAAGTTCCACGAGCGCGAGGCCATGATCGTGGCCCAGGCCGGTCGCGAGGGCGCCGTCACCATCGCCACCAACATGGCCGGCCGTGGTACGGACATCCTGCTTGGCGGCAACCCCGACGAGCTGGCCGAGCAGGCGCTCGCCGACGCTGGCACGCCCATCGACGTCGCCACGCCCGAGCAGATCGCCGAGGCCAAGGCCGCTGCCAAGGAGCAGTGCGCCGAGGAGCGCAAGCGCGTGCTTGCCGCCGGCGGCCTTTGCGTCATCGGCACCGAGCGCCACGAGAGCCGTCGAATCGACAACCAGCTCCGCGGCCGTGCCGGCCGTCAGGGCGACCCCGGCGAGACCCAGTTCTACCTCTCGCTCGAGGACGACCTCATGCGCCTCTTCGGTGCCGACCGCATGGACAAGATCGGCGCCTTCATGGAGAAGGCCGACATGCCCCCCGACATGCCGCTTAAGGCCCGCATGGTCTCCAAGGCCATCGAGGGCGCGCAGCGCAAGGTCGAGGAGATCAACTACGCCATGCGTAAGAGCGTCCTTGACTACGACGACGTCATGAACAAGCAGCGCCAGGTCATCTACGAGGAGCGCAACCGCATCCTCGACGGCAAGGACCTGACCGAGCACGTGGCCGAGGTCACCACCGCCACGGTTGAGCGCGCCGCGCGCGAGTACTGCCCCGAGGGCGCCCCGGTTGAGGACTGGGACCTCGACGGCCTTCGCACGTGGGCGAAGGAGCTCACCGGCGTGGACGGCATGCCCGAGCTCTCCAAGGAGGCCGACACGGCCGACGTCATCGCCGCGCTCGACAAGTACGTGAGTGACATCTACGCCGAGCGCATCAATGACCTCGGCGAGGAGATTACCCAGCGCCTCAGCGCCCAGGTGATGCTGCGCGTCATCGATACGCGCTGGATGGCCTACCTGCAGGAGATGGACTACCTCAAGACCGGCATAGGGCTCCGCGGCTTTGGCCAGCGCGACCCGCTGGTGGAGTACAAGCAGGAGGCCTACGCCGCGTTTGGCACGCTGGTTGACACCATGTACGAGGACTTCCTGCGCACGATGCTGCACATCCGCAGGAACACCGAGCCCGCGGCCAACTCGCAGATGAGCGCCCCCTCCGCCCTTGAGGGTGCCCGCTACTCTGGCCCGGCCGAGGTCGACGGCGAGTCCGGCGCCCGCGCCAGCGTGTTCGCCCGCGCCCGTGCGGCTCAGCCCGCAGGCGCCGCCGGCCAGTTTGCCCACGCCGAGGCCCGCGACGCCGCGGCGCCCTCGCCCAAGGCGAGCGACGACCACGCCGTGCACACCTACCGCAAGGCCGACGACCCCAACCCCTACGTGAACGTTGGGCGTAACGACCCGTGCCCCTGCGGCAGCGGCAAGAAGTTCAAGAACTGCCACGGGCGATAAGCGTGGCGGATACCACATCTGAGCGCCTGGACGCTCTGGCGGCGAGGCTCGCCGAGGTTGAGGGCTACCTGCACATTGAGGAAGCTCGCGGAACCGTGGTGGAGCTGGAGCGCCAGAGCGCCGAGCCCGGCTTTTGGGACGACGCCAACGCCGCCCGCGAGACCATGGCAAAGCTGGCGCGCGCCAAGGAGGACGTGGCCGGCATTGACGAGGCCCACGCCAAGCTGGATGACGCGCGCGCCGCGTTTGAGCTGGGCAGCGAGATGGAAGACGACGACCTGCTGGCCGAGTGCGACGAGCAGGCCGCCGCACTGGAGCACCAGCTGAGCGAGCTTGAGCTGGCGAGCTGGTTTACCGGCGAGTTTGACGGCGGCGACGCCATCGTGAACATCACGCCTGGCCAGGGTGGCCTTGAGGCGCAGGACTGGTGCGACATGCTGTTCCACATGTACCTGCGCTATTGCGAGAAGCGCGGCTGGAAGGTGACGGTGAACGACGCGCCGGCGGCTGAGCAGATCGGCATCGACCGCGCGACCATCACCGTCTCCGGCAAGAACGCCTATGGCATGCTTCGCGCCGAGCAGGGCGTGCATAGGCTGGTGCGCATCTCTCCCACCGACGCCAAGAAGCGCAGGCAGACGACGTTTGCCGGCGTGGAGGTGCTGCCGGTGCTGCCCGACGATATTGAGGTGGAGATTGACCCCGGCGACATCCGCGTGGACGTGTACCACGCGAGCGGCCCCGGCGGCCAGGGCGTGAACACCACCGACTCCGCCGTGCGCGTGACGCACCTGCCCACGGGCATTGTGATTACCTGCCAGAACGAGCGCAGCCAGATCCAGAACAAGGCCACGTGCATGAGCATCCTGCGCTCCAAGCTGTACGAGCTGGAGCTGCAGAAGAGGGCCGATGCCCTGGACGAGCTGCGCGGGCCGAAGACCGAGATTGGCTTTGGCAACCAGATCCGCAGCTACGTGCTGTACCCGTACCAGATGGTGAAGGATCTTCGCACCGGCTGCGAGACGGGCAACGTGGACTCCGTGCTTAGCGACGGCGAGCTGGACCCGTTCGTGGTGGCGTACCATCGCTGGGTCGTCGGCGGGCGCGAGCCTGTGGCCGTGGGGGACGTGGAGTAACGAGCACGGTGGCCTGTCCGCAGGGAACGCGCTAGAGAATTTGAGGCATCGGCTTTTGGGCCGGTGCCTTTTTGTTTTGCGGGCGTGGGGACGGGTGCGAAATCCAGACGCGAGGCAGCGGTGCGTTGGGCCGTTGCCGCTCACGGGTGCCGTGTGCGGATGCCAGGCAGAGATGTGAGGACGGGCGTTCCGGGTGGGGCGCGGCCCCTACAGGATGTCGAGCCCCTTCTCGCGAATCTGGGCCGCTGCAGCTTCGTTCTCGTCGTCGTAGATGAGAGCATCGAACTGGTCGAAGCTGGCGAAATGGTAGCTGCCGATGCTGCTGAACTTGCGCGATTCGCAGAGCATATACGACTTGCCGGCGCGCTCGATGGCGGCGCGCTTGAGCAGGCCGTCGTCGGTGTCGTAGGTGGTGAACTCCTGCGCGTCGATGTCGACGCCATAGGTGCCCACGAAGGCAGCGTCGAAGCGGAAGCGCTTGATGCCGTCGAGCGCGATGGCGCCAAGGAGGCTGTTGAGCTTGCCGTGCATGATGCCGCCTGGGCAGATGGCCGTGACGTTGGGCGACTTGGCGAGCGCGTTCAGGATATCCACCATGGGCGTTACGACGGTGCATTCGATATCAGAGGCGGCAATAAGCTGCGCCAGCTGCACGTTCGTGCTGGAAATATCGAGGTAAACGGTCTGGCGCGCCTCAACGAACGACAGCGCCTTCTTGGCGATGACCTGCTTCTCGGGCTGACGAAGCTGCATGCGGGTGTTGATGTCGCGCTCCTGGATGTTCTCCATTCGCGTGGCACCACCATAGACACGCTGGCACTTGCCCTCAGAGGCGAGGAGCTTGAGGTCCTTGCGGATGCAGTCCTCGGTGACCTCGTAGCGCTTGGCTAGGTCGGCCACGGCAACTCGACCATTCTCCTCAATGAGGGAGCAAATCTCGCTCTGGCGCTCTTCTGCAAACATGGCTCGTCCTAGCTGGTCGGGTTTGTCGTGTTTCGTCCCCTATTATACGCGCCTTGGACGCAAATCGGAAAGAATCGGACGAAATAAGAAAAACTAATTGCAAAACAAGAATGAACGCGATACTCTTTCACTCGAAGGACGCCAAAGTACGTGTTGGCAGAAGCTTTGGACTTGAGGCGGCGTCGCAAAAGAGGCAATAACGCCAGCGCCGACCGCCTGTGATATCGATCTTAGGGAAAGGATCAACCATGGAGTTCATTCTCGACACCGCTGACATTGATGCCATTAAGGAGTACGACGAGCTCCTGAACATCGCTGGCGTCACCACCAACCCCACCATCATCACCAAGAGCGGCAAGGAGCCCGAGGTCGTCATCAAGGAGATCCTCGACTACCTCAAGCCCGAGCAGAAGTTCTTCGCCCAGGCTGTCTCCACCGACTTTGACGGCATCATGGCCGAGGCTCGACACATCTGCGGCCTTCGTGAGAAGAACACCTATGTGAAGATTCCCGTCACCCGTGCCGGCCTCAAGGCCATCAAGGCCGCCAAGGCCGAGGGCCTGAATGTGCTCGCCACCGCCATCTACTCTGCCGACGTGGCCTTCCTCGCTGCCATGAACGGTGCCGACTACCTGGCCCCCTACGTCAACCGTATGTGCAACTACGGTGACGGCATCGGCCAGACCATCGACCTCATCCAGATGCTGGCTGCCCAGGGCCTTGACTCCAAGGTCATGGCCGCTTCCTTCAAGAACGTCGAGCAGGTCCACGAGCTCATTGCCGCCGGCATCCAGTCTGTTACCGTGCCGCCCGAGGTCGTTAAGCAGATGCTCGACCACCCCGGCATCGAGATCGCCGTGGGCGAGTTCACCGAGAACTGGAACAAGGCCTACGGCCGCACGACCTTCTGCGCCTAAGAGCGGGATGTTCTAGCTAGAAACTCGGCGCCCCGTTGGCATGTGCTGGCGGGGCGCTTTTGTGGCGGCCACTTAAATCTGCCGTCGTAGCCTCGCTACTGCGGGCAGGTCCGAATGCGCATAGTAGGTCTGGCGAATGCCTCAAGCAAAAAGGCGGGGCCCGTAAACTTGCGGACCCCGCCTTTTTTGTTTGAGCTGCTCTTGGCGTCTAAGCCTCTAGAACCTCAAGGCCCTTCTCGCGGAGGGCCTTCTTGTACTTCTGGGGCACCTCGTCGCAGATGATGTGGCTGAACTCGCCGATGCTTGCGGTCTTGAAGTTGCCGTGGCGCGAGAACTTGTTCGCGTCGGCAAGCAGGTAGGAGCGGCGGCTGTTCTTGAGGGCGGCGCGCTTGATGAGGCCGTCCTCCTCCTCAAAGGTTGTGACGGAGTCCTCGTCCATGTCGATACTGAGGGCGCCAATGAAAGACTTGCTGAAGCGGAACTGGTCGACCGAGGCCAGCGTGGAGGCGCCGACGAAGGCGTTCTGGCGCGCGTGGACGAGTCCGCCGGTGCCGATTACGTTCACGTGCTGGCAGGCTGCGAGCGTCTGCAGGGTGTCGAGCGAGTTGGAGACCACGGTGCAGTGCTTGCTGCCTTCGGCGATGCACTCGGCAAGCGCATGAACAGTGGTGGAGACATCTAGGTAGATAGTGTCATCCTCGTTGATTTCCTCGTATGCCTTCTTAGCAATGAGGCGCTTTGCCTCCACGGACTCCTCGCGCTTGAGGATGCTGCGCTCGGGCATGGTCTGTGTGCAGATGGCGCCTCCGTAGACGCGCTCGACCTGACCTTGATCGGCAAGGATGTTGAGGTCGCGGCGGATGGAGTCCTCGCTCACGTCAAAGCGCTGGGCGAGGTCGGTGACCGTTACACGACCGGCCTCGTTGACGAGTTGAACGATGAGCTCGTGGCGCTCCTTCATGAACATGAGGGTTTCCTCCGTACGTGCATGCCGGTTAATGGCAAAAGTATAGACGCTCGCCGATTTTTGCGCACAAATCGGAACAAACCGGAACTAATTCCGATTTTGGGTTGTAATATCGGAACAAATAAGATTGACTAGGCTCAAATTCGAATCAAGGGAGAGCCGTATGCTTACAGAGCGCACCCGCCATATCAAGGACAGCCTCTTTGAGGACAAGCGTCAGATCTCTCTGGAACGTGGTCTTCTCTATATGGAGAGCTACAAGACCACCGAGGGCGAGCCGGTCATCATCCGCCGCGCCAAGGCATTTCGCCACCTGCTCGAGAACCACAAACTCGTACTGGACGAGTGGGATCTGCTTGCGGGCAACCGCACTGAGACTCCGCGCGCAGGCGTGTTCTCGCCCGAGATGAGCCCCTACTGGATCGTAGATGAGCTGGACAAGTTCCCTACGCGCGAGCAGGATGTCTTTGAAATCTCCGAGGATGACAAGCGCACCTACATGGAAGTCTTGCTGCCGTTTTGGAGCGGCCAGTCGCTGAACGACTGGTACAAGAGCCATCGCACGCAGGAGGTTATTGAGGCCGAGAGCAGCAAGGTCTTCTCGGTAGCGCAGACCGACAAGGGCCAGGGCCACATCATCGCCGACATGCCGTGGGCGCTGCGTGAGGGCCTGGGCGCTGTGGCGGAGAAGTGCCGTGCCTATGCCGAGAAGGAGCCCGAGAACGAGTTCTACCAAGCGGCGGTTATCTGCACGGAGGCCGTGATTGCCTACGTGCGTCGCTACGAGGCGCTCGTTCGCAAGCTTGCCGCTGCGCCGGCGACCACTCCCGAACGCGCTGCCGAGCTCAACCGCATGGCAGAGGTGCTCGCGCACGTGGCTACTGAGCCTGCACGCGACCTCTACGATGCCCTGCAGCTGACATGGCTCCTCTGCGTGGTGCTCCAGCACGAGAGCAATGCCTCTTCCATCTCACTCGGCCGCATGGATCAGTACCTGCTGCCTTACTGGAAGGCGAGCGTCGAGGCCGGCGCTACTGCGGACGAGATCCGCGAGCTGTTGCAGTGCTTCTACCTCAAGTGCAACACCATCGTGTTCGTGCGTTCCACCGAGAGCGCCAAGTTCTTCGCGGGCTTCCCCACGGGTTACAACCTGGTGGTTGGCGGCGTGGATGCCGAGGGCGAGGACGCCTCCAACGAGCTTAGCTATCTCTTGCTCGACCTCCAGCGCGATACGCGCCTCCCGCAGCCCAACCTCTCCGTGCGCGTACACAAGAACACGCCGGATGCCCTCCTTCACACCGCGGCTGAGATTATCCGCTTGGGCGACGGTCTGCCCCAGTGCTTTAACGACGAGGTGAATATCCCTTCGTTTGAGAACCGCGGCATCGCGCCCGAAGACGCCCGCGACTATGGCGTCGTGGGCTGCGTTGAGCTCTCCATCCCGGGGCGCATGTACGGCCTGCACGACATCAGCATGTTCAACATGCTCAAGTGCTTCGACATCTGCCTGGCCGAGAACCCCGAGGGCTTCGCTGACTTTGAGGAGCTTTGCGCGGCGGTGGAGAAGGTCGTCGACCGCTATGTGCGCATCATGGTGGACGGCTGCAACACCTGCGACTCCGCTCACCGCGAGACGAGCCCAACGCCGCTGCTTTCCGTACTGGTGCACGACTCGCTGGAGAAGGGTTGCGACATCACGAGCGGCGGTGCCCGCTACAACCCCTCTGGAGTGCAGGGAGTGGGCACGGCCAACCTGGCCGACTCGCTCTATGTAATGAAGAGGGCCGTGTTTGACGACAGCGTCATTTCCTATAAGGAGCTTGCCGGCATGCTGGCGCGCAACTGGGAGGGCGAGGGCGACGAGATCTGGCGCCAACGCTTCGTGAACCAGTACGCCAAGTACGGCAACGACGTGGACGAGGTGGACAAGCTGGGCGAGCGCTTCCTCACTCACTATGGTCACGAGGTTGAGAAGTACGAGAACCCGCGCGGCGGGCACTTCCAGCCGGGCAGCTATACGGTGAGTGCCCACGTGCCGCTGGGCGCCGTCGTGGGCGCCACGCCCGACGGCCGACACGCCGGTGAGCAGCTGGCGGACGGCGGCCTCTCACCCATGGTGGGCCGCGACACCCATGGCCCCACCGCAAGCCTGATGAGCGTGAGCAAGCTCAAGAACGTGCTTAACTCCAACGGCAGCTTGCTTAACGTGAAGTTCTCGCCTTCCACGCTCGAGGGCGAGGCGGGCCTGGAGCGCCTGATGGCGTACCTGCGCAGCTTCTCCAAGCTGGGCGTGCAGCACATCCAGTTCAACGTGGTGGACAAGGCGACCCTGCTGGACGCCCAGGCCCACCCGGAGAACCACCGCGACCTTGTGGTGCGCGTGGCTGGCTACTCTGCCATGTTCGTCGAGCTCTCAAAGGCCATTCAGGACGACATCATCAACAGGACCGAGCATGTGCTCTAAAGCGTCCGCTACGGCCACCGTAACGAACGTGCAGCGGTTCTCGCTGCACGACGGTGGAGGCGTGCGAACGGTCGCCTTTTTGAAGGGCTGCCCGTTCCGCTGTCCCTGGTGCAGCAACCCAGAGAACCTCTCGCCCGAGCCCGAGGTGGCCCTGCACGAGAGCCTCTGCATCCACTGCAGCAGGCAGCCGGGCGAGCCTTGCCCCACTGCGCCCGAGCTTTGCCCCACCAAGGCCAAGGAGCTCTTGGGCGTGCGTCGTGAGGCGGCGGACCTTGCCGCGGAGCTTATGCGCGATGTCACATTCTTTAAGGAATCGGGGGGAGGGGTCACCCTCTCTGGTGGCGAATGCCTGCTAGAGCAGGAGTTTGCCATGGAGGTTCTGGAAAACTGTAAGAAATCGGACGTGCACACCGCAATTGAGACCACGTTGGCCGTGCCGCTGCAAAACCCGGCGCGCCTTGTGGCGTGCGTGGACTCGTTCCTGGTGGACTTCAAGCTTGCAGACATGCAACGTAGCCGCAAGGTCACGGGCATTAGCCTGGGCATTCGCGATAAGAACCTTCGCGATGTGCTGGCGCTGGGTGCCAACGTGGTGGCGCGCATGCCCATCATCCCCGGCTACACCGACGGCGAGAGCTGCGTGCGTGCCAACATCGCGCGCATTGTGGAGCTGGGCATTACCCGGGCGGACATCCTGCCCTTTCACCAGCTGGGCGAGAGCAAGTACGAGTCGCTCGGCGAGAACTACGAGCTCAAGGGACAGGCACAACTCTCTGACGAAGACGTGGCCTGGATCGCGGAGGTGGCGGAGGCCGCCGGGCTCACAACGGTCATTCGCGGGGAATAGGGACCCGCATAAATAGGGACGAAAGGGTACGACATGGAGCAGTACGTTACCGCCAGCCAGGTCTTCTTTGACCAGCCTCTTGCCAGCAGGGAAGAAGCCATCGCCTTCCTCTCCGCCAAGGCCGAGGAGCTGGGATTTGCCATCTCTGGTGCCGAGGTTGAGAAGGCCTTTCTCGCCCGTGAGGCCGAGGCTCTGACAGGCCTTCAGGACGGCTACGCCATCCCGCACGCCAAGTGCGACGCCATCAGCAAAGCCGCCATCGAGGTGCTGCGCCTCTCCGCGCCGGTGGAGTGGCCGACCTTTGACGACCAGCCGGTTGACATGTGCATTGCGCTGCTCATCCCCACGGCCGAGGCTGGCACCACGCACATCAAGCTTCTGAGCAACTGCGCCGTGATGCTCATGGACGAGGACTTCCGCGAGAAGCTGCGTTCCGCCACCGATGCCGAGGCACTTGCGGCTGAGCTCAACACCAGGCTTAACGAGGCCTAATGCTCAACAAGGAGTGGTCTGCTGTTTCTGTAGGGGGTGCCCGCGGACTGCTCTTGAATTGAGGAGGGCCTAGACAGGGGGGTAGGCCCAGCGCGGGGTCGTCAGTGATCGGCCGCCGTGCGAAGCGGGGAGGGGAATGTGCCCACGTGGCCGTTCCCCTCCTCGCGTTTCTTTCAATTCTTGATGGGTAGGCGCGTGGCGCGCGGCTGAACGGTATCGGCAGAACCGTGAACGGTCGAAATTGCCAGAATTCCGACTAATGCACGAAGATTCCGATTCGCACGCATATACTACGCATTGTCGCGCACGTTCCCGAGCGAATGTGCAAAAGTCGGAAAGCGAATTGGAAGGAAGAAGGAAGATGAGCAACGACAAGAAGGGCGGAGTCTCCATTCAGTCCCACCTCATGAATGGCGTCTCCCACATGATTCCGGTGGTTGTCACGGGCGGTATTCTCTACGCCATCGCCACCATGCTCTCCATGGATTCCGTTACCACGGCGGGTTCCGTTGAGGCGTCCAACGTCGTCATCGACGTCCTGAGCCAGATCGGTGGCGTGGGCCTGGGCCTTATGGTCCCAGTTCTCTCTGCCTACATCGCGGCTTCTTTTGCCGACCGTCCCGGCATTGCCCCTGGCCTCATCTGCGGCCAGATTGCCGTTAACGTTGGCTCTGGCTTCATCGGCGGCACCATCGCCGGTATCCTCTGCGGCCTCATCGCGGCCCAGCTCAAGAAGGTCAAGCTGCCCGATTCCATGCAGTCGCTGATGTCGATCATGATCATCCCGATCGTCACCTCGCTCGTTGTGGGCACCATCATCATCTGCGTCATCGGCACGCCCTGCGCTTGGCTGCTCACCACGCTCACCGAGTGGCTCACCGGCATGACCGGTGCCGGCGCTGCCGTCGTGGGCGCCATCTGCGGCGCCATGATCGCCACCGACCTCGGCGGCCCCATCAACAAGGTTGCCTACTCCACCGGCGTTGCCATCGTGGGCACCGAGGTTGCCGCTGGTGCCAACTGCGCCTTCTTTGCTCCCATCGCCATCGCCATCTGCGTGCCGCCCATCGGCGCCGGCCTGGCCTCCCTCATCCTCAAGGACCGCTTCTCCAAGGAGGAGCAGGACGCCGGCATCGGTGCCATCGTCATGGGCTGCTGCGGCATCACCGAGGGCGCCATCTCCTACACGGCCGCTGACCCGGCCCGCATGATTCCCATCAACCTCGTTTCCTCTGCCATCGCCGGTGGCCTTGCTGGCGCGCTCGGCGGCTACTGCAACGCTGGCTGGGGCGGCCTCGTTGTGACCCCGGTCACCAACGTGGGTGTGCACCTGCTCTGCATCGCCGTGGGCGTCGCCATCTACGTGGGCCTCTGCTTCCTGCTCAAGGCCAAGTACGTGGAGAACCAGGACGAGACCACCGAGGTTTCTGCCGACGATATCGAGATTGAGTTCTAGTTGCCCACGCGGCGCTAGCCAAGGAATAGAGAAGAGACTGACATGAAGATTCTCGGAGTTTGCTCCTGCCCCTCGGGCGTGGCCCACACCTACATGGCCGCCAAGGCCATCACCGCCGCCTGCGAGAAGGCTGGCGTGGAGTGCAAGGTGGAGACCCAGGGCTCCATCGGCATCGAGAACGAGATTACGGCCGCCGACCTCGAGGGTGCCACGGCCGTGGTGCTCACCACCAACATGCCCATCAAGAACGTCGAGCGTTTTGAGGGCCTGCCCAAGGTGAAGATGGACGCCGGCAGCGTCATCAAGTCCGCCGACGCCATCGTCGCCAAGATCCAGAGCTCGCTGGGCTAGGGGGCTAAGGCTACATAGCTAGGGGGTGCGCCCCGGTTCGCATTCGTGCGGGCC
>CAVIES010000038.1:0-15486 GCA_963641675.1 Anaerovoracaceae bacterium
GCCGTAGTCGGGGCGAATCTCGTCGGAGAGGGCGCGCAGGTCGGCCGCGGCGCCGGAGTGGCTGTTCTCGAGCTCGGCCGAGAGCTCGTCGCGCATGGAGACGAGCTTGGCAAAGATCTCTGAGAGATGTGCCTGTTCCTCGGCAAACACCGGGTCGTTGGCGGCCTCGTCGGCTGCGTTGCTGTTGTTGGCGGCTTCGCTCACGATGCAAATCCCCTCGTTCGTGGGGCGCGCCAGAAGGCGGCCCCGCGCCAAATTGCGGATAGATAACTCTACCGCAACGGGAGGACGCGGGCGCAGGGATTCTGACTGGTGCTGGCCCAAGAGGCACGCGGCGCAAAGCAGATGCGCTTGAATGCGCGAGGGCAGGCGCAAAGCGGCGTGGCACGCGATGCCACTGCGCTCCCAAACCCGAGCGGCTAAATGTCCGGCACGGCCGCTATAGTAGAAGGCCGCAAAATCGCCCGCGCGAGCGGGACCCGCGCCGGGGCGGCCACGCGCCGTTTGCCCAGCGCCAAGAACCGGAGGGACCCCATGATCATCCGCCTGAACAAGGCAGCGCTGCACGTCCTCGACCTCGACTCCGCCGTGAGCGTGCTCTCCAAGGCCGAGCTCGACCTGGAGGAGAAGCCCGTCAAGTCATACGTGCAGAGCATCTGCCGCAAGTCGCTCGGCTCCACCGACTGCCGCCACGGCAAGTTCGGCACCGACAACGCCCTCGCCACCAAGGTAAGCCGCTACCTGCACGGTGCGGACGAGTTCGTGCCCCTCACGGCAGAGATCGCGAGCTTTCTCTTCGAGCAGATCCAGCGTGCGGAGGGCGCCAAGAGCACAGACCTGCTCGTGGCCGACTTCATGGACGGCGAGGACGTGCGCTACCTGGGCCTCTTTTTGCTCGAGGGCAAGAAGGCCTTCGTGCACGAGGTGAGCCAGGCCGGCTCCATGGTGAGCTGCGACATCGCCCGCCGCTACGGCGTGCTTCCGGCGGCCACCCAGAAGCTCTCCAGCTGGGCGCTCGTGCGCGCCGACAACCTAGAGATCTCTTACGTGGACAAGGCCCGCGTCATCGACGGGCAGGAGACCATCCTCATCCCCGAGGGCCTCTTGCAGTGCAGCTCCGAGGCGAGCTCGCGAGAGACCATCGACTGCGTGACCGAGATCGTGGAGCAAGTGGCAGAGGAGCACGGCGCCAACGCCACGCTCGCCGTCTCCCGCGCCAAGGCCTACGTGGCCGAGCAGGTGGACGAGCAGAACTCCTTCTCGCGCGACGGCCTGGCCGAGAAGGTCTTTGAGGATTCCGAGCCAGCCCGCAAGGCGTTCGAGACCGCGGCCGACGTCCGCCACCTGCCCGAGCGCGTGGCCGTGGACCCGCGCGCCGTGGCCCAGAAGCGCGTGCGCTGCCACCGCATCGTCACCGACACGGGCATCGAGGTCTCCTTCCCCGCCGAGTACGGCGACGACCCGGAGTTCATCCAGTTCTCCACCACCGACAACGGTCTCATCTCCATCGAGCTCAAAAACATCGGCAGCATCGAGAACAAGTAGCCGGCATCGTTTACCCCACGCGGGCGTGAACGTTAACCCTAAAGGTGCATAATGGCCCTAGCAGCGAAAACGCAACGTTGCTGGGGCCATTTCTTTGTGGCCCGCAAACGCGACTGAAACGGGTGGCACATGGTGGAGAAGAAGCACGCGACAACGGCTCCCGAGGGGCCCGTCACCATGAAGGAGATAGCCACCGAGCTGGGCGTTTCCATCAACACCGTGCACAAGGCCATCACCGGCAAGCCCGGCGTGAGCGAGGAGCGCCGCGCACAGATCCAAGCCACCGCCAAGGCCATGGGCTACCACAGAAACGAGGTCGCTTCCTCGCTTCGCCGCAAGGACGTGCGCGTGGCCGTGTGCCTGCCGAGCGCCGAGGGCGATGGCGCCAGCCACAACGAGGCCCTTTGGGAAGGCGTGCGCCGCTTTGCCAAGACGCCCCGCGCGGCTGGCGTCTCGTTTGAGGAGCTCCCCTACGAGCCGGGCGAATACGGAAGGCTGCTCGCCTCCATTGAGGGGCGTATTGCCGCAGGCCACGACCTTGCAGGTCTTCTCGCCTTTGCCCCGCCCGCCGGCGCCGAGCGCGAGGCCCTGGGCCGCATCGCGGAGACGGGCCTTCCCGTCGAGCTCGTGGATAACGATTGCGCGAGCATCGCCCGCCTGGGTGCCTCCATCTCAGACTACCGAGCCGCCGGTCAGCTTATGGCCGAGCAGGCGCTGAACCTCGTTGCCGGCCGCGGCGCAGATGGCGGGCCCATCCGCATCCTGCTCCTCTCCGGCGACACCCACACCGACTCCAACTATCTCATGGCCCGCACCTTCCGCAACGATGTGAAGAGCGCCGACACAACGGTTGTGCTGGCCGAGATTGCCGGCGGCCAGGCGCGCGCGGCAGCCGTGCACCGCGAGCTCGCCGCCAAGCTTGCCGCCAGCGACGCCCCGGCGCTTGTCTGCTGCATCGGCGCAGCAGCTACGCAGGTCGCCGCCGAGACTCTACCCGGCGCGGCCACACACCCCCTCGCCATAGGCTGCGGCGTCTTCCCAGAGAGCGCTGAGGCCCTTAGAGGGGGAACGTTCACCAACCTCATCTACCAGGACCGACGCACCATGGCAGAACATGCCGCAGAGACGCTCGCAGAGCGTGTTCTCTGGGGCACCCGCCCCAAGCGCCCCGTGCAGTCGGTAGGTGTAGACCTTGTCTTCAAAAGCAACCTGGGCCAGTACCTGGCTTAGAATTAGCGCGTTATGTCTAAGACAGAAACCGGAGCAAGCATGCGCAAGCCGCCCGTCCTTTGCATCGTCATCCCCTGCTACAACGAGGAGGAGGTCCTGCCCGTCACCTCGCCCATGTTCAAGGCCGAGGTTGAGGACCTCGTCGCCAAGGGCAAGGTGGACCCGGCGAGCCACGTCATGTTCGTGAACGACGGCTCCAAGGATCGCACCTGGGAGCTCATCGAGGGCCTCGCCGCGAGCGACCCGGTCTTCCGCGGCTGCTCGCTCTCGCGCAACCGCGGCCACCAGAACGCCCTTCTCGGCGGCCTCATGGAGGCCCGCGCGCACGCAGACGTCACCATCTCCATCGACTGCGACGGCCAGGACGACATCGCCACGATGGAGCAGATGGTCGACGCCTACCTCGAGGGCTGCGACGTCGTCTACGGCGTGCGCTCAAGCCGCGAGACCGACACCTTCTTCAAGCGCTTCAGCGCCCAGAGCTTCTACAAGCTGCTGGGGTCGATGGGCGTGGAGTGCGTCTACAACCACGCCGACTACCGCCTCATGAGCGTGAGGGCGCTGGACGCCCTCGCCCAGTTCGGCGAGGTGAACCTGTTCCTGCGTGGCATGGCGCCGCTCGTGGGCTTCAAGAGCACGAGCGTCTACTACGAGCGCCACGAGCGCATGGCCGGCGAGAGCCACTACCCGCTCTCGAAGATGCTGGCGCTCGCCATCAACGGCATCACGAGCCTCTCGGTGAAGCCCATCCGCATCATCACCTGGGTGGGCCTGCTGGTCGCGCTCGTGAGCTTCGTCGGCATCATCTGGACGCTCGTCACCCACGCCATGGGCAACGCCGTGGCCGGCTGGGCCTCCATGACGGCGGTCATCTGCTTCATGGGCGGCGTGCAGATGCTCTCGCTCGGCGTCATCGGCGAATACGTGGGCAAGATCTACCTCGAGACCAAGCGCCGCCCCCGCTACATCATCTCCGAGCGCACCTGGGAGCACGACGAGGACTAGGGCAAGCCCGTCCGCATTTACACTCCAAACCAGCTCTAAACAAATCGGCGCCGTCAGGATAACCTCCAGGCGGCGCCGTTCTTGTCTTGCTATGGGACCACGCTCAGCGAGCACGCAGAGCACACTCGGCTCTCCCCTACTCCGCGTCCTCCTCGGGCGCGTCGGCATCGAGCCACTTCTTGCGTGAGAAGAAGTTCCAGACCATCACGATGACGGTGGCGAGCAGCTTCACGGCCGTGACCATGAGGGCGGAATTGCCCAGCGCCATAACGCCGAAGTACATGATGATCTCGTTGATGACGAGGCCGATAAGCGAGAGCACCACGAAGATGGTGAACTCGCGGCGGCGGCTGATGTCGTCGCGGCGCGTGAACACGTAGCGCATGCTCGCCACGTAGTTAAAGATGACCGAGATGATGTACGAGATGAACGCGGCGATGGTCGCGTCCATGCCAAAGCCCTGGTTGAGCAGCATGAGCACGCCGTAGTCGATAAGGAAGGCGATGGTGCCCACCACGCCGAACTTCATAAACTGCTTGATAAGGTCCTTCATGCTCTCCGCCCTAGATTTGCGCCTGGGGATGACGGCGGTGGTTTGTACGTTGCGCCCGGCGGCCAGCGGCCGCGCAAGCTTACGCATTGCTTACGTAGGGGATTCTATCCCCTATCTCGCAAACTTACATAATCTCGAGAAATTCAGGGGATGCTCAGTTCGCGCTCGATGTGTAGCAGAGGAGCCTTCACGAAAAAGGCGGGACGCAACCGGTTGGTTACGCCCCGCCCCTACGTGCAGGTTATTACGCCCCGCCCCTACGTACAGGTTATGCGACTAGCGCGCCGGCGCCCGCCTTAGGCGAGCAGGTCGCTCTTGGCGAACTCGGCGAGCTTGTCGTTGAGGGCCTGGGACTCCTCGCGGGTGGCGCCGTTGCTGAAGAGGTAGGCCTTGATCTTGGGCTCGGTGCCGGAGGGGCGCACGATGACCTTCACGCCCTCGCCCAGTTGGAACTCGAGCACGTTGCTCTTGGGAAGCAGCTGCTTGGGGCAGGAGCCGTCGCCGCCGGCCACGGCCATCTCCACGTCGGCCTTGTAGTCGATGAAGTTCTGGACGGGAAGTCCGGCAATCTCCACCGGCGGGTTCTCGCGCAGGCCGGTCATGATGGAGCTCATCTTGTCGGCACCGGCAGCACCCGGGAAGCTCACGTTCACGACGCCGTTGAGGTAGTAACCATACTCGGCGTAGAGCGCCTCCATGGCCTCGTAGAGGTCCATACCGCGCTCGGCGTACCAAGCGGCCATCTCGCAGGTGAGCATGCTCGCCACGATGGCATCCTTGTCGCGGGCGTGCAGGCCCACGAGGTAGCCGTAGCTCTCCTCAAAGCCCATGAGGAAGCGGTCGCCCTCGCCGGCCTCAACCAGCTGGTCCATCTGACCGCCGATGTTCTTGAAGCCGGTGAGCACGCGGCGCACCTCAAAGCCGTAGTGCTTGGCCAGAGCGTCGGGCATGACGGTGGAGACGATGGTGGTCACAACGACCTTGCGGGCGGCGTCCTCGCCGGCCTCGGCCTTCATGCGGGCCAGCCAATCCACGAGCAGGATGCCCATCTCGTTGCCGGAAAGCAGCTTGTAGTCGCCGTCGTGCGGCACGGCCACGCCCATGCGGTCGGCGTCGGGGTCGGTGGCGAGCATGAGGTCGGGGTGGACCTTGTCGCAGAGCTCGAGGCCCTTCTCCAGCGCCTCGCGGAACTCGGGGTTGGGATACGGGCAGGTCGGGAAGTTCCCGTCGGGCTCGGCCTGCTCGGGAACCACGGTGACGTTGGTGATACCCACGCGCTTGAGAATCTTGCTCATGCACTCGATGCCCGTGCCGTTGAGCGGCGTGTAGACGACGGAGAAGTCGGGGTTGGGCTTGGCGCCGATGGACTGGGAGGCAACGGCGTCGATGAAACGGTCGAGCACGGCGTCGTCGATCCACTCAACAAGGCCCTTCTCCAGAGCCTCATCGAAGTCCATGTGCTTCACGCCGGTGAAGATGTCGGTCTCGTTGATGGTGTTCTGGATCTCGTCAGCGGCCTCGTTGGCGATCTGGCAGCCGTCGTCGCCGTAGACCTTGTAGCCGTTGTAGGGCGCAGGGTTGTGGCTGGCGGTGACGCAGATGCCCGCGGAGCACTTGAGGTCGCGCGTGGCGAAGGAGAGCGTCGGCACCGGCTCGATGCGCGGGTAGACGAACGACTTCACGCCGTTGGCGGCAAGCACGCCGGCCGCTGCCTTGACGAACTCCTCGCCCTTGTTGCGCGAGTCGCGCGCGATGGCAACGGTGGGGTTCTCGTAGTGGGCGTTGAGGTAGGTGGCGAGGCCCTGGCTGGCCTGCGAGACGGTGTAGACGTTCATGCGGTTGGTGCCCACGCCAAGCGTGCCGCGAAGGCCCGCGGTGCCAAAGGCGAGGCTGCGATAGAAGGCGTCGGAGAGCTTCTCCGGATCCGGGTCGGCCATGAGCTCGTCAAGCTCGGCAGCGAGGTCGGGCTCGGTGAGGTTATCCTTCCAGAGCTGCGCGACGGCGGCGATCTTCTCGTCCATAAGGTCCCCCTTTGTTTCCCCGCCCGGACGGTCCGGGCGAATTTCGTCAACTATTAGAGTGTAGACCGGCTTACTTAAACCAACCGCGAAACCTTCGCATCCCTCGGCAGGCGGAAAACAATTTCAAAAAGAAAGCGGCCCGCAGCTGGTGAGCTACGGGCCGCCGGCCTAGCTATGTTCAGGCGCTATGCCCTACTTGCCCTCGCGGCAGGCCTCGCCGAGAGATCCGCCCGGGTGCCACTTGACGTACTGGTTGGGCTCGAGGCCGAAGTCCTCCTGGAGCAGGATGGACAGGCACTGCAGCATCATGATCTCCACGATGATGGAGGCGCGCGGCGGCTTGTTCATCGGGTCGCCCTCGTGCTTGACGCCAGCGATGAGGGTGACGTCGCCGGCCTTGGCAAGCCAGCTCTCGGGGTTGCCGGTGAGGGCGATGATCTTCACGCCGTTGCCCTTGAGGCAGGTAACGGTGGCCTGGAGCTCAACGGTGTTGCCGGAGTTGGAGATGGCGATGACGACGTCGCCCGGCTTGACCTGGCCGGCGGAGCCGTGGACGCACTCGGTGCCGTGAAGCTCGTAGGTGGGGGTGCCGGTGGAGGAGAACAGCGAGGCGGCGTAGCCAGAGACGTGGCCCGGCTTGCCGATGCCCGTCACGTGGAGGCGGCCACCGTTGGCCTCGGACTCCTGGATAAGGCGCTTGGCAGCGGTAATGCTGTCGTAGTCAATGGTGTCGATGAAGTTCTTGACCTGCTCCTGCATGATGCCGAGGAACTCGTCGACGCCCTTCTTGTCGTCTGCCGCGGACGGCATGTTGTCGTGTGCCACGATAAACTCTCCCATCTTTTCACCAATTTCGTCTTCGTTGGTGATGTCGAAGATGCTGACGACGTGAGGGAACTTGTCCTCGATCTCGGGCGCGAAGTCGCTCATGGTGATGATGACGTCGCCATCGAAGGTGGCGAGGTCATCAAGCCTGCCGTGGTTGACGTCGATCTTGTACCCACGCTTGGCGCAGATGTTCTCGACCTTGGACTGGAGCAGCATGCTCGAACCAACGCCAGCACGGCAAACAACCAGTGCCTTAACCATGAGATCACTCTCCGTTTCCTACGTTGCCAGCGAGCGTCCCCTACCGCTTACTTAACAACATAACCAACAATGCCAATACTAACCAATTCGCGCCCTCTGTGCGAGGGCGCGAACAATTTTACAAAGTTATGGCAAGGCGAAACGCGGGTTTTCGCTCATGAGGTGCGAAATTGCCGTCTGCGGATATGCCCATCTAGCTCGACTTTTGTCCGCATATTCGACAAATGTCCAATGATGCCGCGCGCCAGGGCGAAGGCTATGGACAGCCGCCGCCCCTCCCCTAGATGTCGTAGCTGCGCGAGTCCTTCACGGAGAAGAGCACGGTGGAGGCGTTGTGCAAAAGGCTCGAGGTCTGAGGGGTGATAAGGCCTGCGATGCCAAGGGCAAGCAGCGTCGAGTTGAACCCCATGACCTTGGTGAAGGTCCCGTCCAGGCGTGCCATGAGCTCGGCGGAGAGGCTGCGCAGGCGCACGATGGAGGCAAGGTCGCTCTGCGTGAGGGTGACGTCTGCCACCTCCTTGGCGATGGCCGTGCCGTTGCCCATGGCGATGCCGACGTTGGCGGCGGAGAGCGAGGGCGAGTCGTTGACGCCGTCGCCCACCATCACGACGTTGCGTCCCTCGGCGCGCAGACGCTCGATGTAGGAATGCTTGTTCTCGGGCAGGAGGTTCGCCTCGAACTCGGTGATGCCGGCTGCTGCGGCCACGCGGGCGGCGGAGACCTCGTTGTCGCCCGTGAGCATGACGATGTGCTCGAAGCCAAGGCGGCGGAGTTCGCCTATGGCCTCAGGCACGCCCTCCTTGATGGGGTCGGCAATGGCCAGCGCGCCCACAAGCTCGCCGTCAACGGCGAGGTAGAGGGTGGAGAGGCCGTCAGTGGCGGCGGCGATCTGGGCGGCCTGCTCCTCGCTCACGGCCACGTGCTCGTCCTCCACCACGAAGTGGGCGGAGCCGATGACCACGCGCTTGCCCTCGAGCGAACTCGCGATGCCGTGGGCCACGATGTACTCCACGTCGGCGTGGCGCTCGCGGTGCTGGAGCCGCTCGTCCTCGGCGGCGGCCACGACGGCACGGGCAACAGGATGCGGGAAGTGCTCCTCCAGGCATGCCGCTAGGCGCAGCACCTCCTCCTCGCTCCAGCCGCCGAAGGGCAGCACAGAGACGAGCTTGGGCGTGGCCTCGGTGAGGGTGCCGGTCTTGTCAAAGACGATGGTGTCCGCCGCGGCGATCTGCTCAAAGTGCTTGGACCCCTTGACGGTGAAGCCCGCCTTGGCGCTCTGGCTCATGGCGGAGAGCACCGAGATGGAGCTCGTGAGCTTGAGGGCGCAGGAGTAGTCCACCATGAGTGCGGCGCTCGTCTTCACGAGGCTGCGGGTGGAGACGGCGACGATGCCCGCGAGCAGGAAGTTCCACGGCACGAAGGCGTCGGCCAGGTGCTCGCGGCGACCCTCCGCCTCGCTCTTGAGGCCCTCGGACTGCTCCACCATCGAGACGATGGAGCGGAGCTTGGTGCCGCCGGCGGCATGCGTCACGCGAACGTAGATCTCGCCGTCCTCGCAGGCGGTGCCCGCAAAGACCGAGTCGCCGGCAGAGCGCTCCACGGCAAGGGGCTCGCCGGTGAGCGTGGCCTGGTTCACCATGGCCACGCCGCGCTCCACCGTACCGTCGACGCAGACGGGCATGCCCGTACGGATGACGATGAGGTCGCCCTCGGCAAGCTCGGAGGCGGGGACAGAGGCCTCGGCGTCGCCCTCCACGCGCTGGGCGCTCTCGGGAAGCGCAAGCAGCGAGTAGATGAGCTCGTGCTGGGAGCGCGCCTTGGTGTAGCTCTCCAGCGCCTCGCCGATGTTCAGGAGAAACATCGTGCTGCCGGCAGTGGCGAAGTCGCCCTTCACGAACGAGATGCCCACCGCGGCGGCGTCGAGCACCGGCACGTCGAGACGGCCGCCCGCGAGCGAGCGCAGGCCCGCCACGAGGAACTTGCGGTAGGCCCACACCGTCCATACGGCGCGCACCGGCGTCGGCAGGAACCAGCGGCGCATGTAGTGGAATCCCACGAGCTCGGCGATGTCCATGAGCAGGTTTTCGGTGCGGGGAGCCAGAGCGCCCGCACAGTTCGCGCGCTCGGCGTCCACGGCTGCCGCGTCGAGCATGCCAACCCACCTGAGCGCCTCCTCGCGCGCGCCCGCCGATGCCGCGTCATAGGCAAGGGCAACCGAGCCGATACGAGGGTAGACATGGGCGGAGGTGACGGCCTGGCAGCGCTCGAGCGCAAGCCTGAGCGGCTCGACGTCCGCGTCGGGGACGTTGCCCGCAAGGCGGACGCGGAGGCGTCCCGGGGTGTCATTCACAAAGGTGTAGTGCATTGGGTGTCGCTCGCTCTCGACGGCTTTGCCTATGGACGGCGCCCGCATGCGCTGGGCACGCGGGCGCCGCAAGGTGGTGCCAAGGGGCTGCCTACTCGGCGGCCTCGTCCTTCTTGTTGAGGTAGCTGGCCTCGCTCACGATGTCGTCAACCTGGGCCTTGGCCTCCTCCACGATCTGGTCATAGGAGTTCTTGGCGCGCATGCCGCAGGCCACGGCCTGGACGTAGCCCTTCTTGGCAGTGTCGGAGGTGAGGGCCTTCACGCCCACGGTGCCGAGCAAAAAGCCGCCGGCAACGAGCAGGCCGTTCTGGGTGGACTTCTTCATGGTGGTGCCTTTCTCTTCTGCCCTTGTCCGGGTTCGGTACCCGGTTTATGGCCGGGGGCGTTTTGATTGGCCTAAGTTCACCTTGGTTTACTACACTTACCACCCACAATGCAAGGACTTCGTGCGGAGCATTTGGATGGCGTTCAATCGCCGTTCTTCACACGAGTTTGGGGGCGTTCTTAACGCCCATATGTTCGCCATCGCGAACGGCGTTTGGGATTTTCGCCGCTCGCCGGACGATGCGCGCTCCCCGCCGCCAGGTTGGTATTCTTAAGGAGTTAATGTCCCGGTTCATGGGGAACCGGGCGGCACTAGCGCGGCAGGGGTGCCGCGCTAACCCAATCCCTTAGGAGGGAACATGGCTGTCAACCGCTTCATCCTCAACAACGTTTCCTATCACGGCGCCGGCGCCATCAAGGAGATCCCCGGCGAGATCCAGCGTCGCGGCTACAAGAAGGCCTTCGTCTGCTCCGATCCCGACCTCGTGAAGTTCGGCGTCACCGCCAAGGTCACCGACGAGCTCGACGCCGCCGGCATCCCCTGGTCCCTCTACTCCGAGATCAAGCCCAACCCCACCATCCAGAACGTCAAGGACGGCGTGGCCGCCTACAAGGAGTCCGGCGCTGACATGATGGTCGCCATCGGCGGCGGCTCCTCCATGGACACCTGCAAGGCCATCGGCATCATTATCGAGAACCCCGAGTTTGAGGACGTCGTCTCCCTCGAGGGCGTCGCCGACACCAAGAAGCACGCCACCTTCACCATCGCCGTTCCCACCACCGCCGGCACCGCCGCTGAGGTCACGATCAACTACGTCATCACCGACCCGGAGAAGGTCCGCAAGTTCGTCTGCGTCGACGTCAACGACATCCCCGACGTCGCCGTCGTCGACCCCGACATGATGGCCACCATGCCCGCCGGCCTCACCGCCGCCACCGGCATGGACGCCCTCACCCACGCCATCGAGGGCTACACCACCAAGGGCGCCTGGGAGCTCTCCGACATGTTCCACTTCAAGGCCATCCAGCTCATCAGCCAGAACCTGCGCGACTCCGTCGCCGAGGCCAAGAGCGGCCAGCCCGGCTCCGGCCGTGAGGGCATGGCCCTCGGCCAGTACGTCGCCGGCATGGGCTTCTCCAACGTCGGCCTCGGCATCGACCACGCCATGGCCCACACGCTCTCCGCTCACTATGACACCCCGCACGGCGTCGCCTGCGCCATGCTGCTCCCCATCGCCATGGAGTTCAACAAGCCCGTCGTGACCAAGCGCCTCGCCGAGGTCGCCGTGGCCATGGGCGTTGACACCACCGGCATGAGCGAGGACGAGGCCGCCGACGCCGCCATCGCCGCCGTGAAGCAGCTCTCCGCCGACGTCAACATCCCGACCGTCTGCGAGGCCATGAAGGCCGAGGAGATCGACCAGCTCGCCAAGGACGCCATGGCCGACGCCTGCTTCCCGGGCAACCCCCGCGACGCCTCCTTCGACGACGTCGTCGCCCTCTTCAAGAAGATCTGCCCGAGCGCCTAAGTTTGCCTGCGGCATAGCCGCCTAGGTTACGCGCTTGCATCGAGCCCCTCCAACCACGCGGTTGCGAGGGGCTCGTTTTGTGTGGGTCGGGCAGCCTGCGCTGGTTGCGACGACGCCATTGGGCGCGGCGGCCGCGGAGACAACATGGGGCGCGGCAGCATGGATCGCACTGCTGCGGCGCGGTTCGCACTGCTGCGCGGCGGGCAATCACTCCCCTCTTCCGAGGAGCGGGCGGCGCTGTTCCGTTACCATCAACATATCAATGACCCCATGGAGGCACGCGTGGTAAAGGGCATCGGCATAGACATGGCGTCGATCTCAGAGATCGACCGCATCGGCGAGGGCATCAAGGGAAAGGCCGCCGCCGAGCAGAACGCCTTCGTGCGCCGCACCTTCAGCGAGCGCGAGCTTGCGGCCGCGCTCGAGCGCCACAACCCGGCCGAGCACCTTGCCGGCCGCTTTGCCGCCAAGGAGGCCGTGTTCAAGGCCGTGGCCCCGCTCACTAAGGAGGGCTTTGACCTGCGCCGCGTGGAGACGCTCACGCGTCCGGACGGCAGCCCGTACGTGGTGCCGGGCCCCGAGCTTGCCGCAGCCATGGAGGAGGCCGGCGTCACCGAGCTGCTCGTCTCCATCACCAACGAGGACGACTACGCCGTCGCCATGGTGCTCGCGCAGTAGACATGAAGAAGGGGCGCCAGCCATTTGACCAGCGCCCCTCAAATCAATTAACGGATAACTACTAGTCGAGGTAGTAGTGGCCAAGGGCGTCGGCGCCGAGGATGGCCTCGGCCACCATGTCGGGCGTGACGTCGAACGGCATGTTGCCCATGGTATCGGAGGGTGCGCAGGCGGCCTCGGCCACGATCATGGCCTTCTCTCGCGTGACCTCGGCCACGCCAAGCTCGCCCAAGGTCACCGGCAGGCCCACCTCGATGCAGAAGCCGAGGACCTCCTCGAGCTGCTCGGTGGAGGCATCGGCGAGCACGAGCTGGCAGAGGGTGCCGAAGGCGACCTTCTCGCCGTGATACATGCCGTGGCACTCCTCCAGCAGGGTAAGGCCGTTGTGGATAGCGTGGGCGGCGGCGAGGCCGGAGCTCTCGAAGCCGATGCCGGAGAGGAGCGTGTTGGCCTCGATGACATGCTCGACGGCGGGCGTGAGGGCGCCGCGCTCGAGGGCGACCTTGGCCTTCACGCCGTCCTCCATGAGGGTGTCGTAGCAGAGGCGGGCGAGCTGGAGGGCCGCGAGGCCACCCTTGCCGCCGGCGCAGGTGGCGCCGTCGGCGTCGTGCGTGGCCTGGGCCTCAAAGTAGGTGGCCAGGGCGTCGCCCATGCCAGAGACGGTGAGGCGCACCGGGCTAGCGGCGATGACGGTGGTGTCCATGAGGACGATGTTGGGGTTGGCCGGCAGGAACAGGTAGCGGTCGAACTGGCCGTCGTCGGTGTAGAGGACCGAAAGAGCGCTGCAGGGGGCGTCGGAGCTGGCGATGGTGGGGCAGATCACCACGGGCGCACCCAGGTAGAAGGCCGTGGCCTTGGCGGTGTCGAGCGTCTTGCCGCCGCCGATGCCCACGACGACGTCGCAGCCGTTGGCCTTCGCGACCTCGACGAGGCGGTTGACCTCACCCTCGGAGCACTCGCCGTTGAAGTCCTCGTAGTAGGCCTCGGCCTTGGAGCTAGCAAAGCCAGCCTCCACCTTGGCGCCGACGCGCTTCACGCCGGAAGGCGTGTTGATGACGAGAGCCTTGGAGCCAAGCGGCTCGACGTAGCCGGCGAGCTTGGCGAGCTCGTCGGGGCCCTGGATGTACTTGCTGGGGCTGTTGAAGATCTTGGACATGAACGGTCTCTCCTCCCGTTTGAATTCCCGTTGCAACGTTTTCAGTTTATGAACGCAAGCCACCGCCCGACGAATGACATCGGCAGGCGGCGGCGAATAAGGCATTTTTGACGAAAACCTTACGAAAGCGCAGTTCAAAGGTATAGCAGGGAGTAGTCAACTTACCGAAACTTGCGCAGGGGACTGAAAATCCCCTCGCCCGGAATTCAACCAGCTTTGCGACTAGCATCCTGCTCGCGGGTATCCCGGTCAGAAACCGCTCGGCTCGTCATAACAGAAACAGGCCGGAGACGAATCTCCGGCCTGCGTAATTTCTGGTGGCGGGGAAGGGAATCGAACCCCTGACACGGGGATTTTCAGTCCCCTGCTCTACCGACTGAGCTACCCAGCCAACTATGTCGCTCGCAAATCGAGCTTGTTTAATATAGCAGACGAACGCGAGCGGTCAAGCAACTTTTTTCGACCTTCGCAAGTTTGGGAGAACTTGTTGGCGAGGCGAGGCTCCTTGTGGCTACGGAACTGGGCGCTATCATTGAGGACGGACGGCTGCCTGGGCGAACAGGCTCGTCCTCCACTTTTCAATTTTATAAGTGGTAGAGAGTAGCTGTTTCTTACAGGGGAGCGGCTATTTTCTTATGTCGTTTCCCAGCTTAATAGCCGCTAGGACCAGCGCAAATAGCGGCAAGACGTCAGATATAGTCATATGCCCACCTCCCATCCGCTGGGAGGTGCCGCCCGCCCTCTATGAGAGCACCCCGGCATCGCTTTTGTCGGTTTTAGCCAACCGCTACCCTGAGCTTTAGGCCAAAGCTTGAGAGCACTTTTGAGACAAGGGCGATGCTCGGGTTGCCAGTTTCAGAGAGGGCCTTGTAGAGGCCGTCTCTGGTAAAGCCGGTCTCTTTAGCAACCTTTGTCATGCCCTTGGCGCGCGCTATATCGCCGAGCGCCTTTGCTATGTCGGCAGAATCGCCTTCCTCAATTGCCGCATTGAGATACGCCGCCATAGTCTCCTCGTCACCGAGAAAACCAGCTGCATCCCACTCTACCGCCTGCCTCATCGCAATCCCTCACTCATACGACCGGTTTAGCTTCTTCGCCAGCTCGATATCCGCACGCTGGGTCGCCTTCGTGCCGCCCATCAAAAGCAGGATCACTTCGGCCCCTCTTCTTGCGTAATAGATTCTGTAGCCGGGGCCAAAGTGAAACCTGCCCTCATAGACGCCTTCGTCAATCGCCTTGAAGTCGCCAGCATGGCCCGTCTTTCTCAGCGCTTCGATTTTGAAGAGCAGCCTACCCTTTGCCTCGTGGTCTTTAAGGCGCTCCAGCCACTTTGAGAACTCCTTCGTGGCCTTCAGGCTAAACATGCAGTCACGCTTTTGTATATTTTATTATACATGTTAGCACGCGAGCTTAGTTGGCTGAGTGGCGAGGGCTGAGATGGTTTGTCTGAGAGCTACGCGGGGGTCGGTGCAGTAGCAGACGGAGAGCTCGTCCCAGTCGTTGACGTTGCCGTGCTCGTCAGAGGCGAAGGCCATGCACTCTGGCCTGTCGCCGTAGGGCGAGGTGGAGAGCCACGAGACGTAGTAGAACTCACCGTTGAGCAGGATCACCCAGCACCAATGTTGGATGGGACGGCCGGTGCGCTGGTGGGTCTCCCGCGCACGAGACTCGGAGACGATCGTGAACTCAGGCATGCTGCACCCCTAGGCCTCGGCGGCCGTTATCTGGCGGACGGTGACGTTTGAACCCATGACCTCGATTTCGATAGGCAAATCCGGCGCTATGACGCGGATGCACGGCTTGTCTTCCTTAGCGGAGGCTGGCATCTCCCGGAAAGCGGCAGGATCATCCCAAAGCTCGTCGAGGGAACCCCAGGGCTCGGATTCGTCGGCATATGGGGAAGGCGCATCGTTGGCAGGCTCGCCGCCAGCAGCCGCATCGTCCTGCCTGGCAGCCGCACGGGTCTCGTCCTCGTGCTTGAGGTTGTCGAC
>CAVIES010000039.1:0-15098 GCA_963641675.1 Anaerovoracaceae bacterium
GCGAGATTCCGCATGAGCCGAAGGTGACTTAATGTCACCTTCGTGCGAGCTCAGGTGCGCCTGAGCTGGACGTGGTGGCCCTTGACCCCGGCCTCTCAGGTTGATTCCTAGCTAATCCTCACACTGGCGTAGGGCTTGCCGTCTTCGGCGTCGAGGGTGACGACGGTTGCGGGTGCGCCATCGAACTCCTCGTGGTGGACGTGCGGGTAGATGACGTCGCCGAGCTTGGCGGCGCGGCTGTAGCGCACCTCGAGCGTAAAGGGGGCTGCGGGCGCCTCCTCAAGCACGCCAAAGGCAAGGCTCACGTACTGGGCGTTGTTGACGTGGTGGTTCGTGTCGATGAGGGCACCGGTGACGGTGACGGGCGCGGCTGCCTCGCCCTCGCCGGTGACCTTGATCATGCGCGGGGCGGCTGGCATATCAAGAGGGGAGTCGTCCTTGGCGTCCTCCACGTAGGCGGCCGACTCGCTCTCGGGCACGCGGGTGGGGCGGCCCTTGTTGGCGTCGAACAGGAACCAGCCCGAGTCGGCGCGGACGAGCGGCTCGACCTCGGGGTCCTCGGTGCTCTTGATGGTGAAGTTGCGGCTGGCGGCAAGGCCGTTAAAGGCGGTGGCCCACGTGCTAATGGAGATGGGCGCGCCCAGGCGCGGCAGCTCGCGCACCTCGATGCGCCAGCCTGAGAGCATCCAGGCTAGGCCCGTCTCCATGGCGTGCGAAATGCCGATGCCGTACTTCTCGGACTGGAACGTGCTGCAGTCTTGCATGTAGTTGATGACGGCGGGCACGGAAAGCCTTCCGCCCTCGCCAATCTCGCTATACCTCACGCGGCTCTCAAACGAGTACATTCACGCCTCCATACATAGGTTTACCACGGGGTATTTTACCTTCTCTTGGTCGTGTTTCGCAGATTGACCGGATGAGGCCATGAGCATCAGACAGCGCTTGCCGTTGAAATGTGCCGTTCGCGCTGTCTTTACTTGTTCTTTAACTAGGGAAATATGCTGTCCGTTAATATGCTCGCAAACCAAAGGAGATAGGTGAACTCAATGAAAAGGCACCTTGCCCTCATGGTTGCTGGCGTCTTCGCCCTGTCTTCCCTTTATGGATGCGCGCCCTCGAGCACGACGGTTTCGGCAGACGCTGCCGCGGAGACTTCCGCTGCCACTCAGTCCAGCGACGAAACGATGGAGCCTACCCTTACGGGCACCGTTGTCGCGAACAGCGGCACGGAGATCGTCGTCCAGGCTGACTACCCAGAGTCAAAGATGAAGGACGGCAAGAACATTCAGGACTTCTACACGCTCAAGTATGACGAGAACGTCCTGAAGACGGTCATTGATGGCGAACAGAAGCTCATCGGCTTCAGGGAAGTAGAAGTTGGCAAGAAGGTTGGATTCGGATGGGAGTCCGAAACCGAGGACTACAACAACTCAGAGGTAACTCCGACATCGATTTGGTATCTCGAGTAAACCGTACGATCACCCACAGCTGGCAAGATATCAATGGCAACATGCGCCCCTCGGTTCGAATGAGCCGAGGGGCGTTTTGTTTGAAATATCGGGCGTTCGATTTGGTCCTTGTTATAGATAAGCGGCTCTATCTAAAACAAAGGAGCTCCGTCGCGGCACGGAGCTGTAGAGGCCGAGCGTGGTGACGCGATGTTTCGCGGGTGGAAAGACGCAGGCAAAGATGCTGATACGGGGCTGAAACAGTGTTTCGGCGGCGCTACGTGGGCGTAAAAGAACGGGCACCCGAAGGTTTCAGGAGGGCCCGCCACGGCAGGTCGCGAGCTAAGGTCTCCCACGTCATTCATTGAGGCCGTGCGAGGCGCGCGGCCGCGCATAGAGGGGGATACCTTATGTCCGCAGACCTTTCCCGTCGCCAGTTCCTCAGCCTCGCCGGCTCCGCCGCCGCCGTCCTCGGCCTCGGCCTGGTTGGCTGTGGCGGCTCCTCTTCCACCGAGTCCGCCACCACCGAGGCCGCGACCACTGCCACCAGCGCCGCCAGCGGCAAGTCCTACATCATCGCCATGGACACCGTCTTCGCCCCGTTTGAGTACACCGACGAGAACGGCGACTTCGTGGGCATCGACGTCGACCTGCTCGACGCCATCGCCGAGGACCAGGGCATCACGCTCGAGAAGCAGTCCCTCGGCTTCGACGCCGCCCTCGCGGCCCTCCAGTCCGGTCAGGCCGACGGCGTCATGGCCGGCATGGGCGTCAATGACGAGCGCAAGAAGAAGTACGACTTCTCCGACATCTACTACGAGTCCTCCTCCTGCATCGCCTGCAAGGCCGGCGCCGGCCTCTCTAGCCTCGACGACATCAAGGGCAAGCGCGCCGCCGTCAAGACGGGCTCGCAGGGCGCCGAGTGGGCCGAGAGCCTGAAGGACGAGTACGAGCTCACGCTCACCTACTTCGACACCTCCGACCTCATGTACCAGGACGTCCTCACCGGCAACTCCGAGCTGTGCTTCGAGTACTACCCGGTCATCGACTACGGCTGCAAGCACGACAACGGCCTCGAGGTCGTCTACAAGAACCCCGAGAACACCAACAACTGCGGCTTCGCCGTCAAGAAGGACGAGAACTCCGAGCTGCTCGAGGCCTTCAACGCCGGCCTCAAGAACCTCAAGGACAGCGGCAAGTACGACGAGATCGTCAACAAGTACGTCAGCTAGTCCAAGCTGGCCCGCGGCTCTTCCGCGCATCTGACTCGGCACCATAGGCGCCCGCGAGCTTCGGTTCGCGGGCGTTTTGCTGCGGCGGAGATGCGTGGAGCGGGGGAGGGCGAGGACGTGACGAGTGTGCCGTAGCCACAAAGAAGGCGCCCGCAAGCGGATTGGCTCGCGGGCGCCTTGCGCTGGCTGCTATGTGCCGGCCGTCTTACTCGAGCTCGAAGGCGCCGGTGTAGAGCTGGTAGTAGTAGCCCTTCTTGGCGATGAGCTCCTCGTGGTTGCCGCGCTCGATCACGTGGCCGTGGTCGAGGCAGATGATCACGTCGGAGTTGCGCACGGTGGAGAGGCGGTGCGCGATGACGAAGGTGGTGCGGCCCTGCATGAGCGCGTCCATGCCCTTCTGCACGATGGCCTCGGTGCGCGTGTCGATGGAGCTCGTGGCCTCGTCGAGGATCATCGCGGGCGGGTCGGCCACGGCGGCGCGGGCGATGGAGATGAGCTGGCGCTGGCCCTGCGAGAGCTGCGCGCCGTTGCCGGAGAGCATGGTGTTGTAGCCCTCGGGCAGGCGGTTGATGAAGTCGTCGGCGCCGGCGAGCTTGGCGGCGGCGACGCACTCCTCATCGGTGGCGTCGAGCTTGCCGTAGCGGATGTTGTCCATCACGGTGCCGGTGAACAGGTTCACGTCCTGCAGCACCACGCCAAGCGAGCGACGAAGGTCGGGCTTGCAGATCTTGTTGACGTTGATGCCGTCGTAGCGGATCTTGCCGTCGGCGATGTCGTAGAAGCGGTTGATGAGGTTGGTGATGGTGGTCTTGCCGGCACCGGTGGCACCCACGAAGGCGACCTTCTGGCCGGGCTTGGCAAAGACGCTCACGTCATAGAGCACCTGCTTCTTAGGGGTGTAGCCAAAGTCCACGCCCTCCATGCGCACGTCGCCTCGAAGCGGGGTGTAGGTGACGGTGCCGTCGTGGTGGGGGTGCTTCCAGCCCCAGAGGCCCGTGCGCCCCTCGCTCTCCTTGAGCTCGTTGCCCTCGACCTTGAGGTTCACGAGGGTGACGTAGCCGTGATCCTCCTCGGGCTCCTCGTCGATGAGGGCGAAGATGCGCTCGGCGCCGGCGAGTCCCATGACCACGGCGTTGATCTGCATGGAGATCTGACCGATCTGGCCGCAGAACTGCTTGGTCATGTTGAGGAAGGGCACCACCACGGCGATGGAGAGCTCCATGCCGGACAGGCTCAGGTTCGGCGTGCCGCTGGCGAGCAGGATGCCGCCCGCGAGCGCGACGATGACGTAGATGAGGTTGCCGAGGTTCTGAAGCACCGGACCGAGGACGTTGCCGTACATGTTGGCCTGCTGGGAGACCTCGTAGAGGTGCTCGTTGATCTTGTCGAAGTCGACCTTGGCGGCATCCTCGTGGCAGAAGGCCTTGACGACCTTCTGGCCGTTCATGATCTCCTCGATGTTGCCCTCGACCGAGCCGAGCTCCTTCTGCTGGGCCACGAAGTACTTGGCAGACATGCCGCCGAGCACCTTGGTGAGCAGGGTCATGAGGGCCACGCCGAGCACGATCACCAGGCACATCCACACCGAGTAGTACAGCATGATGATGAAGACCGTGGTGAGCACGATGCCGGTCTGGAAGAGGTTGGGCAGCGACTGCGAGATCATCTGGCGCAGGGCGTCGATGTCGTTGGTGTAGTGGCTCATGATGTCGCCGCGCTGGTGCGTGTCGAAGTAGCGGATGGGCAGGTCCTGCATGTTGTTGAAGACCTGCTCGCGCAGCTGCTCGAGCGAGCCCTGCGTGATGGTGGCCATGCAGAGGTTCCAGCAGGTGGAGGCGGCGAGGCCCGTCAGGTAGACGAGGGCCAGCGTGGCGACCGTCTGGAAGATCTTCGGCTGGGCGGCCGCCCAGTCGCCGGTGGTGGAGAACTCGGTGATGATCGAGAGAGCGCTCTGCAGGAACACGGCGCCGAAGCAGCTCGTGATGGCCGCGACGAGCAGGCACACGATGACGAGCGGCAGCAGGCGCGGATAGAAGGAGAAGAGCGCCTTGATGACGCGGGCGACGGTCTTCGGGTTGATCTGGGCGCGCTTGGGCGCGTTCTCGGGCTTACTCAAGGCTATCGCCTCCCTTCGGGGCCTCGGCGGGCGTGGCGCTGGCCTCGGCCACTGCCTCGTCCGAGTTCATGCTGTTCTGCGAGGTGTAGGTCTCGCGGTAGATGTCGCAGCGCTCCATGAGCTCGGCGTGCGTGCCCATGTCGGCGATGCGGCCGCCGTCCATCACGATGATGCGGTCGGCGTCCTCAACGGAGGCCGTGCGCTGGGCGATGATGATCTTGGTGGTGTCGGGCAGGTAGGAGGCGAGGCCCTCGCGGATCTTCGCGTCGGTCTTGGTGTCGACGGCGCTCGTGGAGTCGTCGAGGATCAGCACCTTCGGGCGGCGCAGCAGCGCACGCGCGATGCAGAGGCGCTGCTTCTGGCCGCCGGAGAAGTTGGAGCCGCCCTGCTCGCACCAGGAGTTGTAGCCCTCGGGCTTGTCGGCGAGGAACTCGTCGGCGCAGGCGAGCTCGGCCGCCTCGCGCACCTCATCGTCGGTGGCCTCGGGGTTGCCCCAGCGCAGGTTCTCGGCGACGGTGCCGCTGAAGAGGATGTTCTTCTGGAGCACCATGGCGACGTTGGTGCGCAGCGTCTCGAGGTCATAGTTGCGAACGTCCACGCCGCCGACCTTCACGCAGCCCTCGCTCACGTCGTAGAGGCGGGGGATGAGGTTCACGAGGGTCGACTTGGAGGAGCCGGTGCCGCCGATGATGCCGACGGTCTCGCCGCTCTTGATGTGCAGGTCGATGCCCTCGAGGGCCTCACGCTCGGCCTTCTCGGAGTACTTGAAGCCAACGTGGTCGAAGTCGATGGAGCCGTCGGCGACGGAGGTCATGGCGTTCTCGGGGGCCTTGATGGTGGGCTCGGCGTCGAGGACCTCGGCGATGCGGCGGGCGCTCTCGTCGGCCATGGTCACCATGACGAAGATCATGGAGAGCTGCATGAGGCTCATGAGGATCTGGAAGCCGTAGGTGAAGATGGCGGAGAGCTGGCCCACGTTGAAGCTGGAGCCGTCGGTGATGATGACCTGCGAGCCAAAGTAGATGATGATGACCCAGGTCAGGTCGATGGCAAGCATCATCATGGGGTTGTTGAAGGCGAGCAGCTTCTCGGCGCGGGTGAAGTCGAAGCAGACGTCCTGCGCGGCAGTGGCGAACTTCCTCTTCTCATAGTCCTCGCGCACGTAGCTCTTGACCACGCGCATGCCGGTGACGTTCTCCTCGACGCTCTCGTTCAGGGCGTCGTACTTGTGGAAGACGCTCGTGAAGATGGGGTGCACCTTGTTGATGATGGCAAACAGGCCCCAGGCCAGGAACGGCAGGATCACGGCGTAGACGAGTGCGAGCGGGCCGCCCATGACGGTTGCCATGATGAAGGCGAAGACCAGGCACAGAGGCGAGCGCACCGCGATGCGGATGATCATCATGAACGCCTGCTGCACGTTGGTGACGTCGGTGGTGAGGCGGGTCACCAGCGAGCTCGAGCTGAACTCGTCGATGTTGGCGAAGCTGAAGCGCTGGATGTTATAGAAGAGGTCCTTGCGCAGGTTCTTCGCAAAGCCGCAGCTCGCATAGCTGCAGGTGATGCCTGCGGCCACGCCGAAGGCGAGCGAGATGAGGGCGAGCAGCACCAGGACGGCGGCGGGGGCGAGCAGGTCCTCGACCGTGGCTCCGGCCTGGATGTTGTCGATGAGCGCGGCCGTGAGGAAGGGGATGGCCATCTCGCAGACGACCTCTCCCAAAACCAGGAGCGGCGTGGCGATGGTGACGTTCTTGTACTCGCGGGTGCTCTGCCCGAGGCGCTTCAGGATCTTGCCGTAGCTGACCTTCTCGGCGCCGTTTAGTTCTTGCTGCACGGGCATTCCTCCTTGTCTGGATCGAGCTGCTTCCAATGTTCCTTAACGCGAGAGAGCATGTCTTCTAGCTGCTCCTTCTCTTCCTTGCTGAGGCAGGTGAGGGCCTCCGCTCGGAACTTCTCGCGCCGTGCCTGCTCAAAGGCGGCCTGCTCGCGGCCTGCCTCGGTGAGGCGGATGATGAGCTGCCGGCGGTCTTGCGGGTCGCGCGTGCGCTCGATGAAACCGTCGCGCTCGATCTTGGCGAGCACCTCGGAGAGCGAACCCGCCTTGAGGTCGAACAGGCTCATGAGTGCTCGCTGCGGCATCTCGCCGCCGCGCTTGGCGATGGCGCAGATGATGGGCGCGCGCCCCGAGCGACCGCCGCCGTTCACGTGCATGTAGTGGCCGCAGTAGCCGATCATGTCGACGATGTGGGCGCACTGGCGCTCGTAGGGGTCGGCGATGTCCATCCAGCGGGGGCGGAACGGGTCGTCGTCGCTGGCGTTCTTGGGGAACGCCTCGATGCGGCCGCAGGCGCTGAAGCCGCTGCCCGGCTCGCCGGGGACGAGGCTTGGCGCGTTCGCGTCCGAGCCCTGCGGGGGAGTCTCGGCCACGCCGCGCACCTCTGTTTCTGGGGTTTCTTCCATGGTCCTCCTTAGGTTTACAGAGTGAATCCTAGGAGGCTTGTGGTGAATAGTCAAGGTACCTAATCATTCGGGAACCTAATTTTTCGGCACCTAATCTTTTCAGGCTATTCAAAGCACCAGCGAGGGTTGCGAGGTGGGGCGATTGGGCGTCGCATATAGATGCAAATTACCAATTTGCATCTATATGCGACATCGCGACTGCAGGCCCTCCGGTCTGCTTTGGCATCTCCGCTGGTAGATGCATTGGCTGGGCTGAGTTGGAGGCACTGTTGCGCTCGCTAATGCCGCAGGAGAATACAAATTGTTCAAATGTATTCATATGCGACATTGAATCGCTCCCGCGTGCGACGCGCCCCGGCCTTGGTCTTGAAGACTCCCTGCATCGACAACATTGAATCGCTCCCGCGTGCGACGCGCCCCGGCCTTGGTCTTGAAGACTCCCTGCATCGACAACATTGAATCGCTCCCGCGTGCGACGCGCCCCGGCCTTGGTCTTGAAGACTCCCTGCATCGACAACATTGAATCGCTCCCGCGTGCGACGCGCCCCGGCCTTGGTCTTGAAGACTCCCTGCATCGACAACATTGAATCGCTCCCGCGTGCGACGCGCCCCGGCCTTGGTCTTGAAGACTCCCTGCATCGACAACATTGAATCGCTCCCGCGTGCGACGCGCCCCGGCCTTGGTCTTGAAGACTCCCTGCATCGACAACATTGAATCGCTCCCGCGTGCGACGCGCCCCGGCCTTGGTCTTGAAGACTCCCTGCATCGACAACATCGAATCGCCCCCCCGCGTGCGACGCACCAGCGGGGGAGTGTGCCCATGGGCTGGCCCTTCCAATTGTTAAGGGAATGTAAGGCGAAATCAGCCGATGGTAAGGGTTCGTCACGGCGCCGTAAGGGACGGCGGGTGAGCGCAAAACAGCGGCACGCGCCCCGTAGAGTCTCTCCTCGGATGTGGGGAGCGCCGGACAAGCCGGTTGCGCGGAACGCCGGATGCGGCCGCGCACAGCTCCTCTAAAACTCAACAGAAGGAGAACCATGAGCAAGGATATGTCTCGTCGCCAGTTCCTCGGCCTCGCCGGTGGCTTTGCCGCCGTCGCCGGCCTCGGTCTCGCCGGTTGCGGTAGCTCCAGCTCCAGCACCACCACCGAGGCCGCCTCTGAGGCTGCCGCCGAGCTTGAGGGCTCTGTCACCTGCTCTGGCGCCACGAGCTTCCAGCCGCTCGTCGAGGCTGCCGCCAACAACTTCATGGACGAAAACGCCAACGTCAACATCACCATCTCCGGTGGCGGCTCTGGCCAGGGCCTCTCCGACGTCAAGGACGGCAAGGCCCAGATCGGCCGCTCCGACGTCTTCGCCGAGGCCAAGCTCGAGGCCGAGGATGTCGCCAAGCTCGTCGACAACAAGGTCGCCGTCGTGGGCATGGGCCCGATCGTGAACAGCGACGTCGACGTTGACGACCTCACCACCGAGCAGCTCAAGGGCATCTTCTGCGGCGAGATCACCGACTGGAGCGAGGTCGGCGGCACCGCCGGCGCCATCCAGGTCATCAACCGCAAGGCCGGCTCCGGCACCCGCGCCACCTTCGAGGACGCCGTCCTCGCCGGCGCCACCGTGCCCGACTCCTTCAAGCCGGTTGCCGAGGAGGACTCCTCCGGCACCGTCGTCGAGAAGATCCAGCAGACCACCGGCGCCATCTCCTACCTCGCCTTCTCCTACTTCGACGACACCAAGTTCAAGGCCCTCAAGGTCGACGGCGTCGAGCCGACCTCCGAGAACGTCGAGTCCGGCGACTTCAAGATCTGGTCTTACGAGCACATGTACGTCTCTTCCGACGCCGACGAGGTCACCCAGGCCTTCATCGACTACATGCTCTCCGACGACGTCCAGGGCTCCCTCGTTGAGGAGCAGGGCTTCATTCCTCTGACCGGCATGAAGGTCCAGAAGGACGCCGACGGCAACGTCACCGCTGCCTAAAGCACGCAACTTCTTAGTTAGGATTCGCTATGGCAAAGGCTCTTTTGCCTAAGCGACGCCTCGAGAACGTGGGACTGGGGCTCACGGGGGCCTGCGTGGCCCTCGTGGCCCTTGTTGTTGTCACCCTCATCGTGATGGTGGCTGAGCAGGGCCTCACCACGTTCTTCGTCGACGGCGTTGACTTCGGCAGCTTCATCACCGGGCAGAACTGGATTCCGTCCGACGGACGCTACGGCGCCCTGCCCCTCATCGTGGGCTCCTTCTCCGTCACCCTCCTGGCGACGGTCTTCGCGCTTCCCGTGGCGCTCGGCTCGGCCATCTTCGTGGTCGAGATTCGCCCGGTCTTTGGTCGCAAGATCTTCCAGCCGCTGGTGGAGCTGCTCGTCGGCATCCCCAGCGTCGTCTACGGCCTCATTGGCCTCACGGTGGTCAACTCCGCCATGAGGGCCATCTTCGGCGAGGCCGCCGGCACTGGCGCGGGCATCCTCTCCGGAGCCATCGTCCTGGCCGTCATGATCCTTCCCACCGTGACGACCCTCTCGATCGATGCCCTCGCCGCCGTGCCCAACCAGTATCGCGAGGGCTCCTACGCCCTCGGTTGCACCCGTTGGCAGACCGTGACCAACGTCGTCCTCAAGAGCGCGCTCCCGAGCCTGCTCACCGCCGTCATCCTCGGCATGACCCGCGCCTTTGGCGAGACCCTTGCCGTGCAGATGGTCATCGGCGGCGTCGAGAAGGCCATGCCGAATGGCCTGCTCGACCCGGCGGCCACGCTCACCACCGCCCTCACCAGCGGCCTTTCCAACGCCACCACGGGCTCTGTGGAGTACCACGCCCTCTGGAGCCTGGGCCTTCTGCTCATGGGTATGTCGCTGCTCTTCATCGTGATCATCCACGTCATCGGCAAGAAGGGGGCGAAGGCCAATGGCTAACGAAGACGTCGTCAAGACTGACCCCATCAAGAGCGTCGACCTCGACGCCCACGCCGCCAAGATCGGCCGCGCCGACAAGCTCGCCACGGCGATCCTCACCGCCGTCGTCGGCCTCGTGCTGGCGCTGCTCGCCGCCATCGTCATCTACATCCTGGCGCGCGGCCTGTGGAAGGTCTTCCAGCCGGGCTTTCTCACCAACTCGAGCTCCGACTCCGAGGTTCCCGGCATTGCCTTCCAGCTGTTCGACTCGTTCTACATGCTGATCATCACGCTCATCATCAGCGTGCCCATCAGCTTGGGCGCCGCCATCTTCATGGTTGAGTACGCGCCCGACAACTGGATCACCTCCGCGGCCTCCACGGCCATCGAGACCCTCTCGAGCCTGCCCTCCATCGTCGTTGGCATGTTCGGCAGCCTCTTCTTCGTCGTGGTGCTCGGCTGGGGCATCTCGATCATCGCCGGCGCCCTGGCGCTCACGATGTTCAACATCCCCATCCTGGTCCGCGTCATCCAGCAGGCGCTCGAGGACGTCCCGCGCAGCCAGCGCGACGCCGCCCTCGCCATGGGCCTCACCCGTTGGGAGACCACCCTCAACATCCTGCTGCCGGCCGCCATGCCCGCCATCGTCACCGGCATCGTCATCAGCGCCGGCCGCGTGTTCGGCGAGGCCGCCGCGCTGATCTTCACCTCGGGCTCCGCTGCCAGCCGCCTCAACTTCGCGGCCGCGATCACCAGCGCCCGCAGCCCCTGGAACATCTTCCGTCCGGCCGAGACCCTGGCCGTCCACATCTGGAAGCTCAAGATGGAGCCCACGCCCGGCAACGACGAGATCGTCTGGGGCACGGCCGCGGTGCTCATCATCTGCGTGCTTCTCTTCAACGTCCTTGCCCGCATCGTCGGCAAGGCGCTCGCGAGGAGGCTGACGAGCGAATGATCGAGACCACGACCGCGCAGGTCGCCGTCCGCGCCGAGGCGGGGGAGTCTGAGACCCACCTGCTCCAGGCCAAGGACGTCACCGTGCGCTACAACCACACCAAGGAGGCGCTGCATCCCACCACGCTCGGCTTCGACGCCGGCAGCGTGACGGCGCTCATCGGCCCCTCCGGTTGCGGCAAGTCCACCTTCCTGCGCTGCCTCAACCTCATGAACCGCGAGATCCCCAAGTGCGACATCGGCGGCCAGATCCTCTATCACGGCCGTGACATCAACACGCGCGAGGAGAACCTCTTCCAGCTGCGCACGAGCATCGGCATGGTGTTCCAGCAGCCGACGCCGTTCCGCAAGTCCATCCGCGAGAACATCCTCTTCGCCCCCAAGCGCCACGGCCGCGTGAAGACCCGCGAGGAAGGCGACGAGCTCGTGGAGCGCTCGCTTAGGCAGGCCGCCCTCTGGGACGAGGTCAAGGACAAGCTGGGGCAGAGCGGCTTTGGCCTCTCCGGCGGCCAGCAGCAGCGTCTCTGCATCGCCCGCACGCTCGCCATGGACCCCGACGTGGTCCTCTTCGACGAGCCCTGCTCGGCGCTCGACCCCATCTCCACCTTCGCCGTGGAGGAGACCATCCGCGCAATCGCCGATTCGGGCATCTGCGTCGCCATCGTCACCCACAACATGGAGCAGGCCACCCGCGTCTCCGACCGCACGGCCTTCTTCTACATGGGCGACATGGTGGAGTGCGGCCCCACGAAGCGCATCTTCATGTCTCCCGAGGACCAGCGCCTCGCAGACTATCTCAGCGGAAGGTTCGGGTGATTTAGATGGAGAAGGAGTTCACCCAGGCAGAGCACCGCGACATCTCCGATGCCAACCTCGCTCTTGCCGTGCGCGACTTCAACCTTTGGTACGGCGACTTCCAGGCGCTCAAGAACATCTCGCTCGAGATTCCCGAGCGCCGCGCCACGGCCTTCATCGGCCCCTCCGGCTGCGGCAAGTCGACGCTCCTGCGCACGTTCAACCGCATGTGCGACTTCGTCGAGACCGTCCGCCACGAGGGCGAGATCGAGTTTGACGGCCAGAACATCTTCGAGATGGACGCCAACTCGCTGCGCGTGCACGTCGGCATGGTGTTCCAGCACCCCAACCCGTTCCCGATGAGCATCCGCGACAACGTCCTCTACGGCCCCAACCGCATGTGCAAGCTCACGCGCGCCCAGGGCGACGAGATCTTGGAGCGCACCCTCACCGAAGCCGCCCTCTGGGACGAGGTCAAGGACAAGCTCGACCAGAGCGGCCTGGGCCTCTCCGGCGGCCAGCAGCAGCGCCTCTGCATCGCGCGCGCCCTCGCCACGAGCCCCGACGTGCTGCTCATGGACGAGCCCACCAGCGCCCTTGACCCCATCTCCACCCTCTTGGTGGAGGAGCTCATGCAGAAGCTCGCCCACGACCACACCGTCGTCGTGGTGACGCACAACATGCAGCAGGCCACCCGCGTGGCCGACAAGACCGCCTTCTTCTACCTCGGCGAGCTTGTCGAGGCCGGCCCGACCAAGGAGCTGTTCGCCAACCCGCGCGAGCAGCGCACCCAGGAATATCTCTCAGGAAGGTTCAGCTGATATGGCTACTCGAGTCGAATTCATGAAGCAGCTCAACGAGATGGAGAGCTTGCTCACCCGCTTTGCCGAGAAGTGCGCCTCAGACGTCCGCGCCGCCGGCCTTGCCGCCTCCGGTGACAAGGGCGCCGAGGAGGGCCTGCTCGCCGGCCAGAAGGCCGCCGACCGCCTGCGCCAGGAGATCGAGTCCAACTGCCTCGACATCATGCTGCTCCAGCAGCCGCTCGTGGGCGACGACCTGCGCTTCATCACGGCCGCCTACCGCGTGGTCTCCGATCTCACCAAGATCGACTCCATCACGCGCTCCATCGCCTTCATCTACTCCGAGATAAGCCGCAAGGCCTCCACGCGCCTCGCCGAGGACTTCGTGAAGATGAGCGAGCATGCCGCCACGATGGTCGAGAACAGCATGGTCTCGTTCCTCACCAAGGACGCCGAGCTCGCCCGCGCCGTCATCAAGTCCGACGACGAGCTCGACCAGATGTACGCCGACGCCGTCGAGGTCGTCATCGAGCTCATCAAGGACGGCAAGCCCTCTCCCAAGAGCCTGCCCGAGCTGCTGATGGTTGCCAAGCACTTCGAGCACGTCGGCGACACCGCCCAGCGCATCGCCGATTGGGGCGTGTTCCGCGCCACCGGAGAGCGTATCCTTACGGCAGGGGACCACTCTGTCGACGACGAGACGCCGGAGGAGTAGTCCAAGGTGAGTAACCTGCGGATGGAGAGCGAACCGGTGATCTACTACGTCGAGGATGAGAAGAACATCCGCGAGCTGGCGGTCTATGCGCTGTCTCAGGCCGGCATCGAGGCCAAGGGCCTTGCCGACGACGCCGCGTTCAGGCGCGCCTGCGCGGAGCGCATCCCCGACGCGATCCTTCTTGACATCATGCTGCCCGACACCGACGGTCTGACGATCCTGAAGCGCATTCGCCAGACGCCGGGCCTCGCGCAGATTCCCGTGATGATGCTCACCGCCCGCGACTCCGAGCTCGACACGGTGACCGCCCTCGACGGCGGCGCCGACGACTACCTGGCCAAGCCCTTCGGCATGATGGAGATGGTGAGCCGCGTGCGCGCGTTGCTGCGCCGCGCCCCCGCCCGCGCCGCCGTGGCCGCGGCCGTGCCCGATACGCTCGAGGTTGGTCCGATCGTGCTCTCGCCCTCGCGTCACGAGGCGACGTGCAACAACCAACCGCTGAACCTAACCTTAAGAGAGTTCGATTTGCTATCGTTTCTCATGAGGTCACCCGGCGTGGTGTTCAACCGCGAGACGCTGCTGCAGCGCGTGTGGGGCTGGGACTTCGACGGCGGTAGCCGCACGGTCGACGTCCACGTCCAGACGCTGCGCCAGAAGCTGGGCGAGAGCGCCGACATGATCGAGACGGTGCGAGGGGTAGGGTATCGACTGAAGGGTTAGGCCCCATGAGCAAGAAGGCCGCTGGTAGTGAGCCTGAGAAGAACGTAGACGCCGAGGGCGCTGCAGCCCCGGCCGATGAATTGAACGTCGAGGCCGACGAGGCCTCTGAGGCCGCGAGTTCCGTTCCGGAGCCCGCGGCCTCCGCGTCTGGCGAGGTCGAGGGGCCCGCCGCCGAGCCCGCCTTCGTTCCGGCGGCGGGCGCAGCCGAGGAAGAGCCGCAGAGGCGCCTTTTGAAGTCGAGCCTCTCCACCAAGAGGCGCGGCGGGCGCCGCCAGCGCTCGCTGGCCCGCCGCATCTTCGCGGCCCTTGCCATCGTCTCTGCCGTGGCCGCCGTGGCGGTGCTCGTGCTTGCCACCCTTATCTACCAGCAGAGTTCGCTGGACGAGGCGGGCGACACGCTCGAGATGGAGTGCCGCGTCATCGCCTCCTCCATGGACGGCTCTGACTCCGACATCATGCGCTTCGTGGGTCTTGACCTCGGCGAGGTTCGCCTCACCTATATTGGCAGCGACGGCACCGTCCTCTATGACAACGAGAACAGCGTGGACGAGATGGGCAACCACGCCGACCGCCCCGAGGTGGCTGACGCCATGAACACAGGCTCGGGCGCCTCCGAGCGCGAGAGCGACACCGTCGGCTGCATCGAGATCTATCGCGCCGTGCGCCTGGAGAACGGCAACGTCCTGCGCCTGGCCGTCACGCGCGAGAGCGCCGCCACCGCGCTCACGCACGACGTCTTCCTCGTGGCCATGGTGGTCATGGTGGTCGTGCTCGTCTGCTGGGCGGTCTCGCGCCTGGTGGTGGATTTCATCGTCGTGCCTATTCTGGACATCGACCCGGCCAACCCCGACCCCGAGTCTTCCTACGTGGAGCTCGAGCCCCTAGTTGAGCGCATCGACGAGCAGATGGAGGAGCTGCGCGGCAACGACCTCATGCGCCGCGAGTTCACCTCGAACGTCACCCACGAGC